>NZ_JBELZM010000004.1:0-80738 GCF_040273735.1 Solibacillus sp. | reverse complement strand
GTCAGTTTACTGATCGTTTTATTAATTGCAGGTACATATTTTGCTTATTCACCGGTAGTTCGAAATGCCACGATAAACATCGATAAGCCTGGAGACGATATGCGTATTGTTATGGCATCGGATTTCCACCTAGGTTTGTTGTCAGGGAAAGGGCATTTGGATAAGTTTGTTGCGCTTTCAAATGAACAGAGTCCTGATTTAGTGCTTCTTCCGGGTGATATTGTCGATGATAGTCCAAAGCGCTTTGTCGAAAAAGATATGGGCGAAGTGATGAAAAATCTAAAGGCGACATATGGTGTATACGGAGTACTGGGGAACCATGAATATTACGGCAATGAGATTCCTGAATTTAAAAAGGAAATGGCTGAGGCGAACGTTAAAATTTTAATGGATGAAACAATTTTAGTGGCGAATCGTTTTTATTTAACAGGGCGGGAAGATGCGACGAATGTGAACCGCTTAGCTTTAAAAGAGATGCAGCCTGAAAATGAAAACTTACCTTGGTTTGTCATGAACCATACACCGTTGGATTTGGATGAGCCAGCCCGTTTAGGTGTGGATTTTCATGTTTCCGGGCATACGCATCGCGGTCAAATGTGGCCAAACCATCTCATAACAGAAAGAGTTTTTGAGTTGGACTACGGTCTTCTTGAAAAAGAGCAGTTACATGCGCTTGTTTCGAGCGGCTTCGGTTTTTGGGGGCCTCCGACACGTATTGGCAGTCGCTCCGAATTATGGGTTATAGATGTAAAATTTAGCGAATAAGATTGTAAAAAGGGGAACGGAAAAATGGAATGGATTGAGCTTTTAAAAGCTTTGATTTTGGGATTTGTCGAAGGGATGACCGAATTTGCGCCTGTATCCTCAACAGGACATATGATTATTGTTGATGATATGTGGCTGCAAACGAAGGAATTTCTAGGATCCGGCTCGGCAAATACATTTAAAATTGTAATTCAGCTTGGATCGATACTGGCGGTCGTTTTCGTTATGTGGAAACGATTACTAAGTTTAGTTGGATTATATAAAATAGAAGGTCAGAAAAAGACGCGTTTTAATTTAGGACATGTGATTGTCGGTATTATTCCAGCAGGTATTTTTGGAGTGCTGTTTGAAGATTTTATCGATGAAAATTTATTCAGTATCAAAACCGTAATTATAGGATTAATTATCGGAGCGATCTTTATGATTATTGCCGATAAGTTTGGTCCGAGAAAACCGGCAATTACGTCATTGGATGATATTTCGTACAGTAAAGCATTGAAAATAGGGCTTATCCAATGTCTATCGCTTTGGCCAGGGTTTTCACGTTCAGGCTCAACGATTTCAGGCGGAGTGCTGCTTGGCTTGGATCATAAAACAGCTGCGGACTTTACGTTCATTATGGCCGTGCCGATTATGGCGGGGGCAAGCGGATTGTCACTTGTTAAGAACTGGGATCAAATTAACGCCGATCACTTTTGGTTTTATGTAGTCGGCTTTGTGAGCGCATTTGTATTTGCACTTATTTCGATTAAATTCTTCCTGAAGCTGATTTCAAAAGTGAAATTAACGCCATTTGCGATTTACCGAATTGTGCTGGCACTAATCTTAATTATCGTTTTAGCTGTATAACAAGGAAAAAGAGCTGTCCGGAAGTAATATTCGGGACAGCTCCTTTTTTGAGCTTATTTATTGAACAGATCAAATAATCCGCCGATGCCGCCTTCACCTGCGTCTTTACCGCCACCACCTTGAGAAATTGGTGCTGCAGCAAACACACGGCTTGCCAGACGGCTGAATGGCAATGATTGTACCCACACTGTACCAGGACCTGAAAGCGTTGCAAAGAATAAACCTTCTCCGCCGAATAAAGCCGTTTTAATGCCGCTTACCATTTCGATATCGTAATTTACATCTTGGGTCATCGCGACTAAACATCCAGTATCAATGCGCAATGTTTCGCCTGGCTGAAGTTTGCGTTCGTAAATTGTTCCACCTGCATGCACAAAGGCCATACCGTCTCCTTCAAGCTTCTGCATAATGAACCCTTCACCACCGAAGAATCCTGTACCTAATTTTTTCTGGAATTCTACTCCAACCGATACACCTTTCGCCGCAGCTAGAAATGCGTCTTTTTGACAGATGATTTTACCGTCCAATTCGCTTAAATTCATCGGAATGATTTTACCTGGATATGGAGAAGCGAAATATACTTTACGTTTGCCCATGCCATTGTTAGTGAACGTTGTCATGAATAAGCTTTCGCCTGTGATTAAACGTTTTCCTGCGCCAAGTAATTTCCCCATCAATCCGGAGCCCTGATTTGCCGAGCCATCACCGAATACGGTTTCCATATGGATTTGATCTTCCATCATCATTAAACTTCCGGCTTCAGCCACAACCGTCTCCTGCGGGTCAAGCTCCACTTCTACAAACTGCATATCATCGCCGTGTAAGACGTAGTCGATTTCATGATTTTTCATTTTTATGTCTCCTTACAATCCAATTTAATATTTACAATAATAGATACGCTTGAAAATTCCAAAAGTTTCAAAAGGATGAAAATAATATTTGTCATCGAATAATATGTATCTGTTATTCTTTTTGAGAAAAAAAGGGAATAAAGTAGAGAATGTCGAATAATTAAAAGGTAAATGAGAATTTGTGAGGTGGAGAAATGAAGCTGTTAAATTTTATTGGTGGAGAATGGATAGAAGACGATTCATTGCAAACGATGCCTGTGATCAATCCTGCAAATGGTGAACAGTTAGGAACGATACCACTTTCGACAAAATTCCAAGTCGAACTCGCTGCTCAAAAAGCGAAAGCGGCTCAAAAAGAATGGGCGCTTGTCCCTGCGCCAAAACGAGCAGATTATTTATATGAAATTGCATTTAAGCTGAAAGAAAAGAAAGAACATCTTGCGCAAATATTAACGAAGGAAATGGGCAAGGTCATTGAAGAAGCGCGCGGAGAAGTACAAGAAGGAATCGACATGGCACTTTATATGGCAGCGGAAGGTAGACGTTTATTTGGAGAAACGGTCCCGTCGGAATTGCCGAATAAGTTTGCGATGAGTGTGCGCGCTCCGATTGGGGTGGCAGGACTCATTACGCCATGGAATTTCCCGATTGCAATTGCAACATGGAAGTCTTTCCCTGCACTCGTTGCCGGTAATACGGTTATATGGAAGCCTTCTAACGAAACACCTTTTATGGCTTACGAGCTTGCAAAAATATTTGAAGAGGTCGGCTTGCCGCCTGGTGTGGTCAACGTTGTATTCGGTTCAGGTCCTACAGTGGGAACAGCGATCGTCGAGCATCCGGACATCCGTGTGATTTCCTTTACGGGGTCAACAACGACAGGAAGCAAAGTAGCCGAGCTTGGCGGAAAACATCTGAAGAAAGTTTCGCTTGAAATGGGCGGGAAAAATGCGGTCATTGTAATGGATGATGCTAATTTGGATTTAGCGCTTGAAGGTATTTTATGGAGTGCTTTTGGTACGGCTGGGCAGCGCTGTACAGCATGTAGCCGTGTAATCGTGCATAAAAATGTAAAACAGGAGTTGGAAAATCGCCTTGTGGAGGCAACAAAGCAGCTGACAATTGGGGACGGGTTGGATCCTTCAGTTAAAGTAGGTCCTGTCATTAATAAGGCTGCGCTTGAAAAAATCAACCATTATGTACAGATCGGTAAGCAGCAAGGTGCCAACCTGCTGATTGGCGGAGAAATTTTATCTGAAGGCGAATTGGCAAAAGGCTATTATTATGCCCCGACAATTTTTACCGATGTGGAAGCATCAAGCATTCTTGCACAAGAGGAAATTTTCGGTCCTGTCATTAGTATTATTGAAGTCAGCAGTTTGGAAGAGGCAATTGAAGTGAACAACGGTGTAAAGTTTGGCTTATCAAGTTCGATTTTCTCGCAAGATGTCAACAAAATCTTCAAAGCACAGCAGTTGCTTGATACAGGAATTGTTTATGTAAATGCAGGAACAACAGGCGCGGAAATCCACTTGCCGTTTGGCGGGACGAAAGGTACAGGAAATGGTCACCGCGATTCAGGTCAGGCAGCTCTTGATGTTTATACAGAATGGAAGAGTATTTATATAGACTACAGCGGCAAGTTGCAACGTGCCCAAATCGATAATAACGCTTGATGATTCGTCTACGAATCATCACATCTCAAAAATCTGGACGCAATCACGCTGATGCGTAATTGACTTAATAAAAAAGGGGATGTTTACATGAAAGTAGTAGTGTTAGGTGCAGGGTTGATGGGGAAAGAAGTAGCGCGCGATTTAGTCCGTAGTGAAGATGTGGAAAAGATATATTTAGCCGATGTTTCAACAGGTCCTGCAAAGGAATTCGTTAATACATTGAATACAGATAAGGTGGAAGTTTTACAGCTTGATGCAGAAGATGACAAAGCATTGCGTGATGTCATCAGCCGCGGTGATGTAGTAGTGAATGCACTGTTCTATAAGTTCAATGAACGTGTCGTAAAAGCGGCAATTGATGCAGGGGTGCATTCAGTAGATTTAGGAGGCCACATTGGCGGGATTACAGAATCTATTTTCGAACTGCACGGTCAGGCAGTCGATAGAGGTGTGACGATTATTCCGGATTTAGGTGTAGCACCGGGGATGATTAATATTCTGACGGGTTACGGGGCCACAAAGTATGATTCCGTAGATTCAATCAAACTTTACGTAGGTGGAATCCCAACGACGCCACAGCCTCCACTGCATTATATTCGTGTGTTCTCGCTGGATGGAGTATTCGATCACTATACAGAGCCTTCAAAAATGATCCAAAAAGGTGTGCTTACAGAGGTCGAATCTTTAACTGGACTGGAGCCGATCTACTTTGACGAGTTCGGAGTATTAGAGGCATTCTATACATCAGGCGGAATTTCAACTTTATATAAAACATTCCCTCATGTGAAAACACTCGAATACAAAACAATCCGCTATAAAGGTCATGCGGAGCAATTTAAGTTGCTAGCTGAATTAGGCTTCCTTGATAAAAACAATACAGTTGAAGCAGGCGGTCGTGAAGTAAATGTCCGGGAAGTAACAAGGGAAGTATTACAGAAAAAACTGGATATCGGCAATAATGTCGATGCAGTACTATTACGTGCAATTATTTCAGGTGAAAAATCGGAAGAGCAAATTACGTATGAATATGAAATGGTCGTAAGAAAAGATATCGAGCAAAACGTGACGGCCATGGCGCGTGCGACAGCAAATACGATTTCAATCGTGGCCCAAATGATTGGCAAGGGCCTGATTGTGGAGCGTGGTGTGTTTGCACCGGAAACTGTTGTGCCGGGTCGTGAGTTTATTCAGGAAATGGCGAAGCGAGGTGTTGATATTAAAGAAACATCACACCGTTCATCAATGATTGTAAAGTGGTAGGAGTGAGCCTATGAACTTCGAACTTACGGAAGAACAGCAACTTTTACGAAAAACAGTAAGACAATTTGTTGATACAGAAATTATCCCTTATATTGCCGATTGGGATGCGGGCGGCGGTTTTGATCCAAATTTATGGAAGCGACTTGCCGAACTGGGTTTAATGGGGGTTTGTGTACCGGAGAAATACGGCGGAGCAGGAATGGACTATAATTCACTTGCGATTGTCTGTGAAGAGCTGGAGCGCGGGGATACGGCATTTCGTACGGCCGTTTCCGTCCATACTGGCTTAAATAGTATGACGCTCATGCAATGGGGTACAGAAGAGCAGAAGCAAAAGTATTTGCTGCCCCAGGCAAAGGGCGAGAAAATCGGAGCATTCGGACTGACAGAACCTGGTGCCGGATCGGATGTTGCAGCGATGAGTTCATTTGCGAAGCGTGATGGAGATTATTATATTTTGAACGGCCAAAAAACTTGGATCTCCTTATGTGATATCGCAGACCATTTCCTTGTGTTTGCTTATACAGATAAGGAAAAAGCGCATCACGGTATTTCGGCATTTATCGTAGAGCGTGAATGGGCTGGATTTAGCTCGAAGGCGATTAAAGGCAAATACGGTATTCGTGCAGGCAATACAGGTGAACTGTTCTTTGAGGATGTCAAAATTCCGGCAGAAAACTTGCTCGGTGAAGAGGGAGAAGGGTTTAAAATTGCAATGTCTGCACTTGATAACGGCCGTTTTACTGTTGCTGCAGGAGCGGTCGGCTTAATACAGGCATGTATCGAAGCGAGCGTAAAGTACTGCAAGGAACGCGAAACTTTCGGCAAACCGATTGGTGAGCATCAACTAGTGGGTCAAATGCTCGCAAAAATGGAAGCCGGCTACGAAATGAGTCGATTGCTAGTGTATCGCGCAGGAGAACTGAAAAATAAAGGCGTGCGCAACACTAGGGAAACATCGCTCGCCAAATGGCAGGCGTGCGACTTTGCGAATAAAGCTGCGGATGATGCGGTTCAAGTCCACGGGGCATACGGCTATTCCGATGAATATCCAGTAGCCCGTTATTTACGTAATTCCAAGGCACCGGTCATTTATGAAGGGACACGCGAAATTCATACAATGATGCAGGCAGATTATGTGCTTGGGAAACGTGCAGATAAGAAGTTACGCTGTATGCTGCCAAGCTGGCCTTTTGAATAATTTAATGAGGCGAAAGGTTGTATTGACCTTTCGCTTTTTTGCTTTGAAAGCGGGGGACTGGTGATTCGGTTGATTTGGATGGGACTTGGCGAATATCTTTCTAAAATTGGCGAATAAACTTTTTACATACCTTTTGCGAATATGTAGCAATAAGTGTCTGTAAAATTGAAGAAGTAGGAGAATAAATTAAGGTTTCGTTGATTTTGGTAATACATGTTAGTATTAACTTATATAACCAATGAAATTAGAAGGGGAGAGATTAAAATGGCACTAATTCGTAAAATGCATGCTGAAGACATTCCACATGTTCAGGATGTGGCAAAAAAAACTTGGAATGCTACATATAAGGGAATCATTCCTTTGGAAATCCAAGAAAAGTTTCTAAAGACGGCCTACAATGATGAAAGAATGAAACAACGATTGGAACGTTCTTTTCTTTTTGTAGCTGAAATCGATAGCAATGTTATAGGGTTCGCGAACTTCTCTCCTGTTAATGATGAAGGGAAAGCTGAATTAGGGGCTATTTATCTTTATCCTGAATACCAGGGAAAAGGGGTTGGCTCAGCTTTATTGCAAAAAGGAATTAATGAACTGGAAGGCGTAAAGGAGATTTATATAAATGTCGAAAAGGACAATAAAATTGGCAAGAGCTTTTATGACGCAAAAGGCTTTCAAGTGTTGAAAGAGTTCGATGATCTTTTTGAGGGCCATACGTTAAAAACAGTGCGGATGGTTTTAAATGTGTAGCTTTGTAGGTAAAATCCAAGGGGGAATTAATATGAATACTGAAGTTCAAAACCTTTACAATAAACTGATTGATGCCTGGAATAGACGTGATGCTCAAGGGATGTCTGATCAATTTGCAGAACAGGGAGTACAAATTGGATTTGATGGAAGTAAGCTAATTGGCAAAGAAGAAATATTAGCGCATCTTACGCCTATTTTTGAAAATCATCCAACCGCTCCTTTTATAACGAAAGTAAAAGAGATACGGTCGCTTGGAAAAGATGCAGCAATTGTATATGCGATTGCGGGAATGATACCTCCTGGAAAGTCAGATATTGAGCCTGCCGTAAACGCCCATCAAACACTGGTAGCTGTGAAAAAGAATAACGGCTGGCAGGTGGAGCTCTTTCAAAATACTCCTGCCCAGTTTCATGGAAGACCGGAATTAGTGGAGGAAATGACGGAAGAGTTAAGGCAGTTGCTTTAGGTTTATTGGAGAGTGATAGGAATGGTTAGCTGGAAGAATAGTAAGGGAGTGCTGGGTGCGGTCGTTTTATGTGGTGTAGTTTGGTTTGCCCATCCGGCACAGGACCGGGTAAACAAATTGGAAGAGAGGCCTTTGATTTCTATTGATACAATGAAAAGTCGAGCTAACAAAGAAAGTTTTTAAGCATTTATAGAGTGAAAAGGGTGAGCTTAGAACACTGAGCTTGCTCTTTTTATTTTATGCCGCAAATTTACATTCCAAGTTATAAATAAGCTGAAAGAGCGAATGCTAAATGAAGTATAAATGACTAAAAGAAGTGTAGATTATGATTCTATATATGGATAGAGGAGTAGGTTATATTAACCGAATTTTAATATTTCAGTATATTTATTTGGATATAATAATTATATATGGAATAATTTTATTATTCTAGAGATAAGAGGAGCTACAGAAGATGAATAAACTTGGATACTTATTTTTAGCGATGTTCTCAAGTTTGATGCTTGCTGCATGCGCGGAACAAAAAAGTGAAGAAAAAGAAAAGGAAAAAGAAGTAATTACAACAAGTGCTAATCAGAGTGAATGGTCTTATGAGGAATCGACCGGACCTGAACACTGGGGAGAACTTGATCCCAGTAATTTAACATGTGTAAATGGAAGCGAACAATCGCCGATTAATGTTGAATTTCCCGAGGTAAAAGCAGATGGAAAATCAAAAGGTAAGAGTGAGATTCACTATGAACCAACACCGTTTACACTTGAAAATAACGGTCATACGATACAGGCGAATGCCATAACAGAAAGTAACCACATTACCATTGAAAGTAATGAATACAAGCTTTTACAATTTCATTTCCATACACCAAGCGAGCACCAGTTTAACGGCCAAAACTATGATATGGAACTTCATCTAGTACATAGTGACGAAAATGGAAAGCTGGCTGTTATTGGGTTAATGATTCAAGAAGGAATTGAAAACAAAATGCTTTCATCGATGTGGAATGAATTACCGACAGATAAAACGGCAAAAGGTAATTCCGAAAAACATGAAATTGACTTACAAGCTTTATTACCAGAAAATGAAACAACTTACCAATACGCTGGTTCATTAACGACACCTCCTTGTACAGAAGAGGTACAGTGGATTGTTTTTGAGCAGCCGATTGAAATGTCAAAAGCACAAATAAAAGCATTCCAGCAAATTTTCCCGGACAACCACCGTCCTGTTCAGCCGATAAATGAACGGGAAATTAATAAAAATGGAGAATGAAAAGTTAAGTAAAAGAGGATGGGACATAACCCAAAAATGCTATTTTTCTCTAAGGGAAAAATAGCATTTTTTTGCTGAGCGATAAAATTTGATTCCATTCCGGGACGCTTTCCGCGGTCGTTAGCTGTCAGTTAGTGTTTTAACAATGCGAAGGGTGAAACTGTCAGCACGAACTCTCGCCCTCCATTACAATCCATTTTCTGAAATATCCGTTTCTTAATAAGTGGTTTCTTCTAACCAATGCTATTTCTACTTCTGCCCCAATCTCTTTTTTTGTATTAATTTAACCGATTCAAATATATAGCAAATTCCTTTTATTTACTGTATAATTTATCTTGAATTCAAGATAAATTATTTCAATGATGGAAAGGTGATTTAGAGTGATTTTACATAATCCTTCTACTAAGCGATTTACAGCAAAGAATGAATGGCAAGAAACCCACTTTAGTTTTTCATTTGGTC
Source organism: Solibacillus sp. (assembly GCF_040273735.1). Classification (NCBI taxonomy): domain Bacteria; kingdom Bacillati; phylum Bacillota; class Bacilli; order Caryophanales; family Caryophanaceae; genus Solibacillus; species Solibacillus sp. Next base: position 71,191 of record NZ_JBELZM010000004.1, on the reverse strand, counting down.
CGTATTATGATGAAGAAAATATCCAATTTGGTCCATTGCGTGTCTTAAATGATGATATCGTTAAACCGAACAAGGGGTTTGGCATTCATCCGCACAGGGATGCAGAAATTGTATCGATTGTATTAAAAGGGCAGTTAAAACATGAAGATAATTTAGGGAATGTCGGTACCCTTCAGTACGGCAATGTGCAAAGAATGACAGCTGGTACGGGTGTACTTCATTCGGAGGTGAATCCAGCAGAAGCTGAGGATACTCACTTTTTACAATTATGGATTCTTCCAAATCAGAAGCAGTTAACACCATCATATGAGGATATTACGTTTGATCCTGACAAGTTAAGAAATGAGTTATTACCGGTCGTATCCCAGAATGCTGGAGGAAATGTAGCGATGATCCATCAGGACGTTACGCTATATCTTTCAAAATTAGACGCGAAAAAAGAAATTCAATTCCAGCAAGAAGAAGGACGTAAAATTTATGTATTTGTCATTGAAGGAGAAGTTTCTCTAAATGGGGATGTTACACTGCAAAGACGTGATGACGCACGAATCACCGACCTTCATTCGTTAACAATACATGCCAAAAAGGATGCATTTATCCTTTTAATCGATCTGCCTGGAGGTGAAGGATAGATGCTATATGTACGTCATACTGTCGGCAGCAGACTATTCTGCGAAACTACAGAATATGAAATTAAACTAGTTGAAAACAGTTGGGAAATTTCTTTTAAAACGAATAAAGAAACCGTCAATACGTTATTGAAATTCCGAGATGAACTCAATATTTTTTATGTAGAAGAAGATAACCAGAATCAAAAAACATGGTTCTATTCATCTGAAGGGGATGTGCGTTTCTCAGAAAATGATAGTAAATGTATCATCTTGGCTGATCATAAGACCGTTTATCCGGTGTAATCATACACGATAATAAAAATGAGGGTCCTGCCTACTATTAGACAGGACCCTCGTTAATTATTTCAGCATTGTCGTTTTCAGAAATTCTTTTGTTCGCTCTTCTTTCGGATGGTTGAAAAATTGATCGGGGTCACCGCGCTCGATAATTTCCCCATCATGCATATACACGATCCAGTCAGCCACTTCTCTAGCGAAGCCCATTTCATGGGTAACAACAACCATTGTCATTCCTTCTTGAGCCAATTCTTTCATCGTTGTTAAAACCTCACCGACAAGCTCTGGATCAAGTGCTGATGTCGGTTCATCAAAAAGCATGATTTCCGGTTCCATTGCAAGCGCTCTAGCGATTGCTACCCGTTGTTTTTGCCCGCCGGATAGTTTATTAGGGTAGACATCGGCCTTATCTTCCAAGCCGACTTTTTCCAGCAGATGTTTTGCTTTGGAGATTGCCTCCTTTTTGTCAATGCCCTTAACCATTACCGGAGCTTCTATAATATTTTCCAAGACAGTTTTGTGGGGGAATAGGTTAAAATGTTGAAATACCATTCCTACCTTTTCCCTTATGTTGTTAAGGTTATCATTTTTAGGGTCGACTTCTTTGCCCCCTATGGTTATACTGCCACTATCTTTTCTTTCTAAAAAGTTCAGACATCGAAGGAGAGTACTTTTTCCTGAGCCACTCGATCCTATTAAACAAACAACATCGCTTTCGAAAACGGTCATATCGATATTTTTTAATACATGTAAGTCTCCAAATGACTTATTTAGTTGATTAATTTTAATCATTTCTTTTGCTTCCATTGCTTACGCCTCCTACCTGTCACTAATTGCTAATCGCTTTTCGAAACGGTTTACTACTAATGTCAATAATGCCACCAACACTAAGTAGTAGATCGCTACAATGAGTAAATAAGTCATTTCGTCAAAGTTATTAGATCCTAGCGTTGTCGCTACATTAAAGAGTTCATTCATCGAGATAAATGCGGCCAACGAAGAATCTTTCAAACCGATGATAAATTGGTTACCCAATGGCGGGAGCGCACGGCGGAATGCCTGCGGAAGAATAATTCTTCTTAATGTCAGAACTTTGGTCATCCCTAAAGAGCGTCCTGCCTCCATCTGACCTTTATCGACACCTTGGATAGTACCTCGAAGAATTTCAGAAATGTATGCGCCGTTATGTAGAGCCAAAGCAAGTGAAGCAGCCCAGAAATCGGGAAGAAGGAAAATTCCGCTTAGTCCGAAATAGAGGATAAAGATTTGAACAATTAGCGGTGTTCCGCGGACTAAAAAGACATATATATCTGAAATGAGCTCTAATACTTTTATTTTAGAAATTTTCATTAACGCAAAGAAAAGCCCGATTACGATACCTATCAGAATGGATACTACCGTCAGCTCCAATGTTAAGAGCATAGCTTTAAGGAAAATATCTTTTGTATCTACTAATACTTCTAGAAAATGTGAAAAACTTGGCACTGTACCTACTTCCTTTCTTTTTTAGAGGATTGAATTATTCAGGTTTTTTTGTAATGTCCTCACCAAAATACTTCATGCTAATCCGAGATAGTGTTCCATCTTCCCGGAGTTTTTCCAGCGCCTCGTTAACTCGCTTTAACAGGTTGGGGTTATCTTGAGGCAGTACAATCGCTTGTTCACTGCGTTCGATTAACTGCTGCCCTTCAACTTTAAACCCTTCTTTTGCAGCATTTTTTCCGGTTACAAAATCGGTGATTACCGCATCATGACGACCGCTGTTTAACGCCTGCAAAGCAGTGATGTCACTGTCATAGGTTTTAACATTATCTGTATACCGGGAGGCTGTATCAGCATAGGTTGACCCTTTAGCTACAGCGACTTCCTTTCCGGCTAAATCATCAACAGTTTTAATTTCACTTTCTGGTCGGGTGAAAATTTGCGGTCCAGAATAATAATAGGGGGTAGAGAAAGCAACATGTTTGCTTCGCTGTGGATTAATCGTGTGGCTGGCAACAGCTACATCTGCACGGCCAGTCTTGACTCCTTCTACAATACCTTTAAACTTGATCCGCTTTTGAACCGGTTCAAGACCGAGTTCTTTTGCGATCGCTTCGCCAACTTCGATATCAAAGCCTGACATCGTAAGGTCCTCATTATTTACATAACTAAATGGTTTAAACTCGCCAGATGCAGCAAAAACAAACTGATCTTTATGTATCAGTTCAGATCCGTCGGCAAGCTTTTCCTTCTCCGCACAAGCAGATAAGAAGCAGGCCGCGATAAAACTGAAAATCAATATTAGCTTTTTTTCCAACCGCATATTACGTATCAACTCCTCTCATGTATTTCTACAATCTATTTTGCTAAGTATCTTACTAATAAGTGTGAATACCCTTTTTATTCCTCTAATAAACAACGAGTGCCATAAGAAGTACATTTAATACGATTTTTTTCAGATGAAAATATCGAGTATTCTTATAATTGCTTTGCTAATATGTACCCATGAAGGAGGGATATGTTGTTAAAAGAATTAAATCAGGTGATTGAATATATTGAAGAACATTTAACCGAGGACTTGTCTCTTGAAAGCATTGCGCACTATGCCGGGGTTTCCGACTACCACTTTAGAACAGTATTTTTTCACCTTTCAGGGATGACATTAAATGAGTATGTAAAAAACAGAAAACTATCAGAAGCGAATAAGGATTTAATAAATGGAGAAAAGGTAACAGATGTTGCGTTTAAATACGGTTACCAGTCAGTCGACGGTTTTACTAGAGCATTTAGAAAATGGTGTAATTGCTTACCTTCGGATGTCATCAAAAAGAAAATAAGCAAGTCATTTCCTAAACTCACATTCGTTATTACAGTAAAAGGAGGAGTTTCGATGGAATGGAGAATTGAAGATAAACAAGCGTTTAATTTAGCAGGGGTAAGTAAACGTGTGCCTATGCAGTTTGAAGGTGTCAATCAGGAAATCGTAAAGCTGGCCCAAAGCATAACAGAAGAACAAAGAAAAGAAATGCGTGCACTACAAAATATAGAGCCTTTTGAAATTGTGAATGCATCCTATCATGCTGATGCGAATTTCCTGAAAGAAGAAGGGGAGTTAACTCATTTGATCGGTGTCTTAACCACTGAAGCTGAAGTTAGTGACCAATTAGACAAAGTGCGAGTTGAAGCATGTACGTGGGCAGTATTTCCAAATGAAGGACCGTTCCCTTCCAGGTTACAAGAAACAATGGCTAAAACATACTCGGAATGGCTACCCACTTCGGATTACGAAATTATCCAAGCACCAACTTTTTCGTTTACTAAAATGGATGAAAATAAAAAAGGTTATGCTTACAGTGAAATTTGGCTTCCTGTTCGGAAAAAGTAAAGGGCAGGATTTTTTGTACAAAGGTAGTATTAGTGTAGCTGAAGTATAAAATAGTGGGAGGGAATAGAATGGCCCTAATAATTCCAAAATGTATGAAATGTAATAATGAAATTAAAGACGATGAAAAAGTATTGGTTCAAATGCGTTACCCGAAGCGAAAGGGGTTTACGGAAATCAAAGCTTATTTAAATCTGGAATGCAAATTTATTTGTGAAAAGTGCTCAACTGAAATAAATATTTAAACAGATAAAAGTTGCCCCTTAGGTAAATGAACCTGGAGCAACTTTTCTTAAGTTTAGGCCACTTTTTTACATGCTTCTGCACATTTAAAGCACGCTTCCGCACATTTTTGGCAGTGGTCATGATCATGCTTTTTGCATTCATTTCCGCATGCTTCACAAATTTTTGCACAAACGGCAGCCAGCTCGGAAATAAAAGGTGTACCTCTAGTAATCGCCTGTTCCAAGTAGCTGCAAATATCAGCGCATTCTCTGTCCAAACGGATACATTCCGTCATCATCTGAACGTGATCCTCTTTTAAGCAGGCGTCAAAACAGTGGTTACATGCTGCCATACATTCATGTAAAGTTTGCAGCAATTGTTGATGTTGTTCATGTGACATAAACTATTCCTCCTCATTACAGTTTGTTCACTCTGATTTCCCTCTTACTTTGTCAAGTAAACTAATATAAATCGATCCTTAAAAAAATGTAAGGTTATGAAAATACCGTGCAGGGGTATAATGAGTTAGGGAACAAATTGAAGAAAAGGGAGAAATGCAGCGATGAAAAGAAAGAGTCTAGTAAGAGGTTCGCTTGTTTTATGTACAGCGTTTGTTTTAGCGGCTTGCGGCGGAAATGAAGAAGAGTCAAAATCTAAGGAAGAAATGGACCATTCACAAATGGATCACGCCCAAATGGACCATTCAAGTTCAGGTGAAGTACCAGAAGGACTGGCTGATGCGAAAAACCCTACATATCCTGTTGGTGGTGAAGCGGTGATAAACGCAGATCATATGGGAGGTATGGACGGGGCAACAGCAACGATTACCGGCGCCTTTGATACAACTGTCTATATGGTTACTTATAACCCGACAACTGGTGATGAGCCAGTTGAAGATCATAAATGGGTCATCCATGAAGAAATTGAAGATGCCGGAGAAGAACCATTCACTTCCGGTGAAGAGGTCGTATTAAATGCGGATCACATGGACGGGATGGAAGGCGCGGCAGCTACAATCGATTCGGCTGAGCAAACGACCGTATATATGGTGAGCTATAAAGATACAGAAACAGGTGAAGAAGTAACGCATCATAAATGGGTAACAGAAAGTGAACTTTCCCCTGTGGAATAATTCCAAAAAATAATTAAGCCTTAGTTAATAAATAGGTAAGGTCCTTCACATAATGATGTGAAGGGCTTTTTACATAATGGACAAAGCGGTAGATTACATGAACTAGCGGTTTTAATGTTAAACTCATTTAATAGTCATATAGTTAATATAAAAACAAATCTTATTATGGGTGATATAGGAATCCCTTTAAAAGTAAATGGATCATGTAGTTTTTTTAACGCTGATGAAGGGAGAGATGATATGGTAAAGGACTTCGAAAAAGTAATGGTTTCCCTTTCAAAAATAAATGTTTTATCCAACCCGAATAATGAGCCAGTAACAATAATTGGTGAAGCAGAAGATATGAGATGTGTAGGAATCGGGACCGATGCAGCAGTTTTTCAGTCCGAAAATGCCCCGGTGTATGCATTAAAACTATATGCGGAAGATAAAGCAGCGAAAGTAATGTTGGAAGAAGATGTTTACAGGAAGTTAGGCAATTCACCTTTCTTTTCAACATGCTATGGTTCGAGCGGCAATTGTCTCGTATTAAGTTACGAGGAAGGGAAAACGCTCTTTGACTGCATTCTTGAAGGCATCCATATTCCGGAACAGGTAATACAGGATGTTGAAGAAGCAAGAGAATATGCGCGCAGTAAGGGGCTGAACCCGCGTGATATTCATTTGAAAAATATACTGCTGCAAAACGGCAGAGCTAAAATAATCGATGTTTCCGAATATACGATGTCCGGTAATGATTTTCGATGGGAACATTTAAAAAAGGGTTATGAGCAATACTATCATTTAATTGACGGGAAATCCGTACCGAGTGGGGTGGTTGAAACCGTTCGTAAATGGTATAACAGGCGAGGTAAGAATTCATTGTCATTTGAAGAAATTACAACACCTATTTTAAAACTTTTCTTTAAAAATTGATGCGCTTTTAATAGCAATATATAAAAAAGCCTCGCATTTCGATGATCCAATTCATCCGAATGCGAAGCTTTTTTAAATCAATTGATTCCGTATTTTTTCGATTAGTGAAGAAATCCATTCACCTTCATTATCTATACGACTTATAAAATAGCCAAACAAAAAATCTCCACCTTCTTTTTTAGGACCTTCCAGCTTTACCTGCATATTCAAGCTTTTAATATGATCTCTTTTCTTTTCAAGCTTTCTTAATTTTTCTTCAAGAATCATAATGATTTTTGCACGATCCACAAAGTCCAGATTCATCAAACCTACAATTGTTTCTGATAGGGAATCGGCTTTTTCAAAAAGCTGATAAATTTTGTTTGGAAGCAATCCAAGACCCTGTTCTGTAATGGCGAAAACTTGCTTATCGGGTCGGTTTTCTTCTTTAATAATCTCTGTTGGCTCGATAAGTCCTTGTTTTGTCAAAGACTCAAAATGATAATAGAGCTTGCTTTCCGTCAGGTTCGCCAATTTATCAAAAGGGATCGGTTCTGACAGCTCTTTTTTTAGTTTATATGGATAACTGCTTTCTTTCGCTAACTTGCTCAATATATAAATTTGGATGGACATAGTATTCTCCTATACTCTATACATGTTAATTTCCGCTTATATAAATACAACTCGTGCTATTTATGGCACGAGTTGTATTTTTCCTTAGTTTAACAAAGTTATGCGATAACTTCATCCGCTTTTTTCAAAGAAGCTGGTTGTTCAGCCGGTGCATCAACTGGCAGTGGCTTATGGAAAATACAAACAATCAGAACATTGATAAGCATTGCTCCGACACCTACTGCAGCTAACCCCCATAGGTACGGGGCAGGGCTGACTGAACCGAACATAATCGCTAAATACGATTGAACAGAATGGTACATCGGCGTAATATAGCTAAACCATTCATATGGTGCGTACATCATATCACGTGGAATTGTCGCACCGTTCGCCAATGTCTGCATTAGCAGAATCGGAATGTTAAGAATCATACCGCCTTCACCAAGGATAAAGATTGGAATCGCACATACATTAAATGCAGCCATATACAATAAAATCTGCTGACCAGCTACAGGCAACAATACTGCCATGTCGACTTCTGCAATTGAAAAAGCAACAGTTAAAGATGCGATAGTTGAAAGTACCGCAATTATTAATGCAGTCAATTGTACATACATAAATAATCTTGTTTTGCTCGCTTTACCACGATTCGCTTTAAACGAACCGACTAACTGCATCCCTGCAATCATCGCACCTACATAACAAGCCATTGTTAGAAACATTGGCAGCATACTGTTATGCATTCCCGTAGGCACATCATTCATAATGACATAGTTTCCAGTGTAGCTGTTTTCGATTTGCGCAGCCATTTCAGCTGCCTGATCTTCAGGAAGGTTGAAATTCATTAAAATACCTTGAGCTGTTTGCTGTGAGAAGTTTGCACTTAATTCGTTATTAATTTGAGTGACTACTGATGACATAGAAGATGAAACCATTGTAGATGAGGCTTCGTTTACTGTGAAATCAATTTTAGTTCCTTTACCGCTCTCTGCATCCGCCGAGAAGTTTTCAGGGATATGAATAACTAATGCAAGTTCATTGTGCTCTAAATCTTTCAGAGCCTGTTTATTTGTTAAATCTGTTTCGATTGTCTTAAATGGTAAACTTTCGCCTAACTGCCCGGCAATCTGACTGCCAGCTTCGCCTTTGTCGTCATTTACAATGGCAATTTTTAAGTCATCCATATTACCGGGTATTGCTGTATATCCAGGCAGAAAGATTCCTAGCATAGCTACCGCATAGAAGATTCCCATAAAAATAGAAGCAATTGCTCCTTTTGATTTTAAAAACTGTTTAAATTTCACGTATTGTTTCCTCTCTTATACAAACTTTAATTCAAGTACTCTAATTAAAGTACTTAACTTTTAGTATTCTATAATATTAATGATTTAACTGTAAAGTAAAAAGCAAGTGATGAATATTACGGTAATGTGAACGGTCAGGAATAAAAATTATGAGGTACCCATAAAAAAGTATTTGTTAAAAAATTCAAAAATTCTGTAACTTTTATATTTTTCCTGAGTCTAATTAATTACAAAGTATGGAAAGGTAGGGGTTTACATGAAAAATGGCAAAATTTTCGGAATCGGCCTTGCCGCTTCACTTGTCGCGATTTTTGCGCTAGGTTATTTTATGTTCGCTAAAAATACGGAAGTGCAGGCAACGGGTATTTTATTCGAAGGGGAAACGTATTCCATTACGGTAAAGCAGCCGATTACGGAAAAAAGTTTAACGGATGGTTCCATTGTGGTAGTCGATGAAAACAGTAAAAATGCTAAAGTGCAATTTTCGGTTGATAATGCCGGGACTGCACTATCTGTGGATGGGCTTAGCGTAGGGAAATACACACTTCACATTAAGCAGACAGCGTACGCCAAGAAAGCAAAATCCCAGCAGGAACAGTCGGTTGCAATTGAAGTTGTAAGGAAAGTGGAAAAACTTGCTTCAACGGAAGATTTAAAAGATTACTTTAGGGCATTTATAGCGCAAGAAAATGCGGTATCGAGTCGCTCAAATGATATGGTAAAAGAGGAATCGGCAATGTCGATGGAAAACAAAGATTCTAGCAGTGGCGTACAGAGTTATTCTACTACCAACAACCAGGTTGAAGGCATTGAAGAAGGTGACAGTACGATTACGGACGGCAAATCAATATATACGATTGTAGACAATAAAGTAGTCATTGTTAATGCAAAAACTATGCAGGTAGTAAAACGTTTAAAGGTAGGCAAAGACATTTATCCATCGCATTTAATGCTGCATGATCAAACATTAATTGTCGGATATACACAGTATGTGGAAACACAAAGAGAGCCGCATTATGACGGGAAATCGGTAACAAAAATTGCCTTTTACGATATAAAAGATGCAAAAAATCCTACTCTCTTACGTGAAGTGGGGCATGATGGGGATATTATGAATATCCGTAAAGCAGGCAACTATTTGTACGTTGTATCAAGTCGTATGCCGAACTACTGGCTGCTGCAGGAAACACCGGATGTAGAGCTCCGTCCATCTACGTACGACGGGGAGAAGGAAACCGTTATTCCGGTCGATAAAATTCGTATGCTGCCTGAAAGCAATGAACCAAATTATTTAATCGTATCAGCAATCGATGTGAGCAATGTAAAGTCGAACGCATGGAAAACAGAGAGCTTCCTAGGTAACAGCGGGCAACTATACATGTCAGAAAACGCAATCTATATTGCATCGATGAATCATTATGGTTACTGGCCTGTAATGGAGCGTACCTCTCTTGACGACACGGTATCTGATACAATGCCGGTAAATCAAAACAATGAAACGACAATATATAAAATTTCTGTTGATAAAACAACGGTAAAAATGACAGCGCAAGGAAAAGTGCCTGGTTCTGTATTAAATCAATTTTCAATGGATGAACACGACGGGCATGTCCGTATCGCTACTACAGAAGGCAATGCATGGGGAACAACGGCCAATTCGAAAAACCATCTCTTCATTTTGGATGACAACTTAAAACAAGTTGGGGCGGTCAATGATCTGGCGAAAGGGGAACGCATTTACTCCGCTCGTTTTATGGGAGACAAAGCGTATTTAGTGACATTTAAAGAAACAGACCCTCTCTTTGTCATTGATACGAAAAATCCGACAGCACCGAAAGTGTTAGGGGAGCTGAAAATTCCTGGCTTCAGTAATTACTTGCATCCAATTGGCGAAAATCACTTATTAGGTATTGGCTATGATACGGAAGTGAAGATGGAGGAAGGTTCAAAAGAGCCTGTTGTCTATACAAAAGGAATGAAATTGAGCCTGTTTGATGTGACGGATTTCAATAACCCGAAAGAACAGCAGGCGGTTGTAATAGGAGGTCGCGGTACTTATTCACCTGTACAGTATGACCATAAAGCATTATTCAGAGATTCGCGTCAAAACTATTATGGCTTCCCAGTTACGATTTACTCGCCAACAGATGAGGAAGACCAGCTGAAATATGAAGGAACAGGTGCTCATATTTACAAAGTAACACCTAAAGGAATCGAGCTTGCAGCGGACATGATCGAAAAGGCGCGTCCTGGTGAACAGTACGAAGATTCATATAATGTTGTACAGCGTCTTCTTTATATTAATGATGAGCTGTTTACAGTATCTCGTTCCAAAGTGATGAGTTTCAACGGGAAAACTTTTGAAAAGCAACAGATGGTAGGTTTCTAATATAGACTAAACCACAAGCTCAGATAGTATTGTGCTTGTGGTTTTTCATGTTCTGAAAAAAGTTATGGGGGATATTTAGTTTTTCTTAAGAATTTCTTCATATTTAGCCTTTCTAAATATTAAGATTTGCCCTTTACACTAAAGTTAAGAGAAAAGGAGTGAACGATGATGATTAAAGTAACGAACTTACAACATACATTTTCCATCGGTAAACGCGGAAAGGAAAGACAGGTTCCGGTACTGAGAGATGTATCATTTGATGTAAAAAAGGGGGAAATCGTCGCAGTTGTCGGGAAAAGCGGATCGGGTAAATCGACACTGCTTCAGATTTTGGCGGGTTTTATGAAGCCGGAACACGGTTCGATTGTAGTAAACGCCCAGGAAATTGCCGCATTTAATGAAGTTCAGAGTGCAAAATTCCGTTTAGAAAACTTCGGCTTTATTTTTCAAAACTTTCAGCTGATGCCTAGTTTGACTGCATTCGAAAATATTGAATTACCGTTAAAGCTGCAAGGGATGAACGTTTCAGAACGGAAAAAACGGGTCGAAGTAATCATGAAAAAAGTCGGGTTAACTGAAGTGACGGACCATTATCCGAATGAATTATCGGGCGGGCAACAACAGCGGGTTAGTATTGCGCGTGCCCTTGTGACGAATGCACCGATTTTGTTGGCGGATGAACCAACAGGAAGTCTCGATTCAGAGACAGAGCAGGATATTTTAATGCTTATCCAGCAGCTGAACCGTGAATTGGATCTGACATTTATTATTATTACGCACGATGAGGAAGTAGCGATGATTGCGGACAAGCGTTTTCGTATGCATGATGGTCAATTGGTGAAAGAAGGTGAACACAATGCTATTTAAAGATCAGGTGAATTTCGTAATGCAGCATATTAAGAAAAATAAGCTGCGTGTATTTATGACAGTACTGGCCGCAACAATGGGGTGTGCGTTTTTAATCGTGCTTGCTTCGATTGGTTTTGGATTGCAGGATTCAATAGAAGATGAAATTTTATCAAGTGAGACTGTGACACAAATAGAAGTGCTCGGTAGTCAAGCGCTGTTTACAGCAGAGGAAGTAGCGGATATCCAAGCGGTGGAAAATGTGCAGACGGTGTTAAAAACAACTAGTGTGGATGCTAATGTAGAAGGCTATATGGGAGACCGTGATACATTTACATCATTGCGTTTAGTGGACTTTACTGATTACGCATCGATTGCGAAACCATTATCGGAAGGAAAATACCCTGAAAATGAAAAGGAAATTATTGTCGGCTATCATTTCGGTCAAACATTATTGAATGAAGCGGACCGCAAATTAATTGAAGAAAAATCAAAAGCAGCAGAGGCAGAAGGTACTTATTATGACGGTGAAGAAGAGGGCTATAAGGAATCGCTTATCGGCAAGGAAATTGAGATTGCTTTAGGTACGCATGAACAGCCGGATGTATTATCGGAGCGTATGACGTATACGATTGTCGGTGTTATGCCAGAGCCGGCTTATGAATGGGCAGTAGAGAACAGAATTTATATGATGGACGAGCAACGGGAAGTGGTTGAAAATACTTATAACCAGGTAGTTACAGAAGAGGGAGCAAGCGATTTTCAACTGTTTTCTGAGCGTTTCGATATTTATGCGGAAAGCCTGGAATATGTAAAGCCGATTTTAGAAGAGTTACGTGAAAAAGGCTACGGTGTGTATTCCGTTACCGAACAGCTTGATGAGTTAAATGTCTTTTTCCTAGTATTGAAAGCAGGGCTTGTTTTCGTTGGGACAATTGCAGTACTGATCGCATCCATCGGTATCTTCAACACGATGACAATGGCGGTGACAGAACGTACGCGTGAAATCGGTGTATTAAAAGCGATTGGTGCTAGCCCGAAACTGATCCAACGACTGTTTTTAATGGAAAGCACTTTTATCGGAGTTATTGGAACAGTTCTTGCTATTGCAATTTCGTATGTTATAAGCTTTGCATCGAATGCGCTATTACCACTCATTTTAAAGGCAGCAACAGGCGAAGATGGATTCAACAATGTTCAATTTTCAGCAATTCCTTGGCAGCTTGTAGTGATTGCTGCAGCAATCAGTATCGGCGTGGCAATGATTTCAGGTTTACGCCCCGCACGTAAAGCAACTAAAATTGAAGTTATGCAGGCGTTAAGACAGGAATTATAATAGAAAATGCATGCTGTAGGAAATCTGTTTATCAAATACTAAAATAGAAAATAGTTAAAGGGATTTAATGACCAAACATATTTTATAATTATGTTTGGTCCTTTTTAATACGTATTTAAAAATTCAACATTGCCGTTCACCAAGCTATACAATAATCGGTCAAATCTCTGACTGACCTTATATTACAGTTGAGCGTATTTGCAAAATAACATAAAAGAATCAAAATTATAGAACTTTTGTAACTTTAAAACGCTAGAGTAAAAGTACCCTATAAAATGGACACCTTGAAAAAGTCCTCTTATAGGGTACATGCTACTTAATTTTATTAAAATTATTATTAGAACAGTTATATTATTTTTTTGTGATTTCTAGATGTAGGAAATCTGTAGGTTCAATAATATAACCTAAATATCTATCAACTGTAGTAGCTACATTAGGTTTGTCAATAGTATAAGCTTTCCATTTACCGTTAACTTCCCAATAGATACCTTTCATATAAAAGTCTAATTGATAGGTACCAGGTTGTGTTATTGAAGTTTCTGATTTAGAACCCTGTGTTATTTTAAGTGTTTTTGATGTTGCGCGACCATAACTGTACGAACCTTCTACTTCTGTAAGGAACTTCACACCACCTGATCCACTAACTCCAACACTCCAATTAGAAGTCTTTGTTGATGTTTTTTCTACAGTACGTTCCCAAGTATATTTATAAGCGGTTCCAGTTGGTAAGGTTACTGAAGTATTGTGAAAATGCTTATGCATATTTACATAGCCCCTATTAGTAAATTTCGCTGAATTTGCAACATAACCATCAGCTGGGTAAGTAATTGTAGATAATGGCTGGATTATTGAATTGTCTTCTTTAGTAACAGGAATATTATCATCACCTTGAATTAGTTCACCATTTATAGAAATAGAATGAGGATCGACATTAGATTCAGCATTTGCTGCATCATTTGTTGTAAAAAAAGTTAAAGCTAGTAATAAAGACAAAAATTTAATAGGTAATTTCATTTAATAACGCTCCTTTTTATTTTAAATACTTACTTATTTGATCAATAAATTTAGCAATCTCACTTATAGTGAAAACTTCTTCACCATTTAAATTATCTGATATACCAAGTACTGAAATGGAAAAACCATCTCCAGCGAAACTATATTGAGCAACTTCAGTTGAAGGGAAAACTTCATTATAACTTTCACTTAGAGGACCGGTCGCTGGATTAAATAAGTCTTCAGTGTAATTGATACTATGTTCCCAGACATTATTTCCTCGATTTTCATCAGCACTAATACTTAAGATAATTACAACGGCATTATCTGGGTTTTTGTATACAAACTTTTTACTTCTTTGATAAAAACCATATTGCCCAATACTTTCGTCTTTTCCAGTAATACTATCAGGTACTACAACTATGTCCCCACGATCACCTAAAATTTCAGTATAACCATCAATAGCAAACTCATTTTGAATAGAACCTACAATTTTTTTGTAGTTTGATAAATCATTTATGGCACTTTCTTGTTCTAAAGAATGATCTACCTTAGATTTGCTCTCTACTGAGTAATTTTTTTCGTATATAAATACAAGAAAAACTATGATCAGGAGTATTACAACTAGTGAAAAAGCTTTTTTCTTCATATTACCAACCCTTAGAAAAATATTTTGTAATTCTTATTTTTTGAAGCACCTTCTTTCAATTGGATAATCACATTTTTTCTTTTGTGTAATAAGATAATAACAAAATAATACATATTTGGGTTTAAGTATGAGTTGGGAAAAAGTTTTAATAATAATGACATATAAGAGGAAAAAATAGGTTGCTTCACTGAATTTCAGGAAATATTAAATGATTCCTATAATAATTAGTTATGTTAAAGAATTCGGAGTATCAAAGTTTTGTATTTTCGATGTATAAGAATGATTAATTAAATGAGTGTTAGTGGGTAATACTTCAGTAATTTTCCAAACCAAAAATGCTATTGAGTTATATAAAATCAATAGCATTTAATATGTTGAGTTATTAAGAATGATTATTTCACTATTTCACTATTTCACCTTTAGCCAAAGTAATTTTTCTGTACATTGTAAAATATATAATACCTAATATTAGACTTAATACAGAAAATACGATAAATAACATTTCTATATTTACATAAGTATACAGATAACCCCCGACTGTTCCGCCTAATGCATCTCCAATAAAAAATGAAGAATGAATTATTCCGAAATATATTGGAAGTTCTTTAGAAGGGAAAACTCTATACTCCCATATTTCAATTGAAATATTTGTTATGGAAATTAAAACACTTATTATAAATATCAAGCATAAAATTATATATTTTTGTTCTAACAAAACCAGTGAAATAGCAGATAGACATAACAGGACTTCTGCAACTAAAATATTATAGTGAGGATATGTTAACAGTCTTTTATTTTGAAAAGTTAAGCCACTGATAATTTTAATTGTGGCGTAAATTGCCATAATTATACTTACAGTAGATAAACTAAATCCTATATTTTTTAGGATTATTGGCAAATAGGGCTCAAACATACCATTACTTGTCCCTAAAATTACACTACTTATTAAAGCTATAAATGTAAGTTTTTTATCGGTAGGAAGAATGCTGTTCCTACTTTCATTAATTTTATTGTCTGGTATTCTTACCAGGAATACTGTATATAGACTCAAAGCAGACGCTATTAATAATATTATATATATATAACTGGATTCTTGAAAAATAACCAGAAGTTGTCCTGCTAAAAGTACAGAAACTACGGCTCCTATTTGACCAGCTACTACCCTAGATGAAATTAAAAACTCTTTATCTTCATCTTGCTCATTTGCAATAACAAATATCCAAGTACGAACAATTAGTATTACTGTAGAAGCGCCTATACCTGAAATAAACCCTGATAATATTGGCAATACAAGTGGGCCAGTGAAGACCCTTAACAGCATCCCTAAGGAATATATTGGAATAAAAAAAGCGAATGACTTTAATAATTTTTGTCCATTAATTTTACTTCCTAGCAGAAATGATAAAGAACCTGCTATCGCCATAAAAGCATATGAAAGAGAATAAGCGAAAACGGCATCATTTTTTTCAAACCATAATATTTGTACATAGCGTGATATTCCCATACTTAGATAGAATATCAGCAAGAAAGATATTAATCCTTTATACTTTAAGGCCTTCACAATTATTATTAAACCTCATCTCATTTGTTTCATTTATTAAATAGTCGATATCAGATTTATAATCATCATCTAAATTAACTACTGAAACATCTATATTTAAAATTGTCTCATACTGTTCTAATTTAAATAGAGTATATAAATAACTATATAGAATTTCGCCAGTATATCTTTCATTGTATTCTAAATAATATGCAGTTTTATAATGTAAAGCGGCTTCTTGATAATCATCCTTTGTTAAGAAGTAATAGCCTTTCATTGCAGATTGAATAGATAAGTCAACTATTTTTTTATCTTCTATAATTTCTAACCATTCATATCCTTCATCTAATAAATCATTATCAAAGAGAATTTTTACTATTTCATAGTGATAATCCGCATCATAGGTATCAATTTCTATTATTTCCTTTAACAAATTAACACTCTTTCTAAAATCCCCTAATATATTATAACACTGGGAAATATTATAAAGTAATACTGTCTTGTGTAAGATTGCATACTCCTTCCCACTTGAAATTAATATATCTAATTCGCGAATTTTAATTTCTAATAAATTAATGGCTTCTTCTATTTGATTCTTTTTAAATAATAGGAGCGCATAACCATTCCGATTAAAAATCCTTTTAAACTCTTTATCATTATGAATGAAAGAAGGTTCATTTAATAAATTTAATGCTTTATTTAAAAAATTTTCTGCTTTTTCAATGCTGTGAAACTTTTTATTGTGATGCCTCAAATACAACATTGAAAGGATATAAAGCGAAGTAATTTTTATTTCATTTTCGCAACTATTATTTATGTCCTTTTCAAGAATTTGATTTAATAAGGCTTCACCAGCCATTGTATTACCTAAATTGTTTTGGGTAATAGCAAGATTAAGCAGTATTTGAGAGTTTACATTGCTTACCTTAGAATTAAGGTAGTCTTTACCAATATTTAAGGATGTCCATAAGTCACCTACACTTAAATAATAGGGCATATCTTCAATATTGTTTTCATCAACAATCTTATCTAATTGTGGAAATACTTTAACCTCTATACTTTCCTGAGAGTAATGTTTTAACCGGTCAATAAAAAATAGCTCCGGTTCTGATACTTGTGAAGTATTAAAATGAAAAGAAATTGCTTGAATTTTATTTGTTTGTAATTCTTTCCAAACCTTATAACTTATAAAATTTATTAAACGTAAAGCTCTATGTAAATCAAAGTACCTTAATTGATGATTAATATTTTGACTATCTGTTATGGACATTTTAGATGTAATTATTAAATTCTTTGGATCTAAAAAGTTTTTTTCAACAGTAGTTAGTAAATCCTTTTCAAAACACTTAACAGTATTTGCTATTATACTTGTACTTATCATGCTTGTCTTTTTAACTTCCATAATAATATACCTCCCTAAGTGAAATATAAAATAAAAAATGATGGCGCTTTTACACGACATCATTTTTTATTTTTAATTATTTGTAAGTAACTGAGTTTGTTTTTTTAAGTACTTTAGGTTTACGCATTATTTCACCTCCTAATAATTATTTGTAATTAATTACATGTCGGATATACAATTCCGATAATTAAATTATACTGGAAGTTAATGCTTGTAATGTAATATATAAGTTGGGAAAAAAACGCAGATTTAATAATAAATATCTATACTTAAATATCTGGATTTCATAATAATTAGGAAACAATAAAGTTAAATGGTTAATTTAGCTGATTAAATACATTTTACACAAACTATTTGATACAATACGATTGATCTAATAATTAACCAATTTGTGGTATAAATAGAGTAGTGAAGCAACCATTAGCAAAATGCACTTTAAATACATAAACAGTGAATAAGAATGGAAAGGGTGAGAAATGAAATGATGGTAGGTCATTTTATTCGTAGTGAAAGATTGAAAAAAAATATGAAGCAGAGTTACTTAGCTAAAGGAATTTGCTCACCATCCTACCTTAGTAAGATTGAAAATAATAGTACGGAACCGAGCGAAGAGGTCTTATATTTAATTTCTAAAAAATTAGGGATTGAATTGAATTTTAAAGGTAAAAATCATGGTAATTTAGAGTATGAAAAAGACAATAGACAATATTTAAATGAAATATATAAAGAAATTTCTATTAAGAGAAGTGAAAAATATGCAAAACAGGTTTATAAGGAGCTTTCGGAATTAAGGTTTTCTTTTAACGGAAATGATTTCTACTTATATTGTTTAGTTAATATTAGGATTTTAGTTATTTTAAAGGACAATAAATCTATCTTGGTTTTATTGGAACCCTTAATGCGAGACAAAGAAAAATTAAACGATTACGAAAAATATTTATTGGCGAAAACTTTAGGGATTTTTCATTTTGTAAATGATAATATCAAAGACTCTATTGAAAATTTTGAAGAAGCATTGAATCTTTCAAAACAAATAAACTTAAAGAGCTGGGATCAAGCAGACTTATACTATATGTATTCTTTAGCAAGCTTATCTAATCAACAAAATATTAAAGCTATAGAGTATAGTGAAATGTCACTAAAATATTTTAACGACAATTTTCTTTTTGAACGCTCGATTGAATCACTCATTGTACAAGGCATAGCTTATAAGAATAGTTTTGACTTCAGAGCATCTTTAAGAAATTATAAAAAGGCTATAGAAATTACAGAAAAATTCGATGTTGTTAAATTTAAATCTATAATATTTCAAAATTTAGGTTCATTATATACTAAATTAAACGATTATAATTTGGCCTTAGAATATTATTTAAAGAGTTTGAATTTAAAAAATTCCTTAGATAAAAAACTCATCACCATTTTTTCTATAATACAGATATATTCAAGACTGCAAGAATATGAAAACGTAACTAATTGGGTTAAAAAAGGTTTTGATGAAATTGGTAAAAGTAAAGAATATGAACAATATATAATACATTTTAACGTGTATAAACTAATGGGGGAGGGGGATAGTGAAAAAATAGAATTATATTTACCTAAAGCTATACAATATTTTGAAAAAATAAATGACTATAGACATACATACAAATATTGTATTAAAATGGCTTTAATACTAAAAAACAAAAAGAAATACAAAATGGCAACAACTTATTTTGAAAAAGCTTTTAATTACCAAAATACTATACAAGAAATTAGGAACTGGGAGGATATTTGATATGAAAAAAATATTGAAGTCATTAATTATTACAATTATGTTGATAGGTATTGTAAGTTCATTATCTATTAATGTCGTATCTGCAGAAGATGAATTACCTGGAATGACACACAATTTTATAAAGAAAGATAAAGAGAGAAATTAACAACTTTATTATAAAAGAGGTTTCTTTATATTAAATTATAAGTAAAAGCGGTCCTTCCCAATTTAAAATGGGAAAGACCGCTTTTAGCTGCTTACATCTAATTATTTAATTAAAAATAGATTAAAGATGTATTAAGCTTATGAAGCTCTACGCATTGATTTCATAATAAAGCTTACAACGAATACAAGTATAATTGCACCTATGATAGCAGGGAAGATATAGAAATCAGAAACTTTAGGTCCCCAACTTCCTAGAAGCATACCACCAATCCATGCACCAACAATACCTGCAATAATATTACCAATAATTCCGCCTGGGACATCTTTACCCAAAATTACTCCTGCAAGCCAACCGATAACTCCACCAATTATTAAAAACCAAAGAAAACTCATACTGTCCATCTCCTATTTCTTATTTTAATTATTTCGCGATAGTGGTTTATAACCTTTATTAACTTTTTTCAAACATTTCAGAGGAAAAAAGTTGCGAAAATTTTTGAGGAACTAGCAGGTGATACCGATGAACAGTTGAGAAATGTCTAGTTTTGCAGTGAAAAGTTGCATTGAGGATTAACAGGGTTGAAGTGAGTATTATCCTGATGGAAGTGAGGATTAATTTCCCTCAATTGAGGATTAAGAGCAAACATCTGAGGATTATTCCGATAAAAATGAGGATTAACGCAAAAAGAGTGGCGATAAAAAATCACCACTCTTTTTAAAAGTCATTTTTAGATTAATGATACGGCAAAATTTCAGAAACCGTTAAAAATTCATAGCCTTCTTTTTGTAAGTAGGCAAGAACAGGCTCCAGTCCATCTGCTGTAGATTGGTGGATGTCATGCATTAACACAATCGCATTATTATGCAATGCCTTTTTTACCATCGGGAACAGCTTTTCTGAATCTCGGTATTTCCAGTCGAGAGTATCAATTGTCCAGTTGACCGACTTACATGGAATTGCGTTACGAACATCTTCATTAATCGCCCCATATGGAGGACGGAATACTGTAGAATGTTGACCGATCGCATGAATAATTGCTTCCTCTGTGGAATTGTACTCCTTTTCAATTTCAGTATGAGACATTTCCGTTAAAACGGGATGTGACCAAGTATGATTGCCGATTTCATGACCACTATCACGGACTTTCCGTACTAAGCCTGGAAAATATTGCGCACGGCTTCCAAGCATAAAGAATGTTGCTTTTGCATTGTATTTTTTCAGAAGAGCTAAAATCTGTTTTGTCACTTCTGGGTGTGGACCGTCATCAAATGTAAGGGCAATCCGTTTTTTTGATGAGTCTTTATTACTGGGAATAATCGTATTTTCGGATTGCATCGGTATTTGAAATTCAGATGCTAAAAGCGGATTGATGAAGGATAAAGGAATTTCAATTACCGGTACACCTGCTTCCGGTTTTGCCACTTCACCTTTATTGAAGTAAATGAAAAGAGAGTCATCTTTCAATGCAAAACGTTTAAATATACGCCATTTTGGCTCGGTAGCGAATGCGAGCTCCTTTTCTAATACATACTCTTTATAAGCTGGATTTTTAAGCATTTCCGATTGGATATGTGCTGCAAAAGTTTTCAGACTTTCTAAATCTCCATTTAAAAGTGCACGAATATCAATTAAATCTCCTGTTTCATAATCAATTAGAAATGTTTCAATCGTTGTTTGCTTTTCCTCGGTATTTATAATCGTTTTATTCGTTAAAACAAAGGAGTAATAATGATCATACTCGAATGTTTCAACAGTTATCGATAGATCGCCTTTTAGCTTCTTTGAGTCCTGCTGCGGGCGCATCATGCTTATGTAATATTGTTTTGATTGTTCTATATAAGTCATTACCGCTTTATTAAAAGTTTCATAATCCATTTGCGGATACTGAACGGTGTAAGGCATTTTCTTGTCGTCAGAGCGATCTGTGACAATTTTTATTCCGGTGAGTTTTGATGCTTCCTCCGTAATAGTATGTTCTTTAGCCGATGTTTTATCGCTGTGCAGGAAAATCGGATCATCGCTTAAAAAAGTTAAGAAAACGATAATGGCACCTAAAAAACCGATAGCGCCAATAAGAAGTAAGTCAATCCAAGGACCACGCCGTTTTCTGTATGGGTTTGTCATGATGTATCGGGTTCCTTTCTAATTGGGATAATCTATTTCTGTACCCTGAATGATGATCATTGTAAATTTTAAGAAAATACGCTGTTCTGTCAGCATAAATTGTACGAAAAAAGACTGTTATTTTCCGATTGCTTCAAGTAATATGAGCTAAGAAGTGGAAGGGGGTCCCTTGAATGAATGCTGAAAATACTGAACTGGCGCTTGACTGCTTTTTGCTTGCTGGTCGTATTATGATTGAAAGCGGTGCTGAAACGTATCGGGTGGAAGATACGATGCTAAGAATGGCCCGTTCTCAAAATATGATGAATGCACAAAGCTATGTTACGCCGACAGGTATTATTTTCTCTCTAGGTAAAACACAGCCTACACAAATTACATCGATTCCAACACGAATTACAGATTTACATCGAATTGTGCTTGTAAACAATGTTTCACGTAAGCTTACATCTCAAATGATAACATTAGAGCAGGCGTATGACGAGTTAAAGAAGATAGAAAAAACAAATTATTTCCTCCCGATTTCCGTTCAAGTTTTGGCGGCATGTATAGCGAGCAGTGCCTTTTTATTGCTGTTTAAAGGAACGATTTCGGATATCCCTGCGGCTTTTGTTGCAGGAGGCGTCGGTCTGTATATAGTGACGATTCTCCATAATATGACCCGCGTTAAATTTTTCTCGGAATTTTTAGCATCAGTAGGAGTAGGTGCTGTTGCATATCTCGCAGTGCATTTTAATGTCGGGACGGAAATAGACAAAATTATTATTGGTTCGGTCATGCCTCTAGTCCCGGGTCTGCTCATAACGAATGCAGTCCGTGATTTAATGGCTGGTCATTTCACAGCAGGGATGGCAAAAGGTGCCGAAGCCTTTTTAACAGCGTTTGCGATTGGTTCTGGTATTGCACTTGTGCTTTCGCTATAAGTTTTTGAATCAATACAAAGTGCGGTCATTCCAGGGTATGATCGATTGGAGGGGAGCGTTCGTTGGTGGAGCATGTTTTAGCTCAAATTGTTATCAGTTTTATTGCGACTGCCTGTTTTGGGGTCATTTTTAATGCACCTATTAAAACAATCCCGGCATGTGGCTTCGTAGGTGCAGTAGGATGGGCAGTATATTATGTTCTATTCGAAGTCGGAATAGATGAAGTAAGAGCATCCTTTCTTGGAGCGTTTGTCGTCTCATTAGTAGCATATTTCTTTGCACGCAAGTTTAGGATGCCGATGATCATATTTAGTGTTTCGGGAATTATTCCGCTTGTACCTGGTGGTATTGCATACAGTACGATGCGAAATGTGATGGAGCTCGACTATATTGCAGGTCTGGAAAATGGAATGCGGGCATTTATGATTTCCGGTGCGATTGCGATGGGACTTGTATTTGCGGAAGTAATGATGCAGATTATCCTGCGTATAATGAGAAAAGGAAGAACTTCGATACAATCCTTTACAAAAGT
The DNA here is from genome assembly GCF_040273735.1 of Solibacillus sp. NCBI lineage: Bacteria > Bacillati > Bacillota > Bacilli > Caryophanales > Caryophanaceae > Solibacillus > Solibacillus sp. The sequence continues at coordinate 48,102 of NZ_JBELZM010000004.1, read as the reverse complement.
AAAAAAGAGAAGCTCGTAAAGCACTGATCATCAGTTGCCTTACGAGCTTTTATTTATCCTAATAACGACGAAATTTCTTCTGTAGAGCTTGGTTTGCTTACAAAGTATCCTTGGATGACTTCACAGCCGATGCTTGTCAGGAACTGCATTTGTTCTTCTGTTTCCACACCTTCTGCAACGACCGTCAGATTCATTGATTTTCCTAGCTGTACCATACCGTTTACGAGCTGCTGGTTTTTTTCCGATTTCAGCGATCGGATAAATGTCTGGTCAATTTTTAAAATTGAAATCGGCAGAAGCTGCATGTAACGGAACGACCCATAACCTGTACCGAAGTCGTCAAGCGCGAAGACAATCCCTTCATTTTCAAGTGTACGCATCTGTTTAATAATTCCGGTTTCAGCTTCAGCTTCCAATGCAAACTTTTCGGTAATTTCGATTTGCAGTAAATTTGCCGGACATCCAGTACGGTCAAGTGTTTCTAAAATGGACTTGGCCATATTTTTATCACGGAACTCGCGTACAGAAGAGTTGATGCTGACTTTGATCGGATGGCCAGCATTCTTCCATAGGACCGCTTGTTCACATGCTTTTTCCAGCATAAACGAACCGATATTATTAATGAGGCCTGTTTCTTCCGCGATAGGAATCAGTTCATCAGGTGATACAGCTCCGATTTCTTCATCATCCCAACGAACTAATGCCTCGACAGCTGTGATTTTACCGCTTCTTAAATCAAGTTGAGGCTGGTACAGAACATGAAGGTTTTTCTGATCTAATGCAAGCAGTAATCGCTTTTCAACTATGGATCTGCGGTTTAATGCAGCATGTGAAGATTTTGATAAAGAGACAATACTGTCACCGCCCGCACTGCGTACAGAAGCAATCGTAGCCAATGAGGCCTTCATTAATTGAGAGAATGTCAATTGATCTTCCGGGAAGCGTGTAATCCCGCCGCTTAATGAAAGTGGGACTGCTACGTTACCGCTGTAGATTGGATTTTGCTGTAAATAATTCAGGAAACCTTGTGTAAACCACTCTGGTAATGGTGTAATTACGACAAATTCACTTTCATTAATACGAGCCATTGTACTATCTTGGAAATACATTTTCATGCGTTTCGTAAATTCTACGATAAGGGAATTCCCGGCGACGCCATCATGTAAATCCTTAATTGTATAAAACTTATCGATGCTTAAGTAAACGAATGAAAAATTACGCTCTTCTTCAATCATTTCCCCGATAATTTGTTCCAGACGGTGAACATTCATCATCCCTGTTTCTGTATCGATATATGCGATTTTCTCCAGCTGGAACTGAATCTTTTTCTCTTTTGTAATATTCCGCTCAATCAGCAAATACTCGTTTTTTTCAGATGTTTGGCCCATCATTGGAATCGCCGTTAAATGTACCCAGTAAAGCTGCTCATCCTTTGTCAATTTCTCAACTTCACCTTGCCAAACTTGCCCGTTTTGCAAGGTTTTCCATATTTCAAGGACGACTTTTTCCGATTCGGGATTTTGCGGGAACAATTGCCACAATGTTTTACCGATGACCCGTTTTGGTGTCCATCGGCTTGCTGTTAAAAACGGCTGATTTGTTTGAGTAATAAAGCCGTCCTGGTCAAGTGTAACGGTCATAAATGATTGGTGGATGCCATTTTTAAGGTCGACTAAATGTTGCTGTTCTTCATCTAATAAACGAACTTCTTCATTTGGAATACAAAGAACAGAAATTGCCTGCTCATTTGCAAAGACAATCGGCTTCGTATAAAGAGTGCAAGTTTTGGAAGATTGACCTTTCAGTGAAAGAGGAATGTTGTTCAAACATAACGCTACTGAACTTGTTAAAATGGATTCAATGACATCGTCACCTACTTCTGAAAATAGCGTGTCGTGTATGGAACTTCCGATTAGTTCTTTTGTCTCTTGTGTTGGATAGTCTAATTGACGGAGATTTCCATGAACGAGTGTACCATTAGGTAAAAGTACAAAAGAAGGAAAAGGGGTATCTAGTAGTGGCTCAGTACTAGTAGAATAGATTTGTTCTTTTGTCATAAGTTAAGTCTCCTTAATTAATTAATTCATATTGCAATTATAATTAAATAACATCATTTAGTCATTTAAGATGAATTTTTATTTGTAAAAATTAATCATGCATAGGATTATTATACCTTATTATTGGGTAATAAGTAGTTAAATTTATGCATCTTTACTAGAAAAATTGTATCATGAAGTTGTTTTATTTTTAATGGAAATAATAATTTCAGAAAGATAAATTTGAATGGATTCACGCGCGAGTATTGCGTTACTTCGACAGCTTTACTAAAATAAAGAAATTATAGTAGTTAGAATTGGAGTAGAAAGAATGAATTTATCGGCAATAACAGTGTCGTTTCCTTTAGATGAAGAAACATATGAAGAGGTACAGAAATTATGTAAAACAGCGGCCGTTTGTGATGGCGTACTATTAAATCAAATCATGAATTTACCGATAGCGAAAAGCTATGAAATACGGGGATTTTATGTACTTGTATATGATGATGAAAAGAATTTGCTGGTCGGAGCAGGTACTGCAGTTGATTTGATGGGATTGAATACGTATGAATGGTCGATGCTTGTTGCACCGATGTATCGTCAACTTGGAATTGGTACGGCGATATTGAACGTGCTGAAAGAAGGATTGGCGATGCGTGAAAGTGAAGGGGAGCTTGCATTAATCGTGGAAGGCTCGTATTACGGCAAAGAATTTCTTCAAAAGAACGGGTATTTATACAGCTTTTCTGAAGCAACATTGGAAGCCCGAGCAGAAGTTCTGCAAAAAGAGGGGCCAGTTACTTTACGCCCGTTTATGCAAAAGGACACGGAAGCACTTGTCTCGATTTTCAGTGATGCGTTTGGCGATATTCGTGAGGAATCATTGGAACTGATCGAGTTTAATACAACGACTGAAGGCCTAGTCATGTGGACAGCCGAAATTGATGGTGAAGTTGTTGGAACAGTGACAACTCGCAAAGAAGGCGAAGTACAGTGGATTACGGCATTTGCGGTTTCTCCGAAGAGACAACGCCAAGGGATCGGCACGCAAATTTTGAATTTAGTGAAAGATTATGCGCTTCGGTCGGGTGACAAGACAATTTTACTCGATGTGGAAGTCGAAAATATGGCAGCCCTTCATGTATACGAAAAAGCCGGCTTTATGAAGTCATCCCAACTTGATTATTACATTTTTATTGGATTGTAGGCGAGTAAATTCAAGTGCTTACAAAGTAAACGTTCATGATTTTATGAACGTTTTTTTTATACGAAAAAAGAACGGTTATGATTGGTTAATTCGTTTTCAAGAGCCTTTAAACACGTATAAGTCGAACGAAAGTATAGTGGAATTAGGCAATTTTCAAGGAAGGGGGGATATTTTGAAAGTACTGATTGTTTCAATGTCTACTTTGTTTATTGAAGCATTACAAATAGCTATTCAGGATAAGCGTCCGACTTGGCAAGTAGATACTTATCCCATTCAAGCCCCTATATTTAATCAGGCATTACTGAAAAAAATTAAAGAACTGTGTATTGATATTGTGGTGATTGAAACAACAAACCAGCATTTCGCACTGATTATTGAAAGTTTAAAGAAAGTGAAGGGTCCCGAAATAGACATAATGCTCCTTGTAGATTCTAGAATGGGAGAGGTTTACCATCACTTAAAGGATGAGGAGCGCTGGGCAAGTGTCACAAAAAATACTGGGTTGGACGAATTTTTATTACTGATGGAATCATTTAAAAGTAATACACCTCATTTAGTTGAGGCTTCTTTAAAAGAGTTGGATAAACAAATTCTGAAAGATTTAGCAGTAGGCCATACATTTGAATTTATTCAGCGTACAAGAGGATTAACGGCTGAAGAGATCGATCAGGTCCTTTACCGGATTACCACCTATTTTAAAGTGCCAAATTATATCGAGTCGATCAGTAAGGCATTTGAGCAGAAGATCATTGCGTATTAAACATATAAGGAGGCAAATAAAGTGAAAAACATTTTAAGGGCTATAGTTGGAGTAGTTATTGGAGTCGTCGTAATTTCTATTGTAAAGATGTTCATTTAAGGGGGCGTTTCATAATGACATTTCAAATTCAAAATGTAAGTAAAAGCTTTGGCAGTAAAAAAGCAGTGAACAATATTTCAATACATTTAGAAGAAGGGCAAATCCTTGGGATGTTAGGTCGAAATGGCGCCGGAAAAACAACAACCATTCGTATGATGTTAGAACTGATTCCTAAAGATAGCGGACAAATTTTATGGAAAGGAAAGCCTTTCTCTAAGAAAAACTTGAAAATTGGTTATTTGCCGGAGGAACGTGGACTTTACGCTAAAATGAATGTTTTGGATCAAATTATTTATTTTGGTATGTTGGAAGGTATGAGCAAAAAAGAAGCGAAAAGAGAGGCACTAAAGTGGTTGGAAAAGCTTGAAATCTCTTATGCCGCAAAAAAGCGTACCGAACAATTATCGAAAGGGAACCAACAAAAAGTACAATTAATTACTGCAATTATACATGATCCGAATTTTATTATTTTAGATGAGCCGTTCAGCGGGTTAGACCCTGTTAATGCAGATATGTTGAAAAGCGTCGTAAAAGAATTGATTGCTAAAAAGAAAACAATTATTTTCTGCAGTCATCAAATGGAACAGGTTGAATCTTTCTGCAGCCAGATTTGTATTTTAAAGGACGGAAACCTGATAGTTTCTGATGAGTTAGTGAATATTAAGAGCTCCTATGATTATCGCTACTTGGAATTGGAAACAGCGGCTGCCGACTTAAAGGATTACCTTACGCTTAAACAATATGAATTTACTCAGGAAAACAATCGGTATAAGTTAAGGATTCCTAGAAGCGAAAAAATATATCAGCTCATTCAGGAATTCGGAGAGAAATTCGAGCTGCAGGGAATTTCATTAAAAGAGCCGAGCCTGCATGAAATCTTTATTGAGCGGACAGGAGGGGATGTCATTGCGTAATTTCAGCATTGTATTCAGCACCGTATTCAAAGAAGCGGTTAAAACAAAGGCATATGTATATATTACGCTCGGTCTGCTCGTGCTAAGTGTACTGCTCTTTGCATCACCAACGATTTTGAGCAATTTTGCGAAGGATAGCTCGGAAGAAACATATAAACTCGTCAATCGAACATCACTGGGGTTATCTGAACAAGATCTAGCTAAATTAGATGGAAACTGGGATATTGTAAACAATGCAACGATAGAAAGTCTAAAAGAAGAGATTAAATCAGAAGAAATAGCAGGATTCTTTGTGTTGGAAGATCGAGTGGATATGATGCAGCTGAATATTTTTGTGCCAAAAGTGAACAATGAACTACTGTTCACGTTAGAATCCTATATTGAACAAAAGAGAGTGGCATCTATTGTAGAAGCTCAATCCATTCATCCATCGGTTGTTCAAGCACTAAACGCCCCATTACAGACAAGCTTTGGATCGTTATATGAAACAGAGCCAAATGCCTTACTTATCGTTTATGGATTGATTGCAATTATGTTTTTAGCCATTTCCACTTACGGGAATAATGTTGCAACAGCAATTGCGTCTGAAAAATCTTCTAGGGTTATGGAAGTCATGATTACAAAGGTAGCGCCAGTACCGATGATGTATGGGAAAATTTTGGGGATTGGTCTAGCTAGCTTAGCGCAATTATTCATCTTTATCGGCGGTCTCCTATTATGGGCGAACTTAGGTATTTTTGAAATTCCTGAAGGGTCATTTGTACAGACTTTAATTGAGACAATTACGTGGGGGACAGCCGCATATATCCTCATTTTCTTCATCATTGGGTACTTCATCTATGCTACTTTATTTGCAATTGTAGGATCGATGGTAAGTCGTCCTGATGATTTATCAAGCGCAACAATGCCAATTGTCATTTTATTGATGGTGAGTTTAACAGTAGAAATATTGTTTGTCATGGATTATCCCGAAGGTATTTTGACAAAAGTAACATCGTATATTCCATTTACAGCACCAATGAGTGTACTGATTCGTATAGTTTATAATACGATTGCCCCGGGAGAGATTATTATTTCATTGGTGGTTATGATTTTATTTATTGGCTTATTTGCCGGGATAGCCGCAAAAATATATCCAAAAGGTGTTCTGAAATCAGATAGTTTAACGCTAAAACAATTAATGCAATTTAAATAAAAACCGTTCCAAAATCTCACAATGTTTTAAGAGTTTTCTCGAAAGCTAAGGCAGCTTTTGGGAAGACTTTTTAATTTCAATAATTAGTATATAATGGTTATATAGTAAAATTATAACGGAGTGGTGATGAGTGGAAGGACTCACAATTGAAATGATTATATTGTTCATTATTCAATATTTAATGCTACTATTTTTTAACACCTATGTACTGGACCTGTCATGGTCAAAAAAACAATTACTAACGATTGTACTAATTATATTTATACCAACTTTTATATTGTTTCAATTTTTAGATGCAGTGTCGGTTTTATATTATTTAGCTATATTGGCAATAATGATTTATCGCAAAACCCGAATCGTTATTCATATTTTTCATGTATTTATGTCCCTAATTTTTTTAGTTGTTTCGGATAATATTTCAAGTATAGTGATATTCTATTTGCTTGGTGGAATCAGCAATGAACAACTGACATTTTTCAGTTTTACGATATTTTTCATCTTATTAGGCTTACTTTTTGCTTTTTGTTATAAACGCATTGCGAAGTATTTGATCAATCGGTGGGTATTTCATCATTACGTATCCTATATACTAGTGTTTCTCAGTGTAGTTACAGTAGTGTTTATGTATATCAATATCATGAAAATTGACCATGAAAATTTTAATGAGAGCGTCCAGGATAATTTGGCAATGTTTTTAATCTATCTAGCATTACTGACAATCAGTATTTTTGTCATTGTCTTTTTAGCATTTAAACAATTTAAAATTGAACAAAGGGAACAAGAAATAAATAACTTCGAATCCTATGTTGCCTCACTTGAACAAATTAATCAGGATATGCGTAAGTTTAAACATGATTACGTCAATATCTTATCTTCTTTACGTACATTTATTGATGACAAAAATTATGAGGGTCTCCATACATACTTTTATGACCATATATTAGAAGCGAATTATCAGGAACAATTAAATCAGCACTCGATGATGGTATTGAATAACCTGAAAATCAATAGTTTAAAAGGGTTATTAACGACAAAGATTTTACAAGCTCAATCCCATCAAATTCCGTTTCATATTGAAATCGTGGAAGAAATCACTGAAATCCCGGTAGACCCGATTATTTTAAACCGTATGGTAGGTATTGTGCTGGACAATGCAATCGAAGCAGCACGGGAAATTGAGAATGGCCAAGTACGCGTTGCCTTTATTCACATAAATGGAGCCATTTTATTAGTCGTAACTAACAGATTTGATGAATCTACAAATATAAAAGTACATGAAATTTACCAAGAGGGTTTTTCAACAAAGGGAGAGAGTCGTGGTATAGGCTTAGCTAATTTACGTCAAATGAAAAATAATTTACAAAATGTTAGCTTAAACACGAAAATTAGCCCTCCTTATTTTATTCAGGAAATGGAGTTTAAAAAGGGGTAGATTATATGAATATTGTTATTTGTGAAGATGATCGAGTTCAATTGGGGAAAACGAAAGAAATAATCGAGAACTACGCTATGATAGAAGCTAACGGAATGAAAGTAGTACTTGCTACAACTAATCCTCATGATGTTGTCTCATTTTTACAAGAAGACAAGGCGGATTGTTACTTTTTAGATATAGATTTAAAAGACGAAATTACTGGTATTACACTAGGAAGCAAAATTCGGGAGGATGATCCTATTGCCAATTTAGTGTATATTACAACACATGCTGAAATGAGCTTTCTTACGTTTATTTATAAATTGGCTGCACTCGATTTTATTATTAAAGATAATCCGGATACGTTAAAGGAAAAGATACTATCCACTTTAAAAGAAGCTCATCGACGTTATTTAAAGATAGGCGAACAAGAAAGCGTTCAAAAACTGCAAATTAAAACTACTGGACGTACGCATAATATAGATTTTCAAAACATTTATTTTTTCGAAGCTTCACCAGACTCGCATAAGATTATTTTGCATTTGGAAAATGAATACATTGAATTTTACGGACGGTTAAAAAATTTTGAAGGGTTACATTCTGATCTTTACCGGTGCCATAAATCTTTTATTGTAAATAAGAGCAAAATAAAAAACATCGATTTAAAAGAGAGGTCTATTATGTTAGATAATGGGGAACTTTGCTATGCATCAGCAAGGCTTATTAAAGGTTTATTAAAGGAAACTACTTTAATTTGAGGGGTGTTGTGATTAATAGATGCATTTCTCATGCTACAATAAAAGCAGCAGTAAAGGCGCACCGTTTACGGTGTGCCTTTATTGCTGCTATGCGGCTTTCGCTAAAATATATCGGAATTAAATATGAAGCTACATGCGAACGCTCTTTAACTTTGTAAGAAAAAACGCATGATATGCTTCACTCACTTCATCAAAAAAGCCTCTTTCGATGGGCCGATTAGATAAAGTTCGTGCATGGCACGGGTTAAGGCAACATAAAGCAGTTTCCGGTCAAGAGGATTGTCATCGTAAGGTGTGTCAAATGACGTGAGAATGACCGCATCAAACTCTAAGCCTTTTGCCAAGTGACTTGGAATAACGAGAAGCTTTTGCTGGTCGATTGCTGAATTTTCGTCGAGCAGCTGAGCAGGGATAACCGATTTTTCAAGCTGTTCTATTAACTGAACGGCTTCCTCAGTTGTTTTACAAATGAGTGCAATGGATTGATGCTGATTGTCGCGGATTTTTACAAGGACGTCTTGAATAATAGTGGCATCAAAACTTTCTGCTGCGATAAATTCCGGTAATTTCCCATGACGGACAACAGGTTCAACAAGCGGTAAATCCTCATCCATCTGCATCAGGATTTCATTGGCAACATCCATAATTTCGATTGTTGTTCGATAGCTTTTTTGTAGTGTTGCATACGTTGCGCGCGGGAAAAGAGAGAGTACCGGCTGCCACTCTGTAAGTGACCGGTAGCTGTGGATTCCTTGAGCAAGATCTCCAACCATTGTGAACATATCCGTTTCAAGGCCGGCTTTTAGTGCAGCAAGCTGAAAATAGCTGTAGTCCTGAACTTCATCGATAAAAACTACGCGCATTTTCCACTTTTCATCAATGCCTTTGATTTTAGCCTGTAAAAAGTAAAGGGCCGCCAAATCCTCCAGCACCCAACGTTCTTTCTGGTGAGCTTTTATAAAATGCGCTACTTCTTCCAAAGGCCATTCAGGAGCAACTTCACCCAATAATTCACGATTCGTCAAAAGCTCACGGTACATCTGTTTCACTTTTACTTTCTGGAATTTTCTCATATAGACTGTTGCAACGGATTTTGCTTCCTGCTTAATTTTTGGAATGCGGGCATCCCGTTCATCAATGAGCTTTGTCACTGTACGACGGCGTTTGTCTGCGTCACGCATACCACTCAGTGCACGACCAATTGCATCTTCATAGCGGGTATTCAATGTCGCAAGCACTGCTGCCGTTTTCCGTTTCACCTCTGTTTGAATTACCTTTTTAATACGTTCAAGCCGTTTTTCCACAGGCATATAATGAAATTCCACCAAAAATAGCTTTCGTAAATGCTCGCCCTTCATAATGCGGTATTTTTCAATGAATACATCGTCAAACAATACGGCAAGCTTCTGTTCGTGGTGCACGATATAGCGGTTCATCATAAGCTCGTAAAATGGACTGCCTTTTGTTTTCGAAATCATGGCACTCTCTTGCTGTAGAGAAGGGTTTGCAATGAGCTTCTCAAGTTGTTCATTCGGATTTTGGAGTTTTAATTTCAGGTTCAGTGCATCAAGCACATATTGCGCATACGTTGTCTGGCAAATTTTATCGACACCAAGCTCCGGTAATACATCGGCAATATAGTCGATAAATAACCGGTTCGGTGCAAGAATCATCAACTGTTCGGGATTGAAATGTTCGCCCATCGTGTAAAGAAAATACGAAATCCGGTGGAGGGCAATCGTTGTTTTCCCTGAACCGGCCGCACCTTGTACAAGAATCGGCTGACGTAGATGTGCACGAATAATTTCATTTTGTTCTTTTTGGATAGTGGAGACGATTTCCGTTAACCGGACATCGGCTTTTCCTTCGAGCGCTTCCTGGAGGAGCTCATCGTTTGTTGTTAAATCGACATCGCGGTAATTAATCAGCTCGCCATTTTCAATTTTATATTGGCGCTTGGCAAACAAATGACCGGAATGTGTTTCATCCCGGACATCGTATGTAATATCGCCAAGCCGGCCATCGTAGTAGACGTTTGCGACAGGGGAGCGCCAATCAACAATGATCGGTTCATGTGTTTCGCTGTGAAAAAGCGAGGTTTTTCCGATATAAAGAAATTCCTCATCTTCTTTTTCACGCTGAAAATGGATTCGTGCAAAATACGGTTTTTGCCGAATCGCTTCCAACCCTTCTTTTTGATTACGGGCAAGCTCGAAAAAACGGGTATTCATTAAAATGTTCAGGAAGCTGTCACTGGAATCCAAATATTCCACATTGGCCATCGCTGTACGAATATTTTCCTGTGCCGTCTCAATATCTCTTTTTGAGCTATTTAAAATCCGGTCCATATAATGAATCGTTTCGTGCAGACGCTGTTGTTCCTGCTTAAAATCTTGAACTGTCACTAAATTTTCCCCCCTAGGTGTTACCACTTTGCAACATGTTCTTCAATGCAGCCAAGCATTTGCTGGATATGCAGTGTTTTGCCATCGTCGAGCTGAATAAATCCATCGTAATAACCTACCATTTGATGTACAGAGGAAACGATGAGTTTTGCATTCGTTTCTGCCACACGTTCAAAAAATGGCGTGAAAGTTAAGTTGACGCGTCCGCTAAATTTAGATCTGATGGTCCACGGATGCATGAAATTAGTGCGATCATAGTGAAATAAAACATCTTCATGAATTTTAGTCATTTGACCATCGATAAAGATGGCATTTTCGGTAATGCCTGTTCCATCCGTCCATTTACCGCCAAAGTTTAAACCAATACGCTGCCCACGAACTCGCTGTGATGCCATGCCCCAGTTCCATGTTGCTTCGCGAGGCCATACACCGCGGCCATAATCGAGTACAGCAAAGCTTTCTTCCGGTGCGAACGTAAATGTGCGGTTCCCGATTTTTACAGTTCCCGAAGTTGGTAATGTGTGATGTTTCGCCGTGAATTGGAATGTTCGGCGATTCCATGGAATGACAACATTGAGAGAGTCATCGTCTTTCGGGTGTGCAATCGTCAGTTCAGCATGTAAAGGGTCACCGTCAAAATCAGGCGCGGTCACTGTTAAATGGGTCTCGCGGTTGAAGTATGTAAGTTGAATGGACATTTCCGTATTTTTATATTGAATTGTTTCCAGCACTTGTGTCGGCATTTTTACTTTAGCCCCAAGAGGAATTAAAATTGTTTTTTCAAAGTAACGTTGTGTTTCGTATTCGAGGAAATAAACAAAGCATACAGCCGCGTAATCCATATGACTGATTGTCGCGGAAAATAAAATCTCCTCACCATATACACACCAGTAATTCCATTTTTTCTTGCGCATAAAATGCCCTGACAAATTACTGTCGATAATAGGTCTTCGTGCAAAACCGATTGCTTCCGGATTTAAATTACCTTTTTTATCGCAAAGGGCTATAGGAAGAAAAATTTCCCTTTCTGCATGTTGTGTCATCATAATTCCCCCTAACCGTTTCATAATTTCAATAAAATAATTGTATCAAACATTTACAAAAACAGGGGATTTTTGCTCTACATTCACAACACTTTCATAATTAGAAAGTACTCGACATACGCTGTGAAAAAAAGGAGAAGATCGTTGCCTACTTATAATCGGATGGCTGCAGTTGCTTATGCAAATAGGTGGTGGGACAGCTTTAATCCTGAATATCCGGTATTTCGGGATGACTGTACGAACTTTATTTCCCAATGTTTACGTGCTGGAGGGGCTCCAATGCATGGGGCACCGAACCGGGGACGAGGCTGGTGGATGATCGGACAACCGGAGCGCTGGAGTTATAGCTGGTCAGTTGCACACTCCCTTCGCTGGTATTTGGAAACGTCCACGCAAGGTTTACGTGCGACAAGGGTAAACTCGGCAAGTGAACTGCAGCTTGGGGATCTTATTTTTTACGATTTTACAGGGGATGGTCGTATAGATCACAGTACAATTGTGACGCGAATTGAGCAGGGGGTTCCGTATGTAAATGCTCATACCTCCAACAGCAGTGACCGCCTCTATACGTATGAAGATTCCACTGCCTATACTCCGAACATGCAGTATTACTATTACCATATTGAAGATGAGTTTTGAGTGACTTTAGGGAGGGGAATGAATAAGCATAGTTTTCACCCCTGTTTAATCGGTTGCTTAACCGAGTTGTGGTAACCTGCCTCATAATGAACCTTTTTAAAAGAATATCCTCATTGTAATATGTTAAATATAGATCATTCATGCTAATGTAATAGTAGTAATTGAAGGAGGATTTGGCGATGACTTTATCAGTAAGAGATGCAGTATTGCAACGCCGTTCGATTAAACTGTTTAACGGACAGCAAGTTGACAAAAAGGCGGTAATGGATATTTTGGATGATGCAAAATGGGCACCGAATCACGGCAACCGCCAACCATGGCGTATTGTAGTAGGTGCAGAGGAGCAGCTGCCAAAAGTACATGAACTGCTTCGAGACCTTGCAGTTCCGAAATGGCAGGAGCTTTCAGAAGATGCGCTTGAAATACAAATGAAAAAATTCACATTGGCCGGTGCGTACGCATTTGTGCTTGTGACAGAAGACGTTCGTCAAAAAGAACGATTGGAAGACTATGCGGCAGCCGCTTGCTATTTGCAAAATGTGCAACTGCTGGCATGGGAAAAAGGCATCGGCACTTGCTGGAAAACACCGGGCTTCTTAGACAACCCGAAATTCCGGGAAGCATTAAACGCACAGCCACATGAGCGTGTCATTTCGATGTTTCAGTTTGGTTATTACGATAATGTGCCAAATGTAAGAGTACGTAAAGAGCTTTCTGAATTCGTAACGGAATTTGGTCAATAATACGAATGAATGCATGAGGAAACTTCGATTTCCTCATGCATTTTTATTTGCAACGCAAGTAGCTGCTTAATATTGCATTTGTGTAATATTATTTACCCGCACTTAATTTGAATTCGAGATAATTACATAATAGAATTGAATGTTGTATAAAAAAATATAGATGAGGAATTTATTCAAAAATACGGAGAGATTTCACCAAAGGAGTTATTATGCAATTTAAAAGTTTAAAAACCCGGCTAATGATCATTTTGTTATTAGTTGGAATTATTCCTGTTTTTACGATGGTTACGTACAATTATTTTGCGACGTCAAACAGCTTCGAAGATGTTCAATATGGTCAGCAAAATGAAATCGAACTAGGTGTTACCCAATATTTTGAACAAACCGCAGCTGATCTGCAATATTTAGTCGAGCTGTATGCAAGAGATCAGGAGATTCAGCAATTGCTGATGAATGATGATCGTGCTGCTGTTCATTCTGATGGTGAAGCATTATTTAACAAATTAAAAGCACAGCATAAACTGGCGGTTATGGAAATTGGCGATGAAAAGGGCACGGTGTATTTAAGAGGTCATAACCCTGAAAAGTTCGGGGATGATAAGTCCGATATTTCCGCAATTCAAGGTGCACTTGAAGGAAATGCTTTCAGCGGATTTGAGTATGGCTCAAGTGGGTTGGCTGTACGAGCTTTTGCCCCTATTAAAGTAAATGGACAAATCGTTGGAACATTGCAAATAGGCCTTGGCAATGAGTTTATTGCAGAAGTGCAAAATCTATTCCCAGGTATGTCGCTTCAACTTCTTGATGGTGAGGGTGAAATTGTCGAATCATCCGAGCAAGCAAATATCGGAATGAAACTAACTGGTGAGGCGGTTTCGGATGTATTGGCCGGAAAAGCAAACCGACTGAAAAATGATGACAGGCAAATAATCGAAAGCTTTTTACCAATGAGGGATCCTGCTGCTACTTCAGTTATCGGTGGAATACATATCGTACAAAATATAGAAGAGTCGCAAATCGCGATGGCCAGCATGATTAACATGAGCGTTATAATTTTGATCACCACAATCATTCTTGCTGTCCTTGTCGCATTATTCTATAGTCGCTCCTTAACAAAGCCGATTTTCCATACTTCACAATTGATGCATATGCTAAGTAAAGGTGATTTGACACAGCGTATGGATGACCATGGACGTCAAGATGAAATTGGGCGGTTAATGACGGATATAAAAGTTATGCAGGAAAATCTGCACGGGACAATCTCGGAGGTTTCTTCTGCATCAAGCGATGTATCAGCTCAAAGTACAATGCTTGCCCAATCGACAAATGAAGTCTCTACAGGAGCACTGGCCATTGCCGAAACGATGGAAGCACTGTCGCGCGGCATTGAGACGCAGACAAATGAGATTTCGGAAGTGTACGAAGCGGTAACGGACTTTTCTCATACATTAAATGAAACGACTGAGCAAGGAACGAAGCTTGGGATGCTATCGCATAACGTTCTTTCCCTATCATCAGAAGGTGCAAAAATGATGGGAACTTCAAATAGACAAATGGAACAAATTCATGGAATGATGCATACAGCGATTGAAAAGATGGAGGATTTAGGCGAGCGTGTTGGCCAAATTTCCTCATTTGTAAAAATCATTGAAGATGTCGCCAATCAGACAAATCTACTAGCCTTAAATGCATCCATCGAGGCAGCACGTGCAGGCGAACATGGAAAGGGATTTGCCGTTGTAGCCGAGGAAGTACGAAAACTCGCCGAACAAGTGGGCAAATCGGTAACGGAAATCACAACGATTGTCGGTACAATTCAGTACGGAACAAAAGAATTAAGCCATTCATTACAGCAAGGCTTTACGACAGTTGAAGCAGGTTCATCGCAGCTTGCTGTTACTGCCGAAACGTTTAAAGAAATTGAACGCTCTGTACTGCAAATGGATCAGTTTATGAAGCAAGTGCTTGTTCAGCTACAATCGATGAGCAAGCAAGGGCAGGAAATCAATGACTCCATGCAGGAAATTTCAGCGATTACAGAGGAAACAACAGCTAGCGTAGAAGAAACGACGGCCACAGTCGTTCAAACAAGTGCCACGATGGAAAGTGTTGTGGCAACGACAGAACAGCTTGCTGAATTGGCTGAGAAGTTGGATGTTATTGTCAAAGAATATAAAGTGTAATTTTGATAAAAAAACGAAAGGAGTTGCCGCATTGTCGGCAGCTCCTTTAATTATTCCCTGACGAATAATTTGCAAGTTTTGATAGCATCCTAGTATACAATTCATCTAAGAAAGGATGAGATATACATGAAAAAAGTATTATTTCTGGTCGGACTTCTATTATTAGCAGGGTGTTCGGATGAAATAGTCGCGTATGAGGGGATGCCGTTAAAAATTGCTGTTTTAGGAGAGTTCCAAGATCATTATAATACCAATATAGAAATTGTATCAATTACATTCGAGGCAATTGAAGAAGTGGTTACGGATTCAACTTTACAATTTGATGCACTTTTTATTACGCCAACTGAATTTGGACAAGCTTCCCGGGATGAATATATTAAGATTTATGAAGAGGCAATCATTCCAATCGTTTATTATGATGCAGCGAAAGGGCATTTTGCTTTTACGAAAGAAAATATAACGTACGATACACTGCATTTTCAAAATCTTATAAACGGTTCCCATTCAACGCTTTATTTACATAATGAAATTCCGGTAGCGAATGAATTGACAGAGAGAAGAAGTGGGATCTATGTTTGCAATTTTTATTTAAACGGGGATCGTTATGATATTATGCTGAAAGAAATTTATGAAAAAATCGAAACGTTAACTTGATATGAAGGGAAAATAATCCCGTTACAGAATATTATTAGCTTTGTAACGGGATTTCGCTATTTTTATATTGCTATTTCTTCAAAAGAAATTTCTTCTAATTTAGGTGCACGTTTACGGTGAAAGATTACGCCGGAAAGAACTGTCATGAAAAATACACTAGCAACAGTTACGATAATGCAAGGCACTAAATATTCGCGGTTCATCGAAAGCAGGATATCTGTACGGAACCAGTTCTGAAACGGAATACCGCAGCCGAGAAGAACGGCAAAGAATAGCAATTTCAATCCGACAGGTTTACCTTTCACCTTTTTAAACATCCCATTAATAAAGAGACGCAGCATAGCTAACCCTAATCCGACAAAGGAAAAGATGACCAAATACATCTTGCTGGACTCATCTAAAATAAACGCTTTTCCGATCATAAAAGCAATAATGGCTAGTGAAGCGGCAAAAATAATTTTTGATTTCTTATTCATATATGATTCCTCCTGAAAAGTGTTGAACAACTTGTTGATTACTGTATTTAGTTTAAAATGAATCCATATATGAAGCAATCAACAGAATGTTTTAAAGTGTTGAGTGGAGAGAGGAAGATCCCATTTTAAAAGGAAATGAATACATAAACGAAACGAAAAGGAGTTTTTTACTTGAATGGGAATTGGAGTTTACCGCCTGCATGTTATTTTAAAATAGGTTTTGTGTGAGGTAGATGGGGAAAAGGTACTTACGAATAATTTAATGGAGGGATGCAAATGTTTTTTGATGAGCCGAAACAGAAAATTGATGTTGCCTATACGAAACAGGAATTGCTAGAAAAACTCCAGGAATTACGTAGACCGGATAATGAATTGGAAGGTACACATATTTATGTTTTAACAAAGGATGTAGATGAATTTCATTCAATCGCACGTGATCAGCAAGTGTCGTTAATTACTACAAATGGTGTCCGCAGTATATTGAAAACAGCGTTGACGAAGGAATCGCCAATTGAAGAGAAAATTCGCCGCCTCGGTTTACCGGACAATAAGCGGCTTGAATACGAAAAAATAATTGAAGATGGCGGGAAACTGCTAATAACCGGTACCGACCCATTTAATGAAGAAGATTGGACAGGTCATACACTTGATGATTGGATTACAAACCGTTCCAATCCTTCGAACCTCATTAACAAAGAGGTAATGGATGAACGTCCTGTACCATTCGAGCCTGAAAAAAAATATGAAGCATTGCCGAATACAAGTGTTGCAGGAGATTTTGGCCGCAGCAGTGACGTGGATGATCCGGATATTATTCCGTTAAAAGACGATCAGCGCATTGTTCGCGATCCGAATACAAAGGAAATTGGAATTTATCAAGCACCTCATGAAAAACAAAATTAAAAGGAAAGTCAGACTGTTCTTCAGGGGCGGTTTGGCTTTTTTGCTGAGGGAGATGGGGGCTGATTTTATTAGAACAATTGAGCGGGATATTAGAACAACAGCGTGGGTATTAGAAAATGTGCTGGAGATATTAGAACAAAGCGCAGACATTTTAGAACATCTCGGTAATATATTAGAAAACCGACAGTATATTAGAACAAATAAAAATATATTAGAACATTTAAAAGTTTATTAGAAAACGCCTGCCGAACCGCCAAACTATATAAAGAAAAATGGATTTTTAAAGGGAATCTCGTCTTTTTGTAGAATATTTTGTATGGATGTGAAAGGGGATAAGGACATGGACAAAGTAGTAGCTTCTGTACAACAGGCGATTGGGGCAATAGACGATGGAGCTGTATTATTAGTGGGGGGCTTCGGGTTATGCGGTATTCCGGAAAATCTAATTCAGGCAGTAAAAGATAAAGGAACAAAAAATCTGACGATTGTCAGCAATAACTGTGGAGTCGATGATTTCGGACTCGGTGTTCTATTGCAAGACAAGCAGATTACGAAAATCATCGCTTCATATGTAGGGGAAAATAAAACATTTGAACAGCAATTTTTAAACGGTGAGCTTGAAGTGGAGTTGACACCACAGGGTACATTGGCGGAACGTATTCGTGCTGGCGGTGCGGGTATACCAGGATTTTATACGGCAACAGGTGTTGGTACACCAATCGCAGAGGGGAAAGAGACGAAGGAGTTCGACGGCAAGACATACTTGCTTGAACGCGCGATTACAGGGGATTTTGCGCTTGTGAAAGCCTGGAAAGCGGATCGCTCCGGAAATCTTGTGTTCCGTAAAACATCTCGCAACTTTAACCCGCTCTGTGCGACAGCAGGTAAAGTGACAATTGTAGAAGTGGAGCAGCTTGTCGAAACAGGCGAACTGGATCCGGACGAAATTCATCTGCCAGGCATTTATGTGCAGCATATCGTCCATAGCGAGTCATTTGAAAAGCGAATTGAACGCCGCACTGTAAGGGAGGAAGCATAATGGAAGCACGCATGAAAATTATCCGACGCGCAGTGAAGGAAATTCAGGACGGAACATATGTAAATTTAGGTATCGGCATGCCAACTTTGATCGCAAATGAAATTCCTGAACATTAT
The DNA here is from genome assembly GCF_040273735.1 of Solibacillus sp. NCBI lineage: Bacteria > Bacillati > Bacillota > Bacilli > Caryophanales > Caryophanaceae > Solibacillus > Solibacillus sp. Next base: position 29,518 of record NZ_JBELZM010000004.1, on the reverse strand, counting down.
AATGTGATGCTGCAGTCGGAAAACGGCCTGCTCGGAATTGGACCGTACCCGACAGAAACAGAAGTCGATGCAGATCTGATCAACGCAGGGAAGGAAACGGTCACAGCAAAAGTAGGGGCTACATTTTTTGATAGCGCGGAAAGCTTTGCGATGATTCGCGGCGGGCATATTGATTTGGCTATTCTCGGTGGAATGGAAGTTTCGGAAGAGGGGGACTTGGCCAACTGGATGATTCCCGGAAAAGTAGTAAAAGGGATGGGAGGGGCGATGGACTTAGTTGTCGGCGCGAAAAAGGTCATCGTCATTATGGAACATACGAACAAATACGGTGAATCGAAAGTGAAACGTGAATGCTCATTGCCGTTGACAGGCAAACGTGTCGTTCACCGGTTAATTACCGATTTGGCGGTTTTTGATTTTCAAGATGGGAAGATGCAGCTAGTGGAGCTTCAGGACGGAGTGACACTGGAGGAAGTGCAGGAAAAAACAGAGGCTATGTTTGAAGTGAAACTGTAAATATAATGCGCGAAAAGCAGCTTAGCTTTTTGTGCATTTTTTAATTACCTTACAACAGCTTAGTGACTTTTACTCTATAAAAATTTAAAAAGAACAGAGAAATAATGAGTAAAAAAATATACACCATTAATGGAGAATTAAAACAATAGCTCTACCTGGGATGCAAGTAAATTGATAGATTCCCTCTATATACGATTATCAAATTGATGGATATTCTAAAAGTATAAATTATTATTTAATAATTTTGAAAATTCAAGTAATGGAGGGGTCTTATGAAAAAGAAAGCATTAGCACTATCCTTAACTGGTATTTTGGCACTGGGAGCCGTTACGCCTGGTTCATTAACTGCCTATGCAGTAGGTGAAGGACCGAATTATGGCGGAAATGAATCGATTCAAACGTCAATTCTTTATACTTACGATGAAATGGTAAATTATCTAAAAAAGCAAGACGCGAAACAAGATGCTATGCAGCTCGAAGTGATCGGTCAAACTGTAAAAAAACGAGATATTTACATGGCAAAATATATTACTAATCCAAATAACCCGACAATACTATTTTTGACACAACAGCACGGTAATGAACAATTAACTACAGAAGGTGCATTGGAATTTATCAAGCATCTTGGAACAGGTAAAACAAAAGGTGTTCTTGATAAGGTCAATATTCTTATTGTGCCTATGTTAAATGCAGATGGTGCGATGGGAGATGTCGACTTTTCTCTTGATGATTATATCGCTGACGGGGGACGTAATTTAACCCGATACAATGCAGTAGGGGCAGACTTAAATCGTGATCATGTTGATAAAGTGCACCCGGAAACACAGGCTCTTCATAAAAATGTTTTACAAAAGTATGAAATTGACTACATGATTGATCTGCATCATCAAGGTACTCAAGCAAGACGAGACGGAAAATTAGTATCTGGATCTATGCTTTATCCTACAAATGATAAAGTAAAGCCGGAAGTATTAGAGAAATCGAAAAAATTGGGAGCTGTTGTATTTAATGCCGTGGATTCTACCGGATGGGGACATTTAGCGAAATATAATGGCGGCAATGGTGAGAATATCGGTCGTAATGGCGCCGCAGTTCAATATGATATTGCTACACTTCTTTTTGAAATGCGCGGAATGTCCGATCACTTCAATGAATCGGCAGTTATAGGTCAAAAAAGTAATGGTTATTTAATCAAACAAACGATTACAACACTTGATGCTGCGGTTCAAGCAATAGCAGATCGTTCAATTGAAACTGCTGATATCAGTTTCTGGGATACATTGGATACTCAAAAGTAAAGTGAAATGCAAAAAGGAGCAAAAGAGTCGAGTGATATGGACATCTTTTGCTCCTTTTCTGTATTCACTGTTTAATCTGCTTTGTTCATTAATTTAGCATCAAGTGATAATGGAGAACGATCGGCAAACATGAAATAAATGCCTAGTGCTACGTATACAACTTCTAATTCATATCCAGCGTAAGTACCGTCACCAAATAATCCAAGTGAAAGTTTAGCTGTGAAGATTGCACCAATCATAATTACCGCAAATAATGCACCAATTACACGAGTACCAAGTCCAAGGATCAATAATAAACCACCAACTAATTCGATGATTGCCACTACAAATGCAAGACCACTCATTAAACCAAGTGACTCGAAGTAACCTGCTGTATTCTCGATTCCACCTTGAAACTTAACAAATCCATGGTAAAAGAACATAAAACCAAATACTACCCGTACCAGTAATGATGCCCATTGTTGTTTTGTCATAATAAATGCCTCCTAATAACCTTTGGTAAATTACTTATTAAAAGTAAGTTAAAGAGTGAAAAATAAAGTGATCTACAATATGTAGGTCACACTCTTAATGATTACTTTTCGTAACTAAGTTTAATAAAGTAATCTAGATGTTTCAATATTGTTAGCGTAACTAGAAAGAAAATAAACATTTTTGACCTAAAAGAAGTAGTTAAGAGCAATATTAAGGGATATTGTCTAGATTGGTAGAACAATAAACACCGTTAAGTTATTACAAAATTTTTTACCGACCCCCTCAAAACATAAATCCCATACGAATAACTTGTATGTCCTAAAAAGGGCAAAAAAATATAGAGGTGATTGATAATGCAGAAATGGAAACAAACGAGTGTAGCACTACTTATTGCAGGATTAGCAGTAACTGGGACAAGCTATGCATTAGCGGATGAAAAAGAAAATCAAGCAATTGAAGTAACCCAACATGAAAAAGAATTGACTACGGATTTAGTAAAAGAACCAACTGAAACTGTTCAATTGCCAGTTGATGAAAAGGTTGAAACAGACAAAGTGGTAGAAGAAAAGGCGACTGAAGAAAAAGTAACTGAAGATAATGCGGCAGAAAATAAAGAAGTAAAAGAAAAAGTTCTTCCAGAAGTTCCGGAAGGGTATACTGCGGAAAATTTGAATGCGCTTGGAAAGGCATATGAAAAGGTTCAAAATCCGACTGCCAAGGCAGCAATCGAACGCAATATGGAACGTTCCATTGAAAAATGGGAGAATAAACAGTCAAAAACTAATGAACAGCCAAAAGTAGAAGTACCTGAGCAACCGGAAACAGAGATTTCTGAGCAAAATGAGGTGAAACAAGAAACTGTGAAGCAGGAAGTGCCGTCAAAACAAGAACAGCCTGCTAAAGTGAAACAGGAGAAAGTTGAAAAAACTGAAAAGGCTCCTGCTCCTCAAGCCCGATTAAATTCACAACAAAGAGAGCAAAGACAAGAACTAAAATTAACACAAAAAGCAGAGCGTGAAGCTTTAAAAGAAGAACGTAAAACGAATAAAGAATAATAAAAGAATTGAAAAAAGAAAAGAATAGCAGATTTATAATATAAAATTTCTTTTCAAATTTAAGTTAAACCCATTAAAATCAGGAACAATCGATATTAATGGGAACGGAGGGAAATCTATGTTTTTGTCATTCATGCAAGAAGTATTCAATAAAAAATCAGATGCAGCATTGAATGAGCTTGTATTGATGGCAAAGAGTGGCGATAAGAAGGTCATGAACGATCTTCTTATCCAATTCACTCCGTTTATGAAAAAAACTGCCTCTTTCGTATGCAAACGAGCAATTGATGAGCATGATGACGAATTCAGTATTGCAATGAGCGGTTTTCATGACGCGGTATTACAATTCAATCCGGAAGAAAAATCATCGTTAACGACATTTTCACATTTGATAATAAAGCGGAGGCTCATCGATTATTTTCGAAAAGAATCAACGAGAAACGATGTCATTCATTTATTGAAAGAAGAGAATGACACTACAGGCTTAGATGTCCAACAGTACCTATTTGATCAATCGTCAATCGTCTCCTATTCAAGAGAACAACAAGCAGCAGAACGTCGTGAAGAGATTATAGAATTTACCGGGCTTTTAAAGAGTTATGGTCTATCATTCCAAGAGCTGGCCAAGTCATCTCCAAAACATACAGATTCAAGGAGGATGGCTATTCAAATTGCTCAAATCATCGCAGAAACACCTGAATTCTATACTTACCTTATTGCAAATAAAAAATTGCCGGTAAAAGAACTTGAATCGACTATCGAAGTTTCTAGAAAGACGATCGAGCGACAGAGAAAATATATAATCGCAGTTGCGTTACTGCTTAATAGTCACTTTGTGTACATAAAGGAATATATAAAAGGGGAATTTATATGATGCGGACATACAGGGGTGTTGTTTTCGAAATAGAAGAAAAATATACTGTATTTCTAACGGAAAAAGGCGAATTTTTACGTGGTGTTCCAATAGGTGGATCATCGAATATTGGAGATGAAGTCGATTTTCATCTAATAAATACGCCTTCTCTTTTTGAGGGGAAAGTGAAGCCGCGATTATTGGGAACAGTTATGATAGCGGCAGTGCTTCTTCTTTCCATCGTAGCATCTTTAATTCCTAGGGGTGATGAAGTGATGGCCTATGTTCAATTGGAGTCAGACACGGCAATGGAACTTGGTGTTAATGAGTCAGGAGAGGTCATTATTTTACGATATTTGAATGGTACGTCTGTTGAAACGGAAAATGGCCTTGATCATTGGGAAGGCAGTTCAATCAGCACAGTGTTAAATTCGGCTTTTAAGAAATTAACAGCAAAAGATATCAGTGAGCCAATTAAAATAATCATTATCTATGAAAATACAAAAAAACAACAAAAGGTGCAAAAAATCGTTGGAAATGCAGTTCGTGATGTACAAATCGCAAATGAAGAATTGACTATAAAAATTGGCGAAAGCACAACTGAAGAAAGAACGATTGCCAATGAGCAGAAAATGTCGATTTATAAATTCCAGGAAAGCCAACAAATTAAACCGGAGAAGGAAAAAAAGCCGTCTTCAGAAATCGATGAGGATCTGAAAAACAATCCAGCAAATGAGCATAGAGAAAAGGATACTTCTATCAATAAGGAATCACCCCCTTCATTGCCGGCTAATGATATGGATAACAAGAATGAAAATGCGAAGGAAGCAAGCGAAAATAAAAGTCAACAATCGAACGAAACGGTTAAAAAGCCTATTAAAGAACAAAAGGAAAAACCCAAGGAATCTCCTCTAGAGAAGGAGAAGAGGGAATCAAGTAACCCTGAACAAGGAAACAGAAATCCCAATAAAGGTAACCAAAGCCCGGCACCACAACAACCTAAAGAACATAAAAATGAACAAAAGCAATCCGGAAACGCTAATCCGGCAAGTGCCGCTTCAAAAAACAAAGATCAACCTAATTCACCTTAAGGGTACTTCAGTGAAATCTTGATCTATCAAAACGAGCTCTTATCCTTTAACAGGGTAAGGGTTCGTTTTTCATTTAATGGACACTTAGTGTAAGAAGGAAAAAATAAAGGGATTTAATTTTTTAAGCCGAATACTTTAGGAGCCCAAAATTAATAAGGAAGGTGTTTTATGGATAATCCTATCTTAAAACAGATTGGCACAGTCTTTATCCCCGTAAGTAATATTGAAAACGCATGCGATTGGTACTGCGACATTCTAGGGGTGACAGCAGATGGAGAAATTCAGTTTGGTCATCTTTATGTTCTGCCTATGGAAGGTACAGGAATTGTGTTAGATAGCAAAATTTATTCAGAGCACAGCTTATTTAAAACACCAGCGTTCCACTTAAATACGAAAAACATCGAAGAGGCATTTCACTTTATGAGGAATAAGGGGGTTGAAGTGATTACAGAAATTGAACATAATCATTATTTTAATTTTAAAGACCCGGATGGGAATATACTAATGATTTGTCAATGTTAAAAGACGTATTACTTTTTTTAGGATTATAATCTGGTCCTCACTTGAGGCTATTATTTATTTCCAATGGCTCTTTGAAAAAACTCCACTACCTACGAATGTAAGTGGTGGAGTACGTTTTGATTAAAGTTAAATTTTTAATCCTCACTTGTATTAACATAATCCTCAGTCCATACTAAATAATCCTCAAATTACACTTCATAATCCTCATTTAGCTGAAAATATTCCTCAAAATGCGAATATATTCCTAACTTGCGTCACAAGCGAGGATAGCACAACAATTATTTCGGATAAGTCTGACACACACGTCCAATTTGTCCATCAGCCAACCGCACTTTAATGCCATGTGGGTGGGAGCTGCTGTTTGTCAGTAAGTCTTTTACGACACCGCGTGTTGTTTTCCCTGTACGCTGGTCTTGTTTCAGTATGATATCCACTTCCAAGCCTGGATAGACATCGCTTCGGTTTTTGCCGTTCATAGTAAAACGTCCTCTCATTCATAAGTTCCTCTAGTATAGCACGAAACCGAAGAGGACCTGATGTTACAGCCTATTTCGGCAAATGCTTCAAGAAATTCGCAGATGCAAAACCACGCACGTCCTGTTCACTGTAATACTTTAACAGCTCATTAATGAGATTTTGATGCATTCCAGAATGTTCAAGATGGGGAATCTTTGCATCGATCCCATCAAAATCTGATCCAAGACCGATTAAATGCTTACCACCAAGTGTGCAAATATAGTCAATATGACGAATCAAGTCAGTCATGCTTGCTCTGTTTGTACCGTTTATAAATTCAGGATAATACACTACATGAATCGGCGCATTTTTTTCAATCATCGCTTTTATTTGTGCATCATTCAAATTCCGCTCATGATTGCAAATAGCCATTGCGTTTGAGTGAGAAGCAATTACATAGTCGGCATGCTCGATGACCCCCCAAAAGCTTCGTTCATGCAGGTGGGTGACATCGGTGAACAGCCGATGCTTATTATTCAGCTGGATGATTTCTTTGCCAAACGGTGTAACGCCAATCTGTGATGTACTATGTAAACCGTCTGCTGCTTCGTTTGAGTAATTCCATGTAAGCCCGATCGATAACACGCCCAGCTCACGGAATTGGTGCCAAAAATCAATATCGCCCCCGAAAAAATCTACGCCTTCAATCGTTAAAAAAGCGCCAGTTTGTCCCGGCTGAAGCTTCTCAAAATCTGTCCACTTCTTAATATGCACAACTTGTTCATTTAGCACTTCATGCTGAAAATGTGCGATCTGTTTGAAAGCAGCGGCCCGTTTTTCATCCAATGTTAAAGTGGGGTAAACATAAATCGCAAACGCCTGTGCCATCACATTTCCTGCGCGAAGTTTATCGGCATTTACATCAAGCAGTCCATCGTTAAACCGGTGGCCGTCCTGCTGCATGCGCCATAATGCATCACAATGTAAATCAATTACTGGAATACTCATCAAAAAACCCCCTCCATTTAGTTGAAAAAAAGGTGAATGACCGCAATCATCCACCTAATCTTAATTTTAATGTTTATGCATGATGTAGCCCTGCAAAAATACCGCCTTTTGCGACAAGCTCTTCATATGTGCCTTGCTCTTCAATTCCATTTGGTGTGACAACGAAAATATAGTCCGCATCGCGAATTGTCGCTAAACGGTGTGCAATAATTAATGTCGTACGGTTTTTCGCCAAATCATTTAATGACTGCTGGATAATCCGTTCTGTAGCTGTATCAAGAGCAGATGTAGCTTCATCCAATATTAAAATTGGCGGGTTTTTCAGGAACATACGCGCAATCGCAAGACGCTGCTTTTGACCACCCGATAATTTCAGACCACGTTCACCGATTTCCGTCTCAAAACCATCCGGTAAATTCTCGATAAATTCTAGCAAGTTTGCCTGCTCAGCTGCTGCTTTAATATCCTCGAAGCTTGCGCCTAATTTACCATATTCAATATTTTCACGAATAGTACCTGTAAATAAAAATACATCCTGCTGTACTGTACCGATTTGCTTACGGAGCGACTGCTGTGTTAGATCGCGGATATCGTAACCATCAATTGTAATCGCACCGTCCGTAATATCGTAAAAACGGGGGATGAGCGCACTGATCGTCGTTTTCCCTGAACCGGATGGACCGACAAAGGCAACCGTTTTTCCTGCTTCCACTTTGAAGGATAGATTGTTCAGTACTTGCTTACTGTCTGCATATTTGAAGTCCACGTTTTTAAACTCTATATCGCCATTTAAATGGTCAACATCAATCGCATTTGGACTGTCGACAATTGTTGGCTCCTGGTCCAGCAGATCGCAGAAACGTTTAAAGCCAGCCATTCCTTTTGGATACATTTCAAGCAATGCACTGATTTTATCGATCGGCTTAATTAGAACATTCGTGAATAAAATAAAGCTCGCAAACTCCCCGTATGAAAGGTCGCCGTTGTTTGAAAGCCATGCCCCAACGACAAGCACAAGTAAAGTCAGCAAACGAGTTAAAATATAAATGCTTGAATGTGTGCCTGCCATTACTTTGTATGCGTAAATTTTCGCTTTACGGAATAGGGCATTCTGGTCTTTGAAGCGGTTCGTTTCGAATTCTTCATTCGTAAAAGATTTCACGACACGAATACCGGAGAAGCTGTCTTCTACGCGGCCATTGACGTTCGCAATTTCAGTGTACATAACGCTCCAGCCTTTTTTCATTCGTCTGTTGCTCCAATACATGACCGCAATTAAAAACGGAACGAAAATCAGGATAATTGTCGCCAGGGTCGCATTAATATTGAACATAATCGTAAACGCCCCGATAAATGTCATCATCGCGATGAACAAATCTTCCGGACCATGATGCGCAAACTCACCGATATCAAATAAATCATTCGTTATACGACTCATTAAATGACCTGTTTTCATATTATCGAAAAACGTATAAGGTTGGCGCTGCACATGATTGAACAGCTGCTGGCGCATATCGGTTTCGATATTGACCCCAAGCTTATGGCCTAAATAGTTCACGACAAAGTTCATGCCTGTACTTAAAATATACGTCAGTAAAAGAAGTGCACTGATTTTGGTAATCATGCCCCAATCGTTTGTCGGGAGCAGATCATCGATAAACCACTGCACAGCCATCGGGAACAGTAATTCCAAAACGGCCACAAATACCGCACACGAAAAGTCGATGATGAACAATCGCTTATGCGGCTTATAATACGTAAAAAATCTTGCTAGCATTTCTAGTCCTTTCTGTTAAACGACTCAAAAACTGAGTGCAACTGGTTGTAATGGTGAAAATGATTCTTACTGGATTATAACATTTTTTGGGAGCTTTTCGAGAGGCGAAATTTTTATGGATTGGGGGAGCGTAAAGAAATAAAAATAACGAAAGGCTGCTCGAAAGGATTACCTTTCTGAACAGCCTTTAATCCATCTTTTATATAAAGACATTAGCGATTAATAATGTAATTAATCCTACGAACCAACAAATTGTTGTAGGGACAGACCAAACGAGAATCTGTTCCTTCACTTCTTTAATGCCTAGCATCCGGTTAACAACCCAGAACAAACTATCATTAAAGTAAGAGAAAATTAGGGCACCCATGGCAGCGGCTTGAGCAGCCAAGGCCATATTTACATCTAACGATACTAAAATAGGGGCCGAAATGGATGCAGCTGTAATCATGGCTACAGTACCGCTACCTTGAATCAATCGGACAATCGTAGCAATTAAAAACGGAATTAGTACAGCAGGGAGAGGTAAATCTGCAATTTTCGTTGCAATGAAATCACCAGCACCGCTTTCACGTAAAACGAATCCAAATGCACCACCAGCACCTGTTACAAGTAAAATAACACCTGCTGTTTGAATACCTTCCTCCATACGCTCAAGTGTTTCTAGACGATTTAATTTGCCCGTTAATAAGTAGATCGCGGCAATTAAACCGAGAGAAACAGCGATAATCGGTTTACCTAAGAAAATTAAATAACTATAAAATCCGTCTGTTAATTCTAGTGCTTCTAGAGTTGTATTTAAAAATATTAAAATAATAGGTATTAAAATAGGCATAAATGAACGTGTTAAAGAAGGTAATTCTTTTGAACGTTCATCTGCTAATGCGACAAATTCATTATATGCCATTTTTGCATCTGGACGAATAAAACCGGATTCAGAATCATCGGGAATCTGGTAGATTTTCTTCCCTAACCATTTAGCGTAAAGAACACCTGCCACTAGCATCGGAATTCCGAATAGTATACCTAACCCGATCATAATACCGATATCAACCCCGAAGATGCCCGCAACACCGAGTGGGCCCGGAGTCGGTGGAACTAATGAATGGGTAATTACGAGACCGACAGCTAGTGATACACCTAATGCAACAACTGATTTACCGGTTTTTTTTGAAAGCGCTTTAACTAAAGGGCTTAAAATAACGAATGCCGAATCTACGAAAATAGGAATAGAAACGATAAAGCCGGCAACCGCTAAAGCCCATTCTTCTTTCTTTTTACCGACAAATTTAATCAATGAATAGGCAAGTGTTTCGGCCGCACCTGAAATTTCCAATAGACGGCCCATCATAACACCTAACCCGATTACAATTCCGATGGAAGCTAATGTGCTACCAAATCCGGCTGTAATTGTATCTGCTACCGTTGCAGGAGCCATCCCCCCGATAAGACCTGCAATTGACGCAGCGATTAGCAAAGCTAAAAAAACGTGGATCTTTGTTTTCAATACTAATAATATTAAGACAATTACACCTAGCAATAATCCTGCAATAAGCTGAGTGCCTGAAACATCCATCCGAATAACCCCTTTATTGTATTGTTTAAAGATGGAGTCTAATAGTCTGCAATGACTACTAGAATCCAATGGTATTACATATTGTAGCTAGTGAAATTTGGTGCGTACTGTGCTGCAAGCTTGATTGCTTCTTCTAAACTAATACTCTCAGCAATATTTTTACCTGCAATATCGAAAGCTGTGCCGTGATCGACAGAAGTTCTTAAGAATGGAAGACCATTTGTAATAGAAATTGTTCTATGGAAATCTGTCATCTTCGCAGCAATATGTCCTTGATCGTGATATAACGAAAGCACTGCGTCATACTTTCCGTTTAAAGCTTGGAAGAACACCGAATCGGCAGGAACTGGACCTACTGCATCAATGCCAGCTTCAACAGCCATCTCAATACCTGGTTTGATTTCTTCTACTTCTTCCATACCGAATAGTCCGCCTTCGCCGCTATGTGGGTTTAATCCGGCTACAGCAAAACGTCTATTTTCTACACCTAAACGTTGTAATGCTTTATCACAGCGTACTAAATAGTCTGCAACACGTTCTTTTGTCATTTGCCCAATTGCATCCTTTAATGATAAGTGACGCGTTAAGAAGAAAATTCGCATGCCGCGTACTTCAAACATTGTTAGCGGGTCATTTGAACCTGCAAGATCTTCAAGCATTTCCGTATGTCCGATATATGGTACTTGTGCAGCTTTTAACGATTCTTTGTTAATTGGTGTTGTTGCTAAAGCATGAACTTGACCTGCTAAAGCAAGCTCAACGGATTTTTTAATGTACTCGAAGGCACCTTGTCCACCTTGAACAGATACTTCACCGTACTCAAGCTTATCGATATTGATATTATTTAAGTTGATGATATCAATTGTACCCAACTCATATTTGCCATCTTCCGGAGATGTGATTTCGTTAATTGTTACGTCTGCATTAACGATAGCAATCGCACGCTCGATTACTTTTGAATCTCCAATAATTAGCGGTTTACTAACATCATAAATTTCCTTTTTCGTTAATGATTTCACCGTGATTTCCGGGCCTATGCCAGCCGGGTCACCCATTGGAATTGCGATAATTGGTTTTTCTGTTGTCATAATAAGTTCCTCCTAACAATGATTTGTTAAAAATTTTATACTTTTATATAAGGCATCCTTTTCGCCAGCCATACCGCCTTTTGTAATGATAGGAAGGCCATCTAGCTCGCCGCCCATCAATTTACCGTATGCAACTAAAGGGAGTACCTCTTCTTCCAATTTGATTCCTTCTGCATTACTAATTGTGCAAATGGACGAAGTAATATCGCCTCCAGAAGAGAAACAGCCACCAACACTGTAATTTGTACTTTGTAAAACTTTCATCGTGACCATACCGATGCCTGCTGCAATGCGTTTTGCCAAATGTTCTTCGGTTGTTTCGAATTCATTGGCAATGGTAGTTAAATTTAGTTGGTCCTGATGTGGTGAGTTTGTCGTCATTACTAAAACGTCATGTGTGTCTAAAAACTGAACTGCTTCATGTGATATCGCTTCAATTTCCGCATCCCATTTCTCGTCTAGATGAGTTAAACGATTTGCATCAATGTAATACGGATAGGCATCTGTTTTTTCCAGTAAATATTGAATCTGTTTGGAGGCAGTTGGTGTAATACTGCCGATGGAAGCCACTATTTTCTTATTTTGCGACTGTTGATTTAAGATGGCTTTTGAATATTTTGCTGTCAAAGGGCCTGGATCAACAGGAACTAACGTATAATTGTTAATCTTCAACAATGCTGCAGTAATGCAATCAATATCATCATCTGTCACAGCATCAAGGACAATTATGCGATTGCCATTGGAAATTTCTTTGTTAATTGCATCTGTCAGTTGTTGTACTTCTAGCAGTACTGTTTCCAAACCGATATGAACAACAGGAAACTTACTTTGCTTTTGAATGATATGTGGTACAAATGACTGTTTCAAAGGGTTAACTGGGTCTTTTGCGACATCAGTTGTCTGCAATGGAACACCATTTACTAATAAATATCCACCAGATGTGATACGACCTGATTCAGGGAATGAAGCTACAACAATTGCGATAGATTTTTCTCCTAAAGCCTCTAGGATGGTATCGACCTCATATCCGATATTGCCGCGTACCGTACTGTCAATCCGTTTACAAATTAAATCAGCTTCCCAGTATTGGAAATTTTGCAGGGCTGCTTGAACACGTGCTTTTGCTAAATCTGGTTGAACATATCGGCTATCTGTATCTACACATACAGCATTGAAAGCCCCTAAAGTAGGAGGGGTTTGAAATGATGTTAGTGTAGTGGCTGAAAATCCTTGTTTCGATAATTTAACGCCTGTTGCATTTGCGCCGGTTAAATCATCTGCAATAATTCCAATTTTCATAGGTAGCTCCTTTCATTAAGAAATGATTGTTATTTTTTCACAAAGCTGAACATGAAGATCTTCTTCTAAATAATCCGTAATAAGGCCACCATTTATATCTCTAAAGTCACAAACTTTGACAGTAGACTTTTCATTTGCCTTGCTTGAATCTGCTACTAAGTACGTCGTTTCAGCTGCGGCAATCATTAACCTTTTAATCGCTGCTTTTTCGAAAGTAGGTGCCATAATTCCAGCTTCCGGATGGAAGGCATGGGCACCTAAAAAACATATATCTACATGAATTGATTTTAATAAGCTTTCAGTTAAGGAACCGAAAATTGCGCCAACACTATTTTGAAGCTCGCCACCGGTAATAATGACTTTTGCTTCGCTATTTATAAGCACCGAGGCAATATATACATCATTCGTGATAACGGTTACATTTTTCTTATTACTTAGAAGTTTTGCAATCTCAATTGTCGTCGTTCCCGAATCCAAGAGAATGGTTGAGTTATCTTGAACGAGTGATGCAGCTATTTGGGCAATCAGCTGCTTCTGCGCATTATTTTTACTCTCTTTAATTAAAAAAGAAGTTTCGTTTACTAATGGTTTATTTAAAACAGCTCCGCCATGAGTGCGAATGACTTTATCCTTTTCTTCTAAATAACTTAAATCACGTCGGATTGTCATAGTGGAAACTTGTAATTCATGAGCAATATGTTCAATATCAACTTTCTCATGTTCGTTTAAATGCTCTAAAATTAAAGCTCTACGTTCTTTAGGTAACATATTCGCCTCCTAAACTGTTCGTTTTTAACATCTATTAGTTATTATAATGTTAAAATCGAACAATAAAGTCAAGAGTTTTTTGAAAAATCATGTAATTTATAAACATTTGAATGTTCGAAAATTGTTGATAGAACTTGTTTAGGTGAGGAAATAATTTTTTCTCGGAATTTAATGAGAAATAACTCTAAAGTGCTTTAAATTCTGTATCAATTTAAAAAAATGGTACACTAAAAGAAAGTAAAGAAGCGAAGGTGTACGTATGAATTTTTATATAGTAATGCAAGGGCGTACATACGATGAGGCGAAGGAAAAGCAGGTCGTATGGTGCTCAATTTTAGATAATAGTGGACAAACACCACATTCTTGGGAGCGGATGAAGGAAGTAAAGAAAGGCGATGCGATTTTTCACTGTGTTAAAGGGGAAATCGTCGCGATCAGTACCGCTCAGGAAGATTGCGGTGAAGGTGTGAATCCTTTTGATCAATCAGGTGGGGTGGGGCACCAATTTCCCGCAATTTATGAGGAACTACACTTTCCAATTTCGATAAAAGAACATTTTAATGAAATCGAGCCACTACTCCCAGTTAAATATTCGCCATTTCAACATAATGGTGACGGTAACCAAGGCTTTTTATATCCTTGTAATGAAATGCTAGCAATCAAGCTGCTTGAGCTTATGAGTGATGCAAATATTTATGAGGAAAATGAAGAACAGCTAGAATTTGCGATTGGCCTGATCGCACAAAAAGAACGCAATACGCTGGCACCTGTATTAATTGAAACAGAAGCGGAAGCAAAGGTGAAAATCCGTAAAGGTCAGCAAAAATTTAGAAAGCAACTGATGCCATTATGGAATAATCAATGTGCGCTATGCGGTATCTCGTTACCTGGGTTATTACGTGCAAGCCATTCAAAACCATGGAAAGATGCAACGAATGATGAGCGGCTTGATCCATACAATGGTATTCTGCTCTGTCATAACCATGATGCGTTATATGACCAAGGCTATATCGCGTTTGATGGAACCGGGAAAATCCATATATCCTCTGAAATTGAACAGATGGATTATGTGAAATACGGGATTCATGAGAAAATGCGCGTTGCAAGGGTAGAAGAGAATAAGAAATATTTCAAGTGGCATAAGCGGGAGATATTTAGAGGCAAAGAATAATCAAGAGAAAAAGCAAGATGTGACCAAAAATTGGGTTACACCTTGCTTTATTTTTTATTCCTCTACTAAATAGTGGTAGATGTCGTACTGGATTGGTTGTTCGAGAAACATTTCCATTGTAACGACAGGATAATATTTTCCTTTATCTAAAATTCTTTCTGGCTTTGCAGAACTTGGATTTACAGCACATCGGCCAAGGTAATAGAAATCTTTACCTTCACCATTGTCTTTTTTTACAAACAGATAAACATTTGTCCCATTTTCAACAGAGTGAATGAGAATTTGCATTTCCTTTGATTTATCAACATAACGATTTTTTGTTGAACACCATTTAAATGTATCGTCTGATAAAAATTCATCCATATAGTTTGTTTCAAGATCGTTCTCATCATTTTTATGATAATTTACGAAAATAGGGAAATCCCCATTTTTCGGACGACCACCGTTTAATGTACCTTCCTCGTTCTTTTCCCAATCTAGTAGGCGGCATACTTCACGGCGGGAGTATTTTTCATATAGTTTAAATGGTTCGTGATTATTGAATTGATTATTTTTCATAAAGGCACATTCAAGTAAATCAACGAAGTACTGTTTGAAATTTCCATCTTGAAGTGAAAGTTGCAATTCTTCATTAAACATATAGCATAAATTCGATTTAATAATTAAAGGTTTATTTCCAAATTTTTTATTGTCAGCTTCTACGAAAAAGCTTAAAGAAAACACATTTTCAATGCCTTCAATTGTACCTTTATGAATATAAGCATTTTGAGCTTGCAATGCTGAAAGATAACTTTGTTCTGAAATAGTTTCTTCTTCTAAAAGAAGTTTCAACAATAAAATTTCATGTATTCTCTTACCTGATAAAAAGTCCTTTCCAATGAAAGATAAAACGGATTTTTCATAATCGGTAATAGAAGCAATATCTTCTTTCATCTTCATTAAAAAGTCATAATAGGTAGGAGTATAGCTAATAATGACTTCGGGATCTAAAGAATTTTGTTCAATAAAATCTTTAAGCATTGGAACACATCCAATCCGATTTTTAAGCTCAGAATAGCTATCTCTTAACATTTTTAATGTTGATAAATTCGCGTTATTTATCGCATCATAAATTTGCTTCTTCGCAATCTCTTCAAAGTTAATCGTTGAAACCCCTTGAATGTAATCCGTATTAACCGTGTTGCGACGAACATTATCTTTGTTCATCGACTTATCACCAGATAGGGCAATCGGAATTAAATAGTTATTTTTGTAGTTGCCGATAAAATCAATGATGGTTACATATTCCTTCACATTATGTTTCCGTAATCCTCGACCAAGCTGCTGAATGAAAATGATGCTAGATTGTGTTTGGCGAAGCATTACAATTTGGTTAATGAAGGGAATATCAATACCTTCGTTAAAAATATCTACTGTTAAAATATATTCCAGCTCACCATTTTCTAATTTAGCAATGGCTTCTTCGCGTTCCTTTTGAGAGTGATCTCCGGTCAATGCAGTCGTTTTATATCCGCGCATAGTCAGTAAGTTCGATAGAGTATGGGCTTCTTCTTTCGTACTGCAAAACATTAATCCACGAACACGATCCCCAGAAAACCCGTAATACGAAATTTTTTCGATAATATGGTCGATTCGTTCACGATGAACTAACTTTTGTAAATCTGCTGTTTCATCAATAAGTTCACCATCAAGTTCATAGTCAGTCACACCGAAATAGTGGAAAGGGCAGAGCATATCTTCTTCTAATGCTGCTTGAAGACGAATTTCATAGGCCACATTATAATCAAATAGTTCATAAATATTGAAGTTATCTGTACGTTCTGGTGTTGCCGTCATTCCTAATAAAAATTGAGGTTCAAAGTAATTCATAATTTTTAAATACGATTCCGCACCTGCTCGGTGAACTTCATCAATTAAAATGTAGTCAAAATGATCTTTAGCAAACTGCTGTAAATAAGAATCTCTTGATATAGTTTGAACGGTAGCAAATAAATATCGCGCATTTAAATCTTTTGTGTTGCCTGATAAAATCCCATAATCTTGCGGATCACCTAGTAAAATATTGCGGAAATCTTGCATCGCTTTTTTCAAAATTTGCTCACGATGAACGATAAATAGCATACGTTTTGGTGCAGCATTTCGAACATCAAACGCAGATAAATAAGTTTTACCTGTCCCAGTTGCTGAAATGATAAGGCCACGGTTCGCACCACTTTGACGAAGAAGCTTTAACTGCTCAAGCGCAGCTGTTTGCATCTTATTAGGCTGTATTTTTAAACTCTCTTTTAATGGGTTCGTTATATATAAAGGTGGAGAAGCTACTTTATTATTGAATTCGGGCTTTTCATAATTGATTTGATAGTAAGCAATCCATTCTTCATTTAACGGAATCGCACTATTCCATTGTTGTTCAAACTGATTTTTAAAATGGTTGATGACTTCACCATTTTCAAGGGAAGTTAAATAAACATTCCATTCAAAGTTTGCTTTCAATGCACTATCCGTTAAGTTAGAGCTTCCAACGATTAAAGAATAATGTTGGTCATGCTCAAAAATATAGCCTTTAGAGTGGAAGCCTTTCACATCGGTAACACGAACTTCTACATTCGTTAATTTGAGCAATTCTTTAAACATTTTTGGCTGATTAAAGCTTAAAAATGTAGACGTTAATATACGTCCACGAATGCCTTTTTTCTCCAGGTCATACAGCATTGTTTTAATTGTTGCTAATCCACCTTCAGTTATGAATGCGACAGAAAAGGTGAACGTTTTACATGTTTTCATTTCTTGTAAAAGTGACGAAAGGACATTCTCATGTGCTTTATTGGATAATAATTTCGGTTTAAACTGTGAGGAGACGGCCTTTGTTTGATCGATAAACCCTTTATGTAAAGAGGCTTCAAGTTTTTTAACTAACTGCTCCATAAAAGCACCACCTTTATACTTATTTTAATAATTTTTCAACAGCTGGAATATCTGCAGGTGCAAAGTGTAGTTCATTGAGTGATGCACGCTTTACCCACTTCGTATCTGAATGCTCTAAAGCAACTGGTGTTCCATTTACAATTTTAGCCATATATGTTTCAAGGCGAACGATAAACGTACCATAATCATAAGTTGTATCTTCAACTTTATCACCTATAGCTATTTCACAAGTAAATTCTTCTAAAATCTCGCGTTTTAATGCTTGCTGTGGTGTTTCATCTTCCTCAATCTTTCCACCTGGAAACTCCCAATAGTTTGGCAATGACATTTGAGGGCTACGTTGTGCACAGTAAATTTCCTGTTTATCGTTTTCGATAATAGCTCCAACTACATGTACTTGTTTTTTCATATTACATCCATCCTATCTATTAATCCTCTCTATAATATAGCTGATCATGGAAGAATTTGCTGCCAATAAAATTTGGCAACCCCAACCCTCACTGAAAAGACAAATACCCAATCTTCTTCGTAATTTTTTCAGATTCTTCACGAAGTAATCTAATATAATAATTTATTTTTTCATCTGTTAACCGATTGGTAGGGGCAACTAAATTCAGTGCTGCAATCACTTTACTTTGCAAGTTTTTTATTGGTACGGCAATGGATGTCATATTCGCGCGGTACTCGCCTCGTACAACTGCATATCCCTTTTCTTTTGTATTTTGCAACTCTTTTTGCAATTGTTTAGCATCTACTATTGTGCGGGGGGTGAACCGTTCCAAAGGCTGTTCGAGAATTCGTTTAATCGTAGTAGTGCTGCTGAAAGCCAATAATACCCGGCCACTTGCAGTACAGTGCAAGTAATTTGAATGCCCGATATGTGATTCTACTTCGACCGTTTGCTGGTTTGATAATTTATTAAGATAAACAATGGCATCATTTTTCAAAATGGCTAAATGAGAAGTTTCTCCTGTTAACGTAATGAGTTTCATCATACTTCCTAACGTCACATCGTAAATATCCAAATGTTTTAAATAAATGGAGTTCAATTCAATTAATGACATGCCCAATTCATATTTGGCATTATTCCTAGCTTTTGTTACAAAGCCTTCTGATTCCAGTGTTTTTAATAGTCTATGTACACTGCTTTTACTAATCCCCAATTCATCTGCAAGGTCTAACACGCCTTTTTGATGGTCGTTTATTTTAAAAGCCTTCAATATTTTAAGGGCGTTTTTAACGGAATTAAGCTCGCCATTATTCTTCATTCGCATGCCTCCATCAAAATTCTATTTTATGTTTATATTATTCTCTAAAAAACATTTTTCACCTTTCCCGCATGGAGGGAATTTCATGTTGTATATAACAAAATAACAGTTAAGATTAATTTACATTCTATTTCGATTTTTCAGAAAATAGAGCGAAGAATAACATTCAAGGGGGATTAATCATGAATAATTATGTAGAGCCAATCTTTGATGTAGCACAAATCGCACATGTTGAGGTACTTTCTAACACGCCGGAGGAATCGATTAAATTTTACACGGAAATGTTAGGTATGGCCGTTGTAGATGTTATTGGAAATCAAACATTTTTACGTGCTTATGAAGAAAATTATAAATACTCCTTAATTATTACTGAATCTGATTATTCAGGTTTAGGACATGTAGCATGGCGTACAACATCTCCACAAGCTTTAGAGCGTCGGGTTAAGGCGATTGAGGCGAGTGGGTATGGTATCGGTTGGCAAAACGAAAATTATGGACATGGACCTTCTTATGCATTTACAACTCCTGATGGGCATAACATGGAAGTCTTTTGGGAGGTAGAGTACTTTGATTGTCCTGAAGAGAACAGGTCTAAGTTACTTTCCCGATTTAGTAAGCGTCCAAATCGCGGTGTACCAGTGCGTCGACTAGACCATATTAATTTATTCTCTTCGAACCCGAAAGCCGATACAGAATTTTTAGTTGAAGTATTAGGCTTTAAACTTCGCGAACAAATAGTTGACGGTGAGTTTGTCGTAGGGGCTTGGATTAGTGCTTCTAACCTTGTTCATGAAATCGCTTTTATGGCTGAGCCTACAGGGGCTAAAGGAAAATTGCATCATATTTGCTATTGGTATGGTGTACCTCAAAACTTATACGAAGTCGGCGATTTGTTGAAAGACCATGGTTACTTTATTGAGATCCCGCCGAATAAGCATGGGGTAAGCCAAGCATTTTGTATGTATGCCTATGAGCCTAGCGGATTACGGGTCGAGCTGTTTGGGGATGCGGGCTACTTGATCTTTGACCCGGATTGGAAAACGATTACTTGGCAAATGGCCGATGTTCCAGGTAACGGAGATACTTGGATAGGGGCAGCTTTCCCTGACTCATTCTGGACATATGGTGTAGGTAAAATCGCTGAAAAAGTTACAAACGAATAGAGGGGGTAAACAGATGACTAAAGTTCCAGTGGCAATTTTAGGAAGCGGCAACATCGGTACAGACTTGATGATGAAAATCTTAAAAGCTGATGGACATTTAGATTTAGTTCTGATGGCAGGTATTGATCCTGCCTCAGATGGTCTAAAGCGTGCCAAAGAAGCCGGAATCACAACAACTGCAGAGGGTATTAAAGGAGTTATCGACCATGGTTCCGTCCAAATTGTTTTTGATGCCACGAGTGCGTATTCCCATATTGAACACGCTAAAATTCTAAAAGAAAAAGGCATTGTGGCAATTGATTTAACGCCTGCAGCAATCGGTCCGTATGTTATTCCAAGTATTAATATAGAAGAACATATCAATGAAATGAATATCAATATGGTGTCCTGCAGCGGTCAGGCGACAACGCCGCTTGTTTATGCAGTGAGCCAAATTGCAGAAGTGCTTTACAGTGAAATTATCGCTACGATTTCAAGCCCGTCCATCGGTTTAGGCACCCGCCAGAACTTGGATGAATTTACGATTACGACTGCCAATGCCGCAAAATTAGTTGGTGGTGCACAATCAGCACGTGCCATGCCGGTCATCAATGCAGCGGAGCCGCCTATTTTAATGAACAATACCGTTTATGCGGTACTGGAAGACGATATTGATCCAATTCAATTACAGAAATCTGTAGAAGATGTCGTGCAAAAGGTGAAGCAATATGTACCGGGTTACCGATTGAAAGGGCAACCGATTGTCGATGAACGCGAAACACCTTGGGGCAACCGTAAAGTGGTCATTATTATGAATGAGGTGGAAGGCGCGGGTGATTATTTTCCGAAATATGCCGGTAATCTCGACATTATGACAGCTGCGGCTTTACAAGTAGGAGAAAAAATTGCAGAAAATATGCTGAAGGGGGCTGCTTTAAAGTGACCAATATCATAATCGGGGACACTACATTACGTGATGGTTCACATGCTGTCAGCCATTCATTTACCCCGCAATTTGTCGAAAAAATTGTTGTTGAATTAGCGGCAGCGAATGTTCCTTTGATCGAAGTAAGTCATGGTGCAGGACTTCAAGGCTCCACGATTCAGCAAGGCTTTTCTAAATACGATGAAATGAAGCTGATTGAGGCTGCTGTAAAAGTAAAAGGCCAATCTAAAATTGCGTCACTGTTCGTTCCAGGCATTGGAACACGTCCTGCCATTGTAGAAGCCGCCAATATTGGAATTGATGCACTCCGTATCGCAGTTCACTGTACAGAGGCGAATATTTCACAACAATATTTCGAAGAAGCGAAAAAGCAAAATCTAGGTGCTTACGGATTTTTGATGATGAGCCACAGTACGACGCCGCAGCGTTTAGCGGAAGAAGCGAAGAAAATGGAAGAGTACGGTGCAGATGGTGTATATATCGTCGATTCTGCTGGGGCATTAGTGCCAAAAACAGTCATTGAACGGATACATGCATTAAAAGAGACACTGTCAATTCATATAGGATTCCATGGTCATAATAATTTAGGGTTGGCAGTTGGCAACTCGTTAACAGCGATTGAACATGGTGCGACATTAATTGATGGGACACTTCGTGGATTAGGTGCAGGTGCTGGGAATGCACCATTAGAAGTCCTTATTGCAGCAATGATGAAATCGGATATTGAAACACCAATCGTCCTTTCAACACTGATGAATGCTGCGGAAGAATTAGTGGCTCCAGAAATGCATTACTTGCCGTTTATTGACCGTGAAAATTTATCATCAGGATATGCCGGTGTGTACAATAGTTTCCTGTTACACGTAAGAAAAGCTGCAGAGAAATTCCGGGTAGATGCGGTAAGTATTATCGAAGAACTTGGGAAGCGAAATGCCGTTGCGGGACAGGAAGACTGGATTATCGATGTTGCAATGGAACTATCTACAAAGAAAGTTGAGGTCTGATAGTATGTCAAATGCACAAGGTTTTGCTTCAATGCTTTTGGAAGCTGAGCAGATGAAGGTACCAATTGAACCGTTCACACAGCTTGCGCCTACAATTTCTTTAGAGCAGGCTTATGAAATCCAACTTGCTTATGTAGAGCAAAAAAAACAGGCGGGTCATAAAGTAATCGGCAAAAAAATTGGCGCTACGAGTAAAGCAATTCAAAATATGTTCAACGTTAATCAGCCGGATTACGGTCATTTATTCGATTATATGTTATACAAATCGGGTGATACGATCAACATTGATCACCTGATTCAGCCTAAAGTTGAATCAGAACTTGCCTTCGTTTTAAAAGAAGAGATTAAAGGTCCTAATATTACACCTCTAGATGTCCTATTGGCGATTGATTATATTGTGCCGGCATTTGAAATAATCGACAGCCGTATTGCAGACTGGCGAATTAAATTCGAAGATACGGTATCAGATAACGGCTCGTCAGGCTTGGTCGTATTAGGGGAACAACGTCTTTCGATTTATGATATTGACTTAGCAACAATCGGTTTAAATACGTATCAGAACGGCGAACTCATTGAAATGGGTACAGGAAGTAATGTTTTAGGCAGTCCGATTAACTCTGCAGTTTGGTTAGCGAACGCATTACAACAATTTAATGTTCCGCTACTTGCTGGCGAAGTGATTTTAACTGGCGCATTTACATCGGCGGTACCAATAAAAAAAGGTGATCATTTTAAGGCAGCCTTCGGACAAATTGGTTCGGTTGAAGTGAAGTTTGTATAGGGGGATTCATATGACGAGTATAACGAAATTATCGGTTGTAGATGAGTTGTATTGGGCTGAAAAAAATGCGCAAACACTTGAACAGTTTGCGAATAAAATAGATGGTATCTCAGAACGTGAAGCTTATGAAATCCAGCAATTACTAGTAGATAAAAAAATTGAGCAAGAACAAACGGAACAGATCGGGTGGAAGTTGGGACTAACATCGAAAGCAAAACAGCAGATGATGGGGGTTCATGAACCGTCATATGGGGTGCTTTTGAAAAACATGTACTTATTCGAAGGAGGTAAACATGATTTAACACCTTACATCCATCCGAAACTGGAACCTGAACTCGCTTTCGTATTAAAAAAGCCGTTAAAAGGTTCACCATCACTAGAAGAAGTAATTGACGCAATTGATTTTGTCTTACCGGCTTTCGAAATCATTGACAGTCGATTTGAACGCTTCAAGTTTACACTACTAGATGCGATTGCCGATAATTCATCTTCGAGTCGGTATATTTTGGGCAACCGTCCAATAAAACTGGATGCCGATTTTATTGATGCATTAGGGGTTATTTATTATAAAAATGGAGAAATCGTTGCTTCGACAACATCCGGTGCGGTCATGCAAAATCCGCTTATAAGCATTCAATGGTTAGCACAAAAGCTTCATGAGCGTGACTTGCATCTAAAACCGCGTGACTTAATTTTAAGCGGATCCATTAGTGAAGCAATTGCAATAAAACCGGGGGATTTTTTCCATGCAAGTTTCCAAAGCTTAGGTACGATTTCAGTTTCATTTACTGGAGGTGCGGCAGAGTGCCATTCATCCAAGTAACAATTTTAGAGGGCCGTACACCTGAGCAAAAAGAGCGCCTTATCGAACAATTGAGCAAGACAGCCAGCGATGTATTGAATGCGCCACTGGAAACCGTGCGCGTACATTTACAGGAAACGGCTGCAACACATTGGGGCATAGCAGGGAAATCCGTTGCCAAAAGGAGAGAGACAGATGCTAACAACTGAAAAAGAAGTGTTAACGGTTAATCATTTTATTAATGGACAATACAGACAGTCTGCAACAAAAAAAACATTTGAAGTACATGATCCTTCTAATCAACGGTTAATTGCGATTGTTTCGGAAGCATCGGAAGAGGACGTTACGGAAGCTGCCAATAGTGCGCGTAAAGCTTTTGAACAGAGTGAATGGCGTACAATGCCGTTAGCGGAGCGTTGTGCGAAAATTCGACGGATGGCAGATATTATCGTTGAACGAAAAGAAGAAATTGCCCGCCTTGAAGCAATGGATGTAGGGAAGCCATATCGGCATGCAGTAGGCTCCGATATTCCACGTGCTGCCCATAATTTGCGGTTCTTTGCAGATTTTGTAGAGAAGCAGGGGGATGAAGCATATCCAATGGATGAAAACTTTATCAACTATACACGATATGAGCCGGTTGGTGTAGCAGGTTTGATTACGCCTTGGAATGCACCATTCATGTTAACAACATGGAAATTGGGCCCATGCCTGGCAGCGGGGAATACAGCTGTCATTAAGCCGGCTGAACTGACTCCATTATCGGTTTCGTTGCTTGGTGAAATTGCACAACAGGCAGGTATCCCTGATGGTGTGGTGAACGTGATTCACGGAAGCGGAAGAACAGTCGGTACTTGGGTAACAGAACAGCCTGAAATTGATTTGATTTCATTTACAGGATCGACTGTTACAGGAAAACAGATTATTAAAAATGGTGCGGATACATTAAAGAAAACATCATTCGAACTTGGTGGTAAAGCGGCAAATATTATTTTCGAAGATGCAGATTTATCAAAAGCTGTACCGACGTCGATTCAGGCAGCATTTTTAAATTCCGGGCAAGTTTGTTTAGCCGGTTCACGCATCTTAGTGCAGCGTACAATTTTAGATGAGTTTTTGGAGAAATTTAAAGCTGCAGCAGAGGCATTAGTCGTTGGTGATCCGCAAGATCCGAAAACGACAACAGGTCCGTTAGTAAGTAAAGTTCAGTATGATAAAGTGAACTATTATATTGAGTTAGCCAAGGAAGAAGGGGCTAAACTGGTTACAGGTGACCAGCCGCTACAATTATCGGATGATCTGGCGAAAGGCTACTACATTGCCCCGACGATCTTCCTGCATCATGATCCGAATGCACGTACATGCCAGGAAGAGATTTTTGGTCCGGTCGTAACGATTTTACCGTTCGATACGGAAGAAGAAGCTTTAACGATTGCGAACAGTACGGATTATGGCTTAAACGGGGTCATTTGGACAGAAAATCTAAAGCGAGCACACCGTGTGTCACATGCTGTCCGTGCAGGGACAATTTGGGTGAATTGCTGGTTTGTTCGTGATTTACGTGTTCCATTTGGCGGTTTCAAAAAGAGCGGTGTTGGCCGAGAAGGCGGGCGTCACAGTATGGAATTCTTTACAGAAGCGAAAAATATTTGCATCTCCTTAAACTAAAATGCTTATCATCCTATTTGGAAATCCGGATAGGGTGATAGGTTTTATTTATATTATAGGCAGAAATCGATTTTGAAAAGTGGTTATGTTCCTGGTGTTTATTGAGGCTCTAAATATTGAGTAGGAATTGAATTATATATTGAAAGGCGTGGATTATTATTGAATTTTGATTTGGAAAAAAATCTTACTACCTTTATACCAATGCAAAAACCGAAGCAACAAATCGATGTGAATAAGATGGTTAAGGAAAATCTGCAACTGAAAAATGTAATCACAATCTACAATAAATTAAATGAGATGCTCGTCAATAAACAAAATTTAATTGAAATATTAAAGGAATGCAACCGATTGGTAGGAAGAGAGATTGCTTTATTTGATCTTGAAGGTGACCTTTGCTATTCATCCTCTCAATCGGCACTACTGGAAAAATTTATTTTGGAATATAAGAAGAAATATGCGAATTGGAAGTTCCGGGAGATACGCAAAATCAGTTTGGACAGCGGGGGAATCCTTATTTCACCGATAATGGTCGATCAGGAAGTATTCCAATATTGCGGATTTTTCTATCATAAAGATGAAATCATTACAGAAGAAGAAAAAATGATACTCGAGCGAATCAGCACTATTTGCAGTATTGTTCTTATCAATAAAAAAGCGATGTTCGATGCAAATGAACGAATGAAAGCCGTATTATTCGAAAAGCTTATTATTGGAGAAATTACGGATTATAAAGAGCTGTTACGGGAACTGAAATTATTGAATATTTATGTGCAGGAAAGTTACCATATTGCCTATATTTCCTTTAACTACAAAGATAAATCAAGTGATGATAACTTACAGATGTTTGTAAAAGTGTATCGTGAAATCGTTACCTTTTTCAAAAAACTAAATCTGGAAGTATTAATTGTTCAGCGTGGGCAAGGGGTTTTATGTTTTGTCCCCATTTCTTTTGATGACCCCCTCTTAGACGGGGCACCGGAAAAATTTCTGCATTCAATTGATAAATATCAGGATTCGATTATTTGTCGTGTCGGTATAAGTTCGACAACAAATACATTGGAATGCCTTAATCAATCTATTAAAGAGGCAATTATTGCTGAAAGAGTGTCCACTTCCAATGAGACGGTCATGCAGTTCGGGGATATCGGCATACTGGGAGCATTATTATACACGGAACATCATCAATTACTTAGAAGTATAGTAGAAAGAGATCTTCTGGAAATTCTCCCTGAAGAGGACTTGATGCATACACTTTATTATTTTTTAGATAATGGCGGTAATTTGGAGAAAACAGCCAAGTTAACGAATTTATCGGTCGGAGGGGTCAGGTATCGTTTACAAAATATAAAGGAGTTATTACAAATTGATTTACGATGTCCTAAAATCCGATTTCAGCTTTTATTAAATTTAAAAGTACTCAAAGTTTTAAATCTCCCCGCAATATAAATTAGTATTGATAAATCATTTAACGACTCAATCGGGTCATTAAATGATTTTTTATTGTGAAACTAGCATTTGCTGTTAGTGAAAGCGAAAAATTTAGACATGAACTGCAATATGTGAAAACGCTTACCTCATTTACACTAAAGTTAAATCAAAGGGGGTTATAAGTTATGTATACTGGTAAAAGTTACTTGGAAAGCCTAAATGATGGTCGTGTGGTTTATTTGAATGGTGAAAAGATTGATAATGTCGTAGAACATCCCGCCTATGAAAATTCTGCAAAATCATATTCACGTCTTTATGATTCATTGCATGATCCGGAAAAACAATCAATATTAACAGGAATTAATGAGTATGGTGACCGTACACATAAATTTTTTATAACTCCAAAGAATGCGGACGATTTATTAGGGGCGCGTGATGCTATTGCAGAATGGTCTAAATTAAATTTTGGATTTATGGGCCGCACACCTGATTACAAAGCCTCGTTCCTCGGCCATTTAAATGCCTACTCGGATTATTACGTAGGGTTTGAAGAGAATGCAAAAGCATGGTATCGAAAAGCATCGAAAGAGCTGCCATTTGTCAATCATACGGTCATTAATCCGCAAATGGATCGTTCAAAACCATTGCATGAAAATAAAGACGTTTTCGTTCGTGTTGTGAAAGAACGGGACGACGGGATTATCGTAAAAGGGGCAAAAATGGTAGGGACATCCGCAGCTTTGACTCATTATAATTTTGTCGCTAACTATGGACCGAAATCCCTTGGTGATGGAGATGTGAGTCATGCATTGATCTTCCTTCTCCCAATGAATGCACCGGGATTAAAAATGATCAGTCGTCAATCATATGAGTTTAGTGCTAAAGTAAACGGTTCTCCATTCGACTATCCTTTATCAAGCCGTTTTGATGAAAATGATGCGGTTATTGTTTTGGATAATGTATTTATCCCATGGGAAGATGTTCTAGCTTATAAAAATGTTGAAGTCTCTAACAATTTCGTGCCGGCCACACATTTCGTTAATCGTTTCAGCTTCCACGGGTGTACGCGTTTAGGTGTTAAACTGGACTTTATGTTAGGACTAATTTTAAAGGCAACGGAGTCTTCTGGTACGCATCAATTTAGAGGTGTTCAGGCAAATATAGGTGAAATTGTTGCGATGCGAAATATGATTTGGTCTTTATCTACAGCTATGGCTACTAATCCTGATATAGGGAAGAGCGGAATTGCTGTTCCAAATGGTGAGGCTGCCAGTGCATATCGCGTCCTTGCACCGGAAGTATGGGTAAAGGTCGTTCATATTTTCGAACAAGTAGTTGCGGGAGGTCTGATTCAGCTACCATCAAGTGCAGCTGATTTCAATAATCCTGAAATTCGTCCTTACTTAGATGAGTATTATCGCGGCTCAGGTGTAGATGCTGAATCACGTGTGAAACTATTGAAAATGGTATGGGATGCAATCGGGTCTGAGTTTGGTGGTCGCCATGAATTATACGAAGTGAACTATGCAGGCAACCATGAAAACATTCGACTGGAAGCATTATACCATGGTATGGCTACTGGGAATGTGGACTATTTCAAATCTGTCGTGGACAGTGCGATGTCTGACTATGATTTAAATGGATGGACGAACCCGGTCTGGAAAACAAAATCAAACGTTACAATATAACAGGAAAAGAGGAGAAATTGATGACAGAACTTTCATTTAGGAAAGCTATGGGACAATTTGCAACAGGTGTGACTGTAATTACTACTCTAAATGATGCAGAGCCACACGGCATGACGGCGAACGGTTTTATGTCAATCTCGCTGGAGCCTGAATTAGTAGCAATTTCAATCGGACAGAAGGCAGCAACATTAAATAAAATCAAAGCATCAAATATGTTCGGTGTTAGTATTTTACAGTATGAACAAATCGATGTTTCCAAAAGATTCGCAGGTCAAATTCAAGTAGATAGCCCTTTTGAATTTGAATACGTCGATAATTTTCCGTTAATCCCTAATTCAATCATGCGCACGGTTTGTGAAGTAATTGAACAAATCGAGGCAGGCGATCATACAATCTTTTTAGGCAAGCCGAAGTTGATCGAAGTTAATGAAGGCGAGCCATTATTATTTTACCAAGGTAAATATCGGCAAGTTGAAGAGCTGGAAGTAATTCAAAAAACTTAAATTATTTTATTAAAGTGAAAAATGCTCCAAATATTCGAAGGTTCCAAAGCTGAGGCTGGGATTTTGAATGATTGGAGTTTTTTGATTTCTCCGTTTATATAGGTGAGCTTATGATAAGTGGTAAGAATGAGATTTTATTTATTGGGTTTGACTAGAATAGAGTAAAAGATATGGATTTTATCGGTTAGTTTTAATATTTATTATGGTAACTTTTAAATAGGAAGAAAACAGAGTCAAATAAAAAAGATAAAAAAAGTTATTTAAAACTGTTGACGTTTAATAGAATAGGCTGTATAGTTATACAAGTCGCCGGGAGTTACCGCGACAAACGAAACAAAATGAACCTTGAAAACTGAACAAGCAACGTTAATGAAACAAGCTTCTTAAATGAAGCAAACAATAGATTTCAACTTC
>NZ_JBELZM010000003.1:0-246488 GCF_040273735.1 Solibacillus sp. | reverse complement strand
AGATGATCGAGGAGCTTGATGCAAAAGAGAGTGTGGAATTGTTGGCGATTTAGTAACGATACATGGCTCATCTTATAGAGTTTAGAATGTGCATCAACATTGGCTATGTATCATTGGTAATAAAATCAAAAAAGCTGCTGCCTGCATGTTACAGACGGCAGCTTTGATAACTTGCCTTAATTATTACCTTTTACCTTTATCATAAATTTCACCTAATGCTCGCCAGTCTGATTTTTTCTATCCATCAACTTAATGTATTCATCTAAATAGACCTTTTCTGCATCTGATGCTCTATCCAATGTATTCATAGCGCGGTGCCATGATGGATAAATAGGATCCAGTGCGGTTAAGTCATTAATTTGTGAGATATCGTCGTTTGTTAATTTCAAATTATATGATTCAATATTCTCATGTAACTGTTCTTTAGTTCTTGGAGACAAGATAATTGAATCTACATTTGGTCGATCTCGTAACCATGCAAGAACAACTTGCGGTACTGTCGCTTTATGTTTATACGCAACATCTTGCAATAAATCGATTAGATTATAAAACAAATCCGGATTTTTAATATATGTTTCCGGCCAGCCATTCCCTTGTCTTGTACCAGGTTCAAACATTTTGTTTCTTGTAAATCTGCCAGTAAGCAGACCCTCACCAAGTGGAGACCTAATACTATTAGCAATGCCCAATTCTTTACCCGCCGGCAAAATTTCGTACTCTGCTTCACGAGATTCCGGTGTGTAGTAGATTTGCTGTGCAATTGGCGGTATCATATTATTTTCTACTGCCCATGTATGTGTCTTCGCAAGCGCCCAGCCGTTGTAATCGGATACTCCCCAATGACGAATTTTCCCTTTTTTAATTAAGTCATTCATCTCTTGGACCGTTTCACTAACGTCTACTTGACCATCCCAACAATGCACATAATATAAATCAATATAGTCCGTACCTAGTCTTTTTAATAGCGCATCTATCGATGAATCAACATTGATTAAAGCTCCTGTATCGGTTGGTTTATCTATCAGCTGAAATCCTTTTTTACTGCTGATGATCATATCCTGGCGTTTATCTCTAATCGCTTGGCCAAAAATAACTTCTGCATCACCTTTCGCATACATATTTGCTGTATCAAAATGGTTGATGCCTTGGTCCAGTGCATAATCCACCATATAATTTGCTGTTGCCTGATCCATGGCAGCTGCTTCTTCCAGGCCGTTTGTACTGAACATTACCGTTCCCAAAGCATATTTAGAAACATTCAAATCTGAATTCCCAAATAAATTATAATCCATGATCATCCCTCCTATGCATTGTATTTCCCATGTTCCCTATTAAATAAAACATTCTACAGCCCTTTCTTGATATATTGCATAATTTTAGTTATAGATTGAGTCCGTTAAAAAGAGCTATTTAGTAATCTTCGTATTACCGCTGAAATCCTTTGCGGTAGATGAGGGAGTCAAAAAAATAGTTGATTAATACAAAAATTCGGGTAAGAAAAAATAGGTGACATGTTGCATGGGGGTAATGAACGAACGAGCAACCCCTTTCGCTGTTAAATCCAATCGTCGGAAGGAAGTGTTTGAGTTGAGTAAAAAGAAAGAAATCAAAAAGTTAAAAGATCATGCATTTGCTGATCTTTGTTTAATCGAAAAAGAATTTCAGCAAATTGTAAAAAATACTTCGAATAAATCAGGAGCTTTTAAATGGGTGGATCTATTGAGTGATTATGAATTGGAAGAATTTTATGGACGCCGTAGGGACAGAAAATATGCAACACTCACAGTTGAGTTGTATTCTTTAACTGAACAACTGCTAAAAGACATCTATAAAGTTTATTTTAAGGATAAATATAAAAATAAGTCCGATATTAATATAATTCTTGATTTAGAGAGGAAATTGGGAGATTACTTAACTTTTAAGAATAATACTAAATTATTGGCGAATCTCAGAAGTTGTATCGTGCATGAAGAATTCTCTTTAAAGTCTGCAAGAAAAAAGATAAATATCAAAAAGAAAAATAGAATTTTATTCAAACAATTGATGAAAGATGTTGATCTGTATATAGAAAATATAGAATTGAAATAATGTCATGACCCTTTATTTAAAGCAGCATTTTTCTCCGGTTCGAATTAATATATCCACTACAAATCACAAACCTTAAATGAAAAGGTCAGCCAGAAAGTACTGGTCGACCTATTTCATGAGAGTATTCGTTAAAACAAAAAACCTTCAATTTTAATAACTGAAGGTTGATTGCATCTTCTATTGAGTTTTCTCTAAATTACTTTACGTCCCAGGAGGACATATAAGGAGCCTTATGTATCAACGCTTTATCCTATCTTTGTACACCTTTTGTGCACTTAATATATTATTTTTAAAAATATTTATAGATAAAGCACCTTTAAACTAATACTAACTTCTCCCCTGGAACATCTATAATTGTATTCCCAATTCGCACACGATAAAACTCTAAATATTTATCAATAATTTCCCCTACCTCTAATATTGTGGATGGCAATGATAAATGAAATCATATTTATCTTGATAAAACGATAAAAACCACCTTTTTTTGGAGGTGGTCTTTTTTATTTCTTAAAATCAATAATCTCACGTATATCCTCAACATTTAACGCTACAGCAATTTTACATATCGCCTGTTTTGGAATCCGTTCAATCTGATTGTTCACTAATTCGGAAATCGTTCGAGTTGTTAATCCCGTCATTTCAGATAGCTGATACTGTTTTATATTTCGCTCTTTTAGAAGCTGCTTTAACTTAATTTCAATTTCCACAGTGATCACTCCAAAATAAAATTTTTCTTTTTCAGGAATATTTTAATTACGGCACGCGTAATATTACATCAAACGTAATATAACAGATTGATTAACAGATCCACTAACAATTTAAATACCACCCCATAACTTCTACCTGTTATATACGAAATCCTTTATTTCCAAGTATTTAGTTTTTGTTTTACGAATAACAGATTGCTGCAACTCTTACTACGTAAGAGAACCCGTGGGCACACAAAGTTGAAGGAAGGAGAGGTTAAATGATTTTTGAAATTTTAACGACTTCGATTTTTGGAGGAATTGCCGCAACTGCATTTTTTAAAAAGCAAGGCATGACGACAAATGAAAGCGGAAAAATTCAACGCATCATCTCATTGAGTGGTTTGAATGTAAAAGATGGTTCTAACACATTAACAACTCAATTGATCCGTAAAAAGAAACATGATTGGGGATGGGAATATAAATATCGGATTCCTTTAGGTCGTTCATTTGATGATTATGTAGCTAAATTCCGAACACTGGAGGATGGTATTAATAATAGAAGGAAACGGATTTCATTTGCGGATTTGAAAGGTTTACAGTTCGATTCGAAGATTACTGATCAACTAAAAGAATTGTGGAAGGCCAAACTGACCGAACGAAAGGAAATTGAATTGGATTTTGATGGATTGCTGATTATACGAGTGTATGACAAACCACTTCCTCAGCAAGTCGCTTACACACCAGGCATTGATTGGAAAGTACCTGTTGGATTAACACGAGATAAAAACGCCTTTCGCTACCATGATTTTGAACGCATTCCGCATTTAGTGCTTGGCGGTGCTACTCGATACGGTAAAAGTAATTTCCTCAATTCGTTAATTGTAAGTTTACTGAAAAGCAATCCAGAACATGTTCGGTTTTTCCACATCGATTTAAAAGGCGGTATTGAGCTTTGTGATTATGAATCGATTAAACAAACATTATCAATCGCATACGAGCCAGAAGAGACCCTCCACACATTACAGACAGCTTATTTGAAAATGAGGGAAGTTCAGCAGCTAGTTAAAAGCAAAGGTAAAAAGAATGTACAGGAAGCTAATATTAAGGAACGATATTTTGTCATTGTGGATGAAGTCGGTGAGTTGAATCCCCAAGAAGCTGTGACATCTGGAGAAAAACGACTAAAACAAGAATGCCAAACGATTATGTCTCAAATTGCCCGTTTAGGTGCCGGCCTAGGCTTCCGTTTAATTGTCGCTACTCAATACCCTACTGGCGATGTAATACCTCGACAAGTAAAGCAAAACAGCGATGCTAAACTATCGTTTCGGGTACAATCAGCAACGGCTTCGAGGGTCGTATTAGATGAATCTGGAGCCGAACTTCTTCCACAGGTTAGAGGCAGAGCAATATACCAAACGGCCGATAAACGTGAAATTTTACAAACGCCATTAATTACTTCTGATATTATCCATGAAACAATTTCCCCTCACATTGTTAAGAAGGAGGATGACTTTGAAAGTCCAACAGTTAAGTCAACGGAACGAACAAATACTGTTACTTTTGAAGAAATTTGATTTCCTTACTCGTGATCAATTAGCCGCTTATTTTAAGTTAGGTAAAATTTGCAATACAAATAGAGTACTTAGAAATTTATCGGATTACTTAATATGTGTACGTGATGGGTACCAATCGATTTATTATTTAAATAAAAACGGCCGTGAATATGTGGATTGTGAAAAGGTCCGTAAAAAAGGCGGCCATGTGCAGCACGTAGTTATGCGGAATGAAATATGGCTACATTTCAAATGCCCAAAGGATTGGCGAAATGAAGTAAAAATATCGGATGATAAAACGTCTGTTATTGCAGATGCGGTATTCACCCGTAATGGCTTTTATCACTTTTTAGAAGTCGATAATTTACAAAGCATGAAAGAAAATCGAGCGAAAATTAACCGTTATAAAGAGCTTTCAAATAGCCTTGAAAAACAATTCGGCTATTTCCCTACACTTGTATGGTTAACAACTACCGAGCACCGCAGAAAGCAGTTAGAGAGCGCATGTAATGGTCTGAATTTCAAGGTGTTCACTATTAACGATATTCAATAAGAGGAGGAAATTAAATGTTCTTCAATAAGAATAAAACAAAGGTTGTTCCTGCAGGTGAGTTTACGGATTATTCGGAGCGTTTTGAGGACCTGGAGAAAATGCGAGTTGAACAAGGTTATGCAACGAAAAAGGATGTAGTCGTTATGGCATCGATTCCAGTGTTAGGGGCTGCCGGATATGCCATGTATCAAAGCACTAAAAAGGCGAGTGAAGTCGTTGCAACAACGCCTATTACTGAATCGATAAACGTATTGCAACATTCACCATTCCCAGAGCCTTCCACACTGACAGAAGCATATACACCATTAGTTGTTAATGCGATTCCTCAACAAACTGGATTCATTGCAGATAAATCATTAGAAACACTCGCAACAATTTTAGATCCGATGGTTCAAATTATGGTAGCCATTTCATTCCCTATAGCAAGTGTAATTATGATTGGTGCCTGTTTCTTCTTCATGTTCGGTAATAGCGAAAGAGCTTGGAACATGATTATGAATGCAGGGCTTGGTTATGTGTTAATTCAATTGTCACCGTTATTCTTGGATATTCTAAGAGAAGTTGGCGAAGCTGTTTAATAATATGGTAACATTATGGAAATTACTATTTAGGAGGATTTGGAATGAACACAATTGAAGAAACAATTAAAATGGCTGGATTCGGGAAGAAGAAAGCAATAGCAGGGCAGATTAAATTATTCGAGGATCGCTTATCGAATGAAGGCGAATCATTATTAGGTGTGTGCGCTTCTAAGGATTTGAAAACACAATTGTATGTAACAGATAAACGTGTAATATTGCATGAAGTAAAAGGCTTATTATCGAACGCCGAAAAGAGTATTCCACTTGGTAACATTACCTCTATCGACATTGATTCATCATTTGTATTCTCTACATTAAAAATCACAACGTCAGGCAATGCTGCAGTCATTGACGGTGTATCAATTGCAATTGCAAATGAAATCAAAGCAATTATTGAACATTTAAAAACTGAAGATAAAAAACCGGAACATAAAGTTAAAACAGATACTGCAAACGAACTTCGTGAATTAAAAGGCTTGTTGGACGATGGGATTTTAACACAAGATGAATTTGATGCGAAGAAGAAACAATTGCTTGGTATATAAAGAATGAGCCCTCCACAACTGATCTGTGGAAGGCTTTTTAATTTAGATTCAACAATCGTTCAATTTCCTTCATTGTATGGTTACGTAAAGCATAATTCATATAGCGCAATTCGGCTGAAAGTCCACGTTCTACAAAGGTATAAACCGTAACTGTGTCATCTAGCCTTTTTTCTTCTTGCTTACGCAAACCGATTTTACCCATTTCATTTTTCAATGCTAATAATTCATCTTTTGCTTTTCTAATGGCCTGTTCAAAGAATTTATCCATGACATCCTTCATCTTAAACGCTTCAGTATGCTGCCGATCTCTTTCAAGTGTGCGTATCATCAATTCAGTAATTATGTATTTGTGAGCTAATTCGCGATCAATAGTATTTAACACAGCCTCCACCTCATACTTATCATAACCATTTTTGGGCAAATAAAAAATACCCTCCACCATATTATGTGGAAGGCATACTGTGTTTTATCCATCACGCAAAGTGAATAGCCAATTCACTACTTATAATATAGTGAAATTAAAATTGTTCGTCAAACTTTTGATGTATTAAGAATTGCCGCAGCTGCTAATACTAAAATTTCATCATTGGTAATTGTACGATTGTTTAATTTATCTAGCCATGATTTGTGCATACCCTCGGCAATTGCATAATTCACAAGGATTTCACGTTGCGCTTTACTTTCCAGAATACTTTTCGCAAGATCATTTAAAGATGGACTATTAATATCCAATTTACGCGCCCCCTTGTCCTCCACAATTGAAGAAGTTGTGGAAGGCTTTAGTGATTTCCCAACTGCTTTTGCTAATTCGTTTGCAATGGCACGACATATTTTATCAAAGTCTCTACGGTATAATGCTACGTCTACTGTGTCATTAACAAAGCATACCTCAATTAAGTAGCAAGGTTTATTTGTACCTTTTAATAATCCTAAGTCAGTACGAATTTTAACTCCACGATTTTTCAAACCCGAAACATTTGCAATTGCATCCGTAATCTTTTGTGCAACTGCTTTATTTTTATCGCTGTATACAAGTGTTTCGGTACCAATCCCTTTGCTATGCGTACCGACCGACGAATTAAAATGAATACTCACATCAATCTCACGATCGGTTTTATTATGCATTGCGATTAACCACGGTATATTTTGCTTTGCTGACTTACTGACATTATCCTCAATGTAGTTAGTTGTAATACCTGATGCACGTAATATCGCTGTTACTTCTTTAGCTACCCGAATATTTTCTTCACCTTCATCAATTAAGCCGAGTGCTCCAGTACGCTTCCCGTAATGTCCACCGGAAATAGTAATCATTTACGCTCATCCTTTGCTACTTTAGTTAAATCGAATAAGCCACATGCGGACAAACCAGCAATTGCACCAGCAACAACCATTGTGTAGTAATCATAATCAGCAAACGGTGTAACAATAATGGCCACAAAAATACCGGTTACAATGGATGTAATCGGCAAGTAGCGAATCGGAACATTTGTAGTTCTTTTAAATACCTCAATAAAGGCTGTTACTAAAATCGTAATCGATGCTGCGATAATAAATAATGTTGTTAAATCCATAACATTTCCCTCCTATTTAAATAAAGCCATGAATCCCGCGATAATTGTCACAATACCTCCACTACCAATCGCACCGTATAGGGCCACAGTTGCTTTATCTTTATTGTCCAACTTTTTGATGGCAATTTCTTTTTTTGCCTGCGCTTCAAATTCCATTTGCTTTAATGCGTGATCGGCGAAAGGTTTGAGTAGGTCCCGTGTTTCCTTGCCATCTTTCATAACGGTTACTTCCACATCTTTTTGCCCTTTTTGCAGATTGGTCATTTCCGCTTTAAAGCTTGTCATTTCCTGCTTGAAATCTAAATGTTCTTTTTCTAGTACTTCTATTCGTGGTAAGATGTTTTGATTGATCGCCACATCGTGTTCTCCCACTTTTTGGAATGCTTCTTGCATGGATGTCACCTCCGGCATCCTCATTTCCCCCAATCCATTGGCAATATAAAAGCCCTCCACAGATAATTGTGGAAGGCAGTACGTTAGATATCTACTGATTCTCTTATTTCAATTATTGCATTTTCTAATGAATACGATGCTTCAACCGCTTCGTCATTTGTGCGATGTTGCGTTTGGATGTATCTCATAATGTTATACAATTCCTCAATCATTTCATCGTCGTTTTTGTAATTTTTCATGCTGTTCCCTCCTTGATGCAACCTAATCATAACAAACAAGAAGAAAAAAGGCATAAAAATTAACGCTAGCCGATTGACTGCGTTTAAATTCCTTCTGTATTCTCTAAAATGTAATTCTCGACAGCTTCTCGATAATCTGGATTTGTAATATCATCTAGAACGTAAATTTCACCCGTCTTTGGATTTAAACCACC
Source organism: Solibacillus sp. (assembly GCF_040273735.1). Lineage (NCBI taxonomy): Bacteria > Bacillati > Bacillota > Bacilli > Caryophanales > Caryophanaceae > Solibacillus > Solibacillus sp. The sequence goes on along the minus strand of NZ_JBELZM010000003.1, from coordinate 238,076 downwards.
GTTCATAATTCTTTCTGCTGCGATTCTTACTACTACTGGATTTACATTTGTCATTATAGAATCCCTCCAACTTCATTTTCTGCTTGTAATAATAGTGCATCTTCTAATTCCCGAATACGTTTCTCTTCTTCTGACTCTTGATAAATAGAAACTATTACAGGTTGACCATTTTCAACCGAGACGATTTCATGTGTCATAGGGTCAAAGTTATCAAAACCAATGTCCAGGTATTCTAGTTGTTCAATCGGTTGTCGTTCAATCCCACCAAACACTCTATGCAATGTAGCCACCAGATTTCCATTTGCTGCATCATAAAAGACGCGCGTTCCTGTTTTGTCCAATCATATAACCTCCTTTTATTACCCAAATGCCCACCAAGTTACAGCAGTACCTCCGGAAGGATAAGTATTGGCTGTCGTTGCGTTGATTCGGAAACCGCCTACTCGTAGTACCGTACTTCCGTATGTTTCATCAACATAATCAGTAGATCCACTCAAATCCCGTGCCGAAGTCTCCCCCATACCCACACTACCAGGATAAAACGCATCCGCTTTAATGTACTGAGTAGACCATAGATAAGCACTTCCTAATGCTCGAGTTAGTATAACTTTAGGCGTAAAACCGAAAGTACCTGCAGGTACATCTAAAACTACTTGCACATTGGGGCTAGAACCTGTTGCCATTTTATAACCAGAAGAAGCCAATTGCCGAATGTTATTTGCCATATTCGCGAACGTTTCAACAGGGCTTGTATAAACCCCTCCGTCAGAAATGGCGCTCGCTATGGCAGATTTACCATTACTGACAGATTGAAAAAGGTCTTGTTGTATTGCAGTTGTTGGTGCCGCTGAATTGTAAAATGACCCACCGTTAAAACGCTGTAACATCTGGAATGCTGTCGTTCCGCGCGTGTTTAAAAGTAGATTAAATTTCAGTGTTATCAGGTCGTTATATGTCCTCTTGTAAACTTTCACAAGAACAGTTCTTGTCTCTGGTCTGTGTTCAAAATCTACATAGAAATTGGCCGCGAAGCGGGAACTCATTTGCAGGATTTTAAAATCGAGCCCGAATTGTGATGAAGGACCTGTCGCTTGTGCGTTAATGCCTATTTCCACCAGAACCCTAGCCCCGCCAGACGATGCAGAGTAACCAGCGATTTCTATTTCTAGTACTCCCCAAATCCCTCCCTCTGGTACTACCATGGCTGTCTCCCATAGTTCTGGTCCGCCGCCAGACCAACTTATTGTTGGAAAAACCCTTGAGGCATAACTACTACCAATGTTCATGATGGTATTTGTAGCTGAATATGTCGCTGGTTGTAGTGCCGTATCCCATTTAGTACGTTCTTGCGATGTAATATGAGCTGTTTTATCGCCCGAATGTTTAATAAATTCTGTTTCTAATTCACTTAATTCTTGCTCAATTTGTGTTAAATTCGTTACAAAAATCTGTGTTTTGTCATCTACATATTTACGACTAGCAACAATGACATTTGGATCTACAACCATTGTTACATTACTTGTATTGGCTACTTCTAAAATAGCTTTCAAAGACAAGTCCTTCGTGCTTCCCTGAGATAATACTGGTTTATACGTTTCTGGAACTTTACCTATTGCAAATAGATTGCCATCTCCATCAAAAATGCCTAGTTCACGAATGGTGAAACCTCCGGCTGTTGCTGGAATAAATCCTTCAATATTCAACCAATTAGGATTAGTGAAGTCTGCTGCTACAGAAGCTATTGGGCCTCGCCATACTTCTTTCTTTAGGGCTGTAGCTGTTTGAGATGGTGTGTAATACGATCCGTTACCATCACCGACTGCCAGTTGCGTTAAATTAACAGTGCTGTTACTGATTTGAGCATTTGCTAACTTCGCTAACCCAACATTGGTGAGAACCATATAGAATTCACTCATTTAATTACCTCCTTCGTACGGGTAAATGACTGTTGAATCTACATTGATTTGAGCAGTTTTTACCGATTGTTTTATGTTTACAATGATTTCGTCGACTGACCAAGGATAAATTGTCAGCGCTTCTCCACCAATAATTAAAGTGCCTACATAATATTTAGCACGATTGGTTAATTTCGCGATGATACTTTCAATCCAAGTGGATTTACGTTTGTAAATCATGATTAATCTCTCGAGCATATTAATTGTGCCTTCATCAAGACCTCTTTCAGAAACATCTAAAATGACTCGAATATACCCCGGAACTCCACCGTATTCATTCCACTCTTGAACTTCTCCGGTTACATTTAATATTTTCATTATTTCTTCAAGTGCACCAATCGTCCCTTTGATTCGCTTCAACACAGATGCATTAGCCAACAGCTTTCTTTTTTCATCTAGCGTTAACAGATGGTAGTATTCAATGACTTTTTCTGCAGCAAGAAAATCTAATATTTCTTCAGGAGCATTTGATGGATTCCATATATCAGCCATTGTTTCCGCTTCTTCATAAGCCAATTTCAATTCATATTCCACTGCATTCATTAATGCATTCGTGTATATATCATCATTTAAACTGTGAGGCAATAGTTTTCTCAGGACCTGCTCATGATTTAATTGAATCATTCGCTAAAACCCCCGAACACTAATTGTTCCGATCCCGCTTGCGCCACACTTTTATGGTCGATTTCAATAAACATTAATGAGTCAATATTTACTCGAGAAGCACCAGCAGTTTTCAACCGTGCTACCAATTCACTTAAATCGACGTCACGGCCCATCTTACTTCGTTGCCATATTAAATAATCATTGTAAGCTTGTTGAACATTTGCTTGAATTTTATTTACCATCGCCGACTTCTCGATACTAATCCAATAGGTTGTATTGGCATCATAAGAAACTAAATCTGGTGCAGATGCTGTGACAACATCTGTCATTGGACGTACTTTCTTTTGATTTACTCTTTCCAAAACTAAGTCTAAATCTGTTTCAGTTGGTAATGTTCCACCCACCATTAATACACGAATATCAACTTTATTTGGCTCAGGTGAATCTACTGAGATATCGATGATGTTTTGTGAAGATGCCTTTGCCCAATATTCATAGCCTAGTTCAGCCCCAGCTGTTGAATATTTATCATCAGCAATCCGAATACGTTCAGCGTATGGCTCATCATCTTCTAATTCAGCACCACCTGAAGTTGTTGTTGTATTTGAAATGGATACGACCCAGTTTTCAGGCTGCACTAAAGTTGTAATCTCTCCAGGCAAGTATCCGTTACCAATAGCGCCTACTTCTGTACATTGCGCTTCAATTTCAAACTCATGAGTTCCTACTGGTATAGCGACTGTTTCAATCGCTTCGAAATATGTGTTGGAAACTAAATATCGCGTACCTTCATTCACAACGAATGTAGACACGCGATTTTCATCTAGTACATATTTAATTATTGTTCTGGCAGCCTTTGGTTCAATTCGTGGTGTATTTGAATTACTGCCTTGATGATCGAGCGCTTCATCTACGGCATAAGATAGAAATGTCTGTTTAATTGCGTGTTCTAAATTATTTCGTTCTAACGATACGAAATAAGCTAACGCTTTTACTGTTACTCGGCGTGGATCTGTATTATCTAAAGTGATTCCCGTTTCATTTTCAATAATAGATAGCATTGATTGTTCTATTATTTCTGGTGCCTTCTGCAACAACTCTAGTCCAGGTAGATTAAATCTAGTCATCAAAATTCACCTTCACTTTAAATTTAATTATTCCTGACTGTGCATCAACAACGGTATCAATACTCTCTACAATAATGGTCGTATCATAGTTATTTAATGCTTGTATTAATGCAGTCGAATTCAATGCGGGGGCAATTTGAATTGGTGCATCCACTGCAGCTTCAAATCCGATTTCACGTGCCAGAACACAGCTATATGCAAAAGAGTTTATAATAAAACGGATATTTTGTAATTTAGCCTTAATACCACTGGCCGAATAATCGATTTCAAATTTGCCACTTTCTATTTCATAGACCACCTTGATCACCCCTTTTTATAATTGCTATATTTCGAATTTGCACCAATGTATTTTCCGTTTCCAATATTGTAAAAACCTGATTTAATTCCATACACTGTATATTTTTGATTTTTTGCAGCCACACCTATTATTTTTGCACTCATGGACGGGCTATTTCGAATGTTAATAGAATTAGCTGTGATTGTAATGGTGCCAGTGGACTTTTTAGTTGCCGGCGCACTCTTATTTTTTTTCGCATTAGCTGTTGAATTGGACGTAGTTGTCTTTTTCAACTTCGTATTATCATTTACGTGTTCCTTTAACGTGACCCTTGCTTCAATTGCTGCAATACGACCTATTCCATCGACATGTTGGAAAGTCTCATCGATTTGACGTATCGAGAAATTATTAACTGATATAGGTTTGTTACCAATCACGAATGGGCTTGTTACACCATTTCTATTTTTCTTTCGTAACTTTTCCATTTCGACTGTTGGATTGATACCCATTTCTGCTCTTAATTTAATCGTAAATGTGAAGTCAAATAAATTACCACCAATAAAGCGCGAACGAGGCTTGTGTATAGATAGTTCGTGATCTTCCCAGCGAGAACTTTCAGAACGAGCTATATCCGACAAGAAAATGCTTTTTTTATCTGAAACTTCAAATACAACATCACCGAAACTTCCTATCGTCGCCATTACATCACCTTCCCTACAACAAATCCGTTTTTGCTATCCTGGTAAACACACAAAACTTCTTCACCATTACGTGGCATCCAAGGGGTTTGTGATTCTGTGATAGGCTGCACGACTTTTAAATCGATAGACATTACATCATCTAGTTCGAAAAATACTTTTACAGTTAATTCCGAAGTATTTACGCTAGAGACCTTACCAACTTTAATCATCAATATCCCTCCAAACATTTCCGTAATGACACACTTTTTGCACTTGGATTGTTAACGACTTGAGTCACAATATATTTACCATCCATAAACCCAAATCCCACAACATTGTACGTGTCTCCGGCATTAATGTGTTTTGTCGTGTGAATAACCATCGTCATAGTTTCAGCATCTTTATTTGCTTCGCGTAACTTCTTTTTGGCCAAGCGATTTGCTTCGGCTGTTGAAGATATCGATTCTTTCAATACAAGCGTTCTAGCTACATCAGGTGGATTCTTAGGAGTAAATGAACCTTGTATGACTTTCTTTTTCTTCGTGTCTTGATGCTTTACAGTACAACTTCTAGCGACACCTGTTAGGTTTGTAGTGAATTCCCAAGTTAAAATTTTATAATCATCGGTAGACTTAAAATCTTTTTTAAAACTGCCTTTGGTTTTATTTTTTTCAAGATCTTCTTCATCTAGCACGACAATTTGTAAATTCGTTATTTTTAAACAAAGACCCCGCTCTTTAGCAAATCGATATAAAAAAGCAATATCGGTTTCATGTTCTTGTTCTACACGATCTATTTTTTCAGTGTCACTGGACTGATAAAAAATCTTCATATTGTTACGTTTGGCAATGTCGCTAAAAATCGTTTTTAGTGTTGCCTTTTCCCAAACTTTTGATTTTTGAGTGCCTTTTAAAGTCGATTTTTGAGGCAATGCACTGGCCTTTAATGTTACTTCCATAGCTGGACCTCGACCTGTAATTTCATCAATTTCAAAACTGCCGATTGCTGTCTTCAATGTAGCCCCGTTAATCTTTTCCACAATTTCAATGGAGAGACTAGATGTTTTTTTAGGGAACCATGACTTTGCCCATTTGTCCGCCACATCTTCTAATACGATTTGTAAATCATCGATCTGGCCAGATAAGTTATCTGTATAACTCCAGTTTTTCAAATGAGGATTAAGCATTTCAGAAATGTTTTGGTTTTTATACTTAACCGATAGATCCTTTCGATAACCTAAAATGTTCATCCGGATTCACTTCCGTCATCATTGTTATCAGTAGTGTCATCCTCATCTACATTTTCCAACCACGGAGGGCGTTCATTATAAATAGATGTATCCACACTTTCCGGAACGTTTAATTTAATATCAGCTTCAAAAAAAACAATGTGACGATATTTATAATTTGCTTCCAAAAGTACAGGATATAAATATTCGCTACCCCAAAGGCGATACGCAATCATATCCCAGGTATCGCCTTGTGTTGTTATATAACTATTCATAATTTAAACGCCCCCCTGCAGATGGAATCGATGCGGCATTAATACGACTAGCATAACTATCAAGTGCTTGTCGTACTCTGTCGCTTGCTAACTTGATGCCATATAAACCTTCTGTAAGCCATCCCACGCCCATTTCACTTGTAGTCGACAAAAGGGTCATATGTTGGTTTAAAGAGGTCACGTGGCCCTGCAATGTGGTCATATCTGTATTGAAAGTTGTTACTGTTGTAGCGGTAGTATTAATTTGTGTTTCTAATTTTGTAATTGAAGCATTCACTTGTGCAACTTCTGGTGTTTTTGTTGAACTAACAGTTGTTTCACTTGCTGAAGGTTTCCTAACAGAATCAACAACTTTACCAGATGCATATTTTCCTCCGATATATCCGCCGAATCCACCGATTAGACCACCTAAAGCTGTCCCAATACCAGGTGCAATTGCCGTGCCGATTGCAGCACCCAATTTTGCGCCACCAAGACCAGCAGCAATTCCTCCGGTGGCTTGCCCTGTCGCCTTGACTTTGTCATCTGACCTTGCAATATTAACGGCTTCTAAAGTAATTGTTACAGGTAAGGCCGCTTTAGCCGCCACTTTACCAGTGGCGCCTAATATTTTTTTAGCACTTGCTGATTTAATAAATGATGGTTTCGCTACTTTACTAACAGCAGTTGGTGTTGTAGCTACAGTTGGCGCACTTACTACCGGTGGTGTTTTTGGCATTATCGGAGCAGGTGCAAGTGATACTGGTTTTGATACAACTGATTTGCTACCTTTTGGAATTTTACTAGCGCCCCACTTGGCCACAGATGCACCGCCTTTTAATAATGCGCCACCACCTAGCATATAAGCCGCTGCACCTAATCCAATAGCTCCTGCCACATTACCATCTGCTACACTTGCAACAGCACTGGTTGCAGCACCAGTGAAAGCTGAAATCCATGCTTTACCTGCAATTTCTCCCGTTTTAACAAAAACTTTATCTAATGCTTCCCCACCTTCACCGCTCATCCAATTCTCAACTTTATCAATTGCTGTATCAAGCATGTATACGAGCTTATCACCTAAATCCATTTTTTCAAATTCGGCTGATTTTGCTAAAGCAGATTCATATTGAGCAAGTGCATCTGGATCCATGGCAATGGCTGCATTATATTCAGGCTTTTTTGTACCTAATGGAGCAAGAATATCTTCTACACCATTCGCAATGCTTGAACCAATGCGAGTAATATCATCCGTATTTTCCGAAATGAAATCACTTACGCCTACAAAGGCTTTTTGTAGGACAGGTAAAATCGGTGTCGCTAATTGAATTTGCATGGTTTCCCAAGCACCGGATAGTTCTTCTTTGGCACCGGCAAAGTTGTCTTTCATAATTGCTGCACTAGCAGCTGCAGAGCCTTCACTATCACGCAATGATTTAGTCATGGCATCAATTTTTTCTGGTCCAGCTTCAACTAAAGCTAAGAAGCCGGATACTGCTTCAGTTCCTACTAATTTTGCTAAAGTAGCCACCTTATCTGCATCAGTCATATGCTCTGTAGCCTTAGATAAATCCCGAATCATATTAGCTAAGCTTTTGGCGTTACCTTTATTATCAGTAATGGAAAAACCTAGCTTTTTCATCATTTTTTCCTGTGCTTTTGCAGGATTGTTAAGTGCTAATAATGATGCACGTAAAGCAGTACCTGCGTTACTACCTTCTAATCCCGAATCAGTCATGATACCGGCCGCTGCTGAAACCTCTTCTAAAGAAATACCTAATGCAGCTGCTGGAGCACCTGCGTATTTAAACATTTGAGCTAAGTCATCTACACCTGCAGCAGAAACGTTAGCTGACATCGCTAAAATATCTGCCACTTTTGAGGCTTCTTTTGCTTCTAGCCCCCATACATTAATTGCAGTGGCTACTGTATCGGAAACTAAAGCTAAGTCTTCACCCGATGCTTCGGCACCTGCAATAATTCCAGGCATTGACCCAATAATTTGATTTACTTCAAAACCCTTTGCTGCCAGTTCATCCATTGCAACTGTCACTTCTGAGGCAGATAAGCTTGTAGAAGCCCCCAGTTCTAAAGCAATGTCGCGTAAGCCTTTCATTTCTGTAGCAGTAGCCATTGTCTTCGCTTGAACACCGGATAGACCTTTTTCAAAATCAGCTGCAACATTCAAAGAACCAATCGCCATTGAAGCAGCACCTGCTGCCGCTGTTACGGCCGCTATACCTGCAACCATTTTGGTTGTATCAAACGATTTTGATAAGGATTGTGAAACATTACGAGTGGTATTCATTTTACTTTCTAATCGATTTAATTGCTGACGAGCATCCTTTATGGACTCGTTATACTGCTCTTGTGTTATTTTGCCTGATTTCAAAGCTCGATCTAACTGACGCATTTCTTGTTTGACCAATTTAGCACTGTTTTTTAGATCATCAACATTCCCACTTGCCCGCTTAAATGCAGTATCTAGTGAACTGGATACATCGCCACCAATTTTTAAAACCATTTCAAATGATTTAGCCATCGTTTATTTCACCTCCATCGTTGATTGCAATTAACCATAAATAAAGCTCAAGTAAGCTTTTACGTTCCCAATACTGGATACCGTCACTGCTTCCTTGAGCTAAATTAAACAATCGTTTCCTAAAAATTATAGAAACCTTACTTTCGGCTCCTATAACCCAATGAAAAAATTTCGTGTTGTCATGATCACTTCTAAAAAGTCTACTGCATTTAATTTTCTTAAATCATCCGCAATGATACCACTCGCTCTAGAAGACAATAATAAAAGAGCATCGTGATCATGAATGGTACTAAAACCAGTCGTAATCCCTGATGCTCTTAACTCCATATCAATTGCTAAAATGTCTGCGCCTGTCATGCCTTCATAGTTTAGATCGATTTTATCAATGATTGAATCATCAATTTTTAATGGCTTTTTCAAATTCACGGTTTTTTGGAACTTATTCTCGTTCATTGTGTTATCCCCCTATGACATCCCAAGTGCAGCACGAAGGCCTTTTAACTGATCTTCGCCATTCACTTTATAAATGTAGTTTAATTTATCTAACTCTACCATTGTTACTCCATTACGTTCAATCTTGATATACGTAACTTCAATTTCTGTACTACCTTCATAGCCTTGACCTTTAGCTACTTTACCGAAATCATTTTTCGTTGCTTTACCTCGTACAAAGACACGTTGAGGGACGAATTTACTTTCCCCCTGAGTTGTATCGTGTTCCTGGTTAGCGACACGAGCATCGATTGTTAAATTACCTGTTTGCAAGAAAGTTGTAATTTCATCTGTAATCATTGTCCAATTGATGACAAACTTCATAGAACTAAACTGACCAAAGATAGGGATTTCAATCTCCCCTAAAATACCTGCAGCATTTACTGATTCCGTTAATGCATCAAAGGAAGGCAATTGTAAGTCTCCAATCCCTCGTAATTCAGGCTTTTGATTTACGTAAATCTTATAATCATTAATTTTTTCTGGAAAATTAGCCATTTACATTTCCTCCTATTCTGCCAATGTATTGTAATAATTTAAGTCCACTTCGATATCAAAAGTTAAATCTTCGGCAGGTGTAGGCTCTGCTACATAGACTTTAAATACAACTTTTCCAGAAGCTAATTGTTCTGGTGGATTTAAATTAGCAAGATACTCCACGCGACCACCCAATAAAATACCATCTGTTGTTAACCCGTTGAACCACATATTGAATGTCGATACTATTTGGTCAATCAGACGACGATTTGTCGGATCATCTAAATACGTCCATGCTGTTAAAACAATCGTATTACTAATCCAGTTATGCGTCATACGTGTTGAAATAAATGTATCTTTCACATCTGTATTGAATGGGAATGCTCCAGTACGGTTACCCCAAATTTTATGCCCGGCAATAAAGTTTAGAATTGTTGTGATTCCCTGAGAATTTAAGTACTCGGCTTCGTCCGGGCCTAAAGCTACTTGTGTACCATCTGCTAAAACAGCAGCATTAACCGGAATCGATTTATTTGATGGGCTCACATGTGGTGCATCGTGGTTTTCTGATGACAACTTAGCAATACGTGCTCCGATTAAAGTCGATAAATGGAATTGAACGCCATCCATCGAACCTTTTGGCCACAATGGAACTTCTTTTGTGCCAGTATATCCGTTATCATTTTTCCATTGTGTTACATCTGTATATTTCTTTACAGTATTCGTATCAACATCGAGTGGAGTGAACGCTTTGAAATATGAGTTAATTGTTTGAGATTTTGCGCGTAATACAGCAGCAATGGTTGGGATGGATGAATATTTAGGGACAATAATTTGGCCAGGAACTAAACCATAACGAGGGAAAACTTCGTTAACCAGTTCAAGTCCTTTTTTCGTTCCTGTATCTACATCCGTACCACCGATAATGTCTGCGTTAGTTACCATTGTCGGGTCCAAAACATCGTATGTTACATGAACAGATGTTAAAGAAGCCATTGCCCCGCCTGCTATAGCAGCAATTGCAATGTGCCCTTTATCATCAAATGAAACAACATAATCTTGGTTTTCGATTAGTGCATCACCAGCGATAGAAGGTTTTACGACTAAGTTTGGCAATAAGATGCCTTCTTTATTGATTGTAGCTACTTTATTTTCAACGTTAGCCTCTGCTGTCTCGCTTTTTTTATGACGAGCCGGATCTAATACGTTAATTAAGACCAGTGGAGCTACAGCAACCAAATCAAAGTTAACGAAAATCGCTTCGGATAGCGTATATTTTTCGAAATCTGTTGATGACCCAAAAGCTTGTATTGCTTCATCTTTGCTATACACCAGTACAGGTTTATTAATACTCGATAAATCTTTTGCAGTATTGATTGGAGCTGTACCTACGATTACTTGAAGTGTCGACGTTGCGACGGTAGGTGCAGAAACTCCAGTAGGTGTTTCAAATACGCTTACACCATGACGGAATGCCATTATGCATTACCTCCCAATAAAATAGTTTTTGCTTTTTCATAAGTTACCGATGCAGCCGTACCCTTTACTTTCCGGTCTTTTTCAAATGCATCAAGTTCTTCTGGTGAAATGAACATTGAATTTAAAACCGGATTTTCTTTTAGAAGAGATTCTAATTGTTTAGGATATCCTCCAATGTACGAAGAATATTGTCGAATAGACTTTGTACTTGGACCCACATAAATTAACAGTTGTGGAGCCTCATCTTTTTTATTGATTCTAGCCAAGTATATCGCTCCTTTCTTGTGCTACACCTGGCCCTTCGAAGTCTAAAGAAATGACCCCGTGCCAAAATGGATGTAGTTGCTCTTCGAATAACTTACTTTTAATATCATCTTTTAAAGTAAAAGATTTAATGACATTCTTTATAATCAGATAACGCTTAATCTCTGTCATTAAGCGTAGTACATCTCGCCAACCGTCTACGCTACGATCAAAAACACCCACAATAATTTGTAAGTTATATGTGACAGATTCATGGGTCTTTTCGTCATCTGATAAATATTGCACGATTACAAACGGATAGTCTTCTGGAATATCCTCTTCCTCATCTTCATACTCTTTTTCAGGTAAATAACCTGAATATACAGATGGAGGTTTTGATATTGTGCCTTTCTTGGTTTGAAAATCAAAATTCTTTAACTTTTCAGCTAGAAAACTGCGAATTTCATCTACTAAAGAAACTGCGTCCATATTTTCATCCACCTATCAAACGTTTTAATTCATGTTCTGCACGTTTCCCTAATTCTGTTCTTCCTTTTTCCTCTAACGTTTTTACAATATCTTCATTGGCTAACATCTGTGCTGCAGATGGACCAAACGAACCTTGTATTGGAAGTCGATTTTTAGAAACCCGAGTATAAATATTCAAACCGTTTTTTGCTGAAACAAAGAACGCACTGCCGATTTTCTTTTTTGCGCCCTTTTTAACAGCTACTCTAATATTCGGACGTTGTTTAGGAGATCCAGGAGAATATGCAAATTGAGTTAATTTTAATGGTGATCCTTCAGATTTGATAGTTGCTTCTAAATTTCCAGCCGATGCCTTAGTTGTACTTATAGTACTAGCGAAATCTCTACTTTTTACAGTGTACATTTCGCGTACACTTCGACCGGCTTGAGTTTTTACGGTAGCTGCAGTTCGGTTTATTGCTCTGGAAAGAACACCTGGTATAGCTTTAGGTGTATTATTCAGTTCACGAATTATCCGATCGGCGTGTTGGAGACTAATATCAATCATATTAATTACACCTCATTTGCCTGCAATTTGATTGTCAGCATACCAGTATCAACATCTGAATGAACAACGTTGTATAATCTGTCATCTAAAGTTATACGAGCGCCATTTCGCGGCTTTGAAATGAGTCCTGCTTGAACCCGAACTGTTTTATCTGCAAAATAAACATCTTTCGTGACAAGTGAATGTTCTTTTTCAAGATTGGACGACTTGTTATTTTCGTCATCCTCAACTATCATTAAAACTTCTTTCCCTTGCCACACATGCAAATCTGCAAATTCATCACCATTAAAAAAGACTTTGCCTACATCTTGCGTGACAAAGTCTTTAAACGATTTTTTCATCATTTATCACCACTAATCTTCTAATTGATCTAAGAAATAATCTTGTTTCTCATTTTCAACGATTAATGCGATTAATTTTGCTTTTCCCAGATTAGCTGCAAACGTCAATCCGACTTCTTTTGCACCTTCTTTTAATTCATCCAGTTCAAAGTTTGTATCTAAAATTTCATTAATGGTTTCTTCTCCAGGTGGGGTTGCCCCATCAAGTTTTTTATCTTGACCTGTTTGATCAGGAATAATTTCAGATTCATCTTCCTTTACTGCTTTAGAAACAACATCTAAAAAGAGCAGTCGTTTTGCAGACTGCTCATCTAAAATTTCAGCATCGATAAAATCACCTTTTTTATAGCGCTCACCGTCATGGCGGAGAGGCGATTTAACTAAATAACCTTTCACAAAAATCCCTCCGATTCATATTAAAGTACATTAGCAACTAACCAGCTATTTACATCATCTGGCTTAGGTACTGGGCGTGACGTTAAACGTAACATTACAGCTTCGTTTTGTTCATCCGCCCATTGTTTAGGTACTTGACGGCCTTCATAAGTATTGAATTGACCTTTTTCCAATTGAGTAACGGCACCATAAGCGAAACCGCCGCCACCTTTTTTGGCCATTAACACTTTCGTAGCAGGCACTAATGATTTTAATTCTCCATTTTCATCTTCGTAATATTCATCATAAGTGTAAATTTCTAAGCCTAAACCAGGTAATTTTCCAATGAATGTTACAGCATCGCTAACGATAGATGGTGTAATTGAACCAAGGTTGATATTTAATTTATCAAACATTTCTTTAATTACTGGGTTACTTAGAAATACAGGTAAAACATCTTCACCAAGAATCACAGTATCAGGTGAAACCCCTGAATTTTTAATGATTTCTTTGCGCCATTTCGTTAAATCAGCATAAATAGCCGCAGTTGATTCTGACCACTTGTCAGCTCCAGACAATGTTTCTACTTGCGAAAAGTCGAAATCAATTTCTTGATCAACCTTTAATGTTAATTTGTCATCGATGTAGCCGTCTAAAATTGCTTTACCTTCAAACAATACTTGTGCAGCAGTTAACTCTTCACGGCGATCAATTGAATCACCCAGCTCTTGTAAGTCATTAGCTAACAACTCTGCTTGACGTTGAGCTGGTGTTTTAGCTGAAAACAAATTTTCTCCAGCTTGACGATTTGAAATATCGTCCACTGTCATAATACGCTGTGGAGCAACACGCGGAGCTTTAATGCGCTCAGTTTTAAATCCGTCACGTGCAATCGTAATACCTCCCACACGTGGAGCCACGAAAGGTGCAACTCGGCGTTTTCCTTTTTTATAATCAATTAATACATCTTCCGTAACGAATGTTTCATTCTTTGGAAAGAACGTATCACGTAAAAATGTATGTGTTTTTGGCATGTTCACAACAGCCTGTAAAAGTGTTTGAGTTTTATATAAGTTCATCTTGGATTTTCCCCCTTATAGTACAGCCTTTAAATAAATACCTTTATTGCGTAAAACATCTTCGTGATCTTCCGGTGTGTCCTCGCCACCAAAGAGTAATGCCGCACGATTAAATGAACCTGAAGTATAAATAACTGCAACCACATCTGTTGAAGTTCCAGTGTCCACATCGTCCGCTAAAATCCCGTGAGCTACAACTTCTGATGCACCTGTTACGGCAGGTACGAACTTACCATCTGCGTTTTTACCAACTACAGTTCCACGTAATAAAATCCCTTGTGAAGCCGCTAATAATACGCTACCTGTTTGCAAAGGAAAGGCAATGTCTGCAATTAATGAATCTGGTGTAAATTCTCCAGCTGTTGAACGTAAATTTGTCATTATTTTTTACCTCCCCAAATATTTGTGAGTTCATTAACAAGATTCTCTTCTTTCGAATCTTTGTTAACTGGATTTTCTTGCGTACCCGGAACATCATTTAATGGAGCTGCATCTTCTTTGCGATTCTCTAAGAAGTTCGCACCCTTTTGTTTTTCAGCTTTGACAATCGCAACAGCTAAATCAGCTGCAGTTGATTTGTTTTCAAATTTCGCAGCATTAACCAAGGTTTCATTACCTGGCATTGCTAAATCTTCAATTTCTTTAATACGAGCATTTTCAGCATTAACGCCTTCCTCATACCCCATATTTTTTACTTGGTTAAATAATTCTGGATGTTCATTTTGTAAAGCTTGTAAATCCATTACAACATCATCCTCCTTTTTATTTGTTAGATTAATTGCTTGTGGTTCAACCACATTCACTGAATCTGGTACAACGGTCTTACTTGCCAAAATTTCAGCCTTTACTTTGTCAATAACGTCTTGAGATAACAACATAGTGTTATCTGCTACACTCACCGAAGCTACGGCATCAGGTGTACTATTACCAAATAAAATCTCGTCAATAAATCCTTTGTCAAAAGCCTGTTGAGCTGTCATCCATGTGTCTTTATTCATCAATTCTCGAATTTCCTCACGGGACAATGATGTTTTTGTTAAATATGAACTAATAATGCTATCATCGATATTTTTCAAAAAATCACTTGCATCTGCCATGTTTTGATGATTACCTTGTTGCCATGTTGATGCCCCATGAATCATAAACTGGGCTAACATAGACATCGACAAATGATCACATGCCATTGCAATAAATGTTGCTGCAGATGCAGCTAAAGAAGAGATTTCACCTTTCACAGTGCCATCAAATTTTTTAAGTGCGTAATAAATCTCAGCGCCTGCCCAAACAGAGCCACCGCCACTATTGATTTCAATCAATAGTTCCTTTTCGCCCTCTGCTTCAGCTTCGGCGATAGCATTTTTTACAAGGCTTGGACTTGTCGCATTTATTCCAAACCACTGATAAACCTCTAAGTGGTCATCACCTACAATGTGCCCCTTAATTTCAATTTTCTTCATTATTTTCACCTCCTCTCGTTAACAAAATTATTATTCATTACGAGCAGTTGAAGCATTTACTCACAAGAATATGGGGAACAGGCCTTGCTGCATGTATAAATACAGCTAGATTAACCATTTGAGCTATTTGTACAAAATGCTATATAATGTTCAAAAGAAAAAGCACAAAACGTTGACTTAACAACGTTCGTGCCTTTTTACTAACCTGATTACCAATCGGGAATGTTATTTAGAATAATGAATAAAATATTACGTTCTCGTAAAAATTAATAGCCGTCTCTAAGGCTTTTTTAAAGATACCGATAATTTTTATATGTGGTTAAAAGCCTGCAAACTATCGTTTTTAAACATATTTTAAGACTTTGTTTAGTTTTTAAATCCATTGTGAATAATTGGATTGAACGGTTCTCTTTAAAATAACTTATCACAGCGTTTCAATTTATTATCTTCTATAAAAAACAGCGACAAATACTGATTTAACAGTATTTGTCGCTGTTTGAAGTACTATGACATTTGGAAACGTTTATTGATTTTGTTTTGTATAATTTATACTTATCAAAAATTATTAAAATCACATAAACTGCAACAGAAAATAGTCTACTTTGTACTTCTAATGATTATTGAATAAAACTAGATATACTAACCGTAAACCCACTAATAAGCCCGCAATATTGCAGAATAATTTCTACTCCAAAAGAAAGCAATGGGTGCATTCTGAACAACAAGAGGTATCATGAAATTATTTCAAAACATCATAAATATCCAGTTTAGTAGAAATGATATTATACCCACTAATTTTCCTGTGCTTTCATAATAATTATAATTTTCAAACGGAGCATTGGTTAGAATTAATATAAAAGAAATACAAAGTATGAGTGTTAAAATAGTTTTTTTATTATATCCCAAAATTATCTTACTCCTCTTTTCAATAACTATTATTTCTAATGTTAGAAATAACAGATTTAAAAGTAATTATAAATAAAAAAAGAACAAGGTCAACCTGATTAGTGTTGTACTGCTCTAGTTTTGTATATGTTGAGTACGTATAATTACATGAATTTCTTTAATTCTGATGAAATTATATAGTTTTAGATTTATACAAGAGAACAACTGTATATTGAGAGATTATATTACTTTTTAAATCTGCCACTCTTTGGACGATGTATGTAAATTTATATTTTTCAATTTATTCCCTTTATACTCAATAAAAGTTTTTAATATAAAAGTTGAGCTTATTTTATACTCAATATTACTATCCAAGTAAGCTGTAACTTTAATTTGAGTAGTTTTATTAATAATATTTTCTGATAACAACATTTGAATATCTAAACCTGCAACAGCAAATCTAGAACTATCTTCTTTCCCCATTAAAGGCAATTGATAAATACCGATTAATACTTGTTTACTATCATCAATTGTCCATTCGATATTAATTATTGTATCCTCTTTAATCTTACCTAACTCAATTAAAGCACAGACTTGAGCGTCTTTTGGTGTAAATAAGTTTTTTTCATTAACTGATTTAAATTCTTCAGTTATATTTTCACAAATAGTAATCGAGTTAATCAATTTAGCACCCCAAAAATTCAAAAAAATTAAGAACTGGATGCTAATTTATGAAATTTTGCATCCAGTTTAAAGTATTCTTACTTTGTCAATCCAAAATATTTTGCTGTAGACCCAGCTGCATATTTCACTGATCCAGTAATAGCACCTTTAATAGCACCCACATTTGCACCAAGAGTAGCTCCAGCCACTCCCGCTGCCTTTACTGTACCCATAGATGTAAATCCGCGAGAAGATTGAGTTGCTGTTACTGCTGTACCAACAGCGCCACCAATTACTGCTCCTTGAGCAGATGATGTTGCAACTGTTTTTTTAATTGTATCTTTATTACTCCAACTATTTAATGTTGATTTAACTGATGAAATAACTCCCATTTATTCCACCTCCTTCAACATAAATTCTAACACTATAGTAAAATAATTCAATTATATTTACATATTTTAGTTATTTTTTGTTATTAACGTAATAGATATGCATTATTTCTTAGAAAAAAAATAAAATTACAAAATAGAAACCTGAAATAACTAATAAAAATCCTATACCTAATAACCAACCAGTAATATTACTTAAATCTAATAAACTAATAATTCCAATTATATAAACAAAAATTCTTTTATATAATGGTTTATCACTATAATCTCCTAATTCATCTTTTAGTTGAACAAAGCCAATCGGAAGTATAAAACATCCAATTATTATTAATCCTATCCCTATAATTAACCCTAACACTTCTATAAAAAACACCTCTTTTAGAATAAATCATTAAATGATTATTACCTTATTTATCCCTTTAATAAAAAAGTTTCCTCCCACATCTTAACATATTTTTGAGAAAAAAAGGATACTAGAATAATTTCAAACCCCACTGTCAGTTATTTTTTTCTCATAATTTTTCTTCTTTTCTTATAGAGAAGCTGACGCTAGTTCTTTTCGTCATCTTCCATTTGTTCTTCTTCAATTGGTGATTTAGACACACCTTTATTATCCACTCCAAAACCCGCTTCACGCCTTAGATTTTCTTCTTGCACACGTAAATTATGGTTTGCAAAGTAATCGCCACCTGTAAGCTCAATCGTTTCACGAGTACGTGTCGAGAAACCTTCCTCAACACGTTTAGTAGCTGCATTCACTTCTTTTAATGGATCTAACTGGCCTTGTGTCGGTCCATTCCACTCTGCTTTTGCATATGCCATACGTACAATCGGATCATCAAAGAAACCTGGAGCATAGATACGCCCTTTTGCAATAGCTTCTGCTAAAAACTCTTCATAAATTGGCTGGCAGAAATCATTAGCTAACCAGTCGCGTCGTCTTTTATACATTTTCCACGCTTCAAGTAATGCACCGCGCGAAGCACTATATGAGCTTGTGAAATGTTTCATCAACACTTCATAAGGGATTTCTAAAGCCGCACCTATTTGGCGACAAATCGAAGTGACAAAACCATCAAATGCAGTGTTTGGTCTTCCAGGGTTAGATGTTTCAACCTTTTCTCCCTCTCGTAAATAGTTTACGAGCCCATTTCCGATTTCAGCTGTCGTTTCATCTTCTGGATCGATTTCTTCTTCTGCAGCAATGCCATCAAAGTCTCCAGTTTCTGGACTTTCAGTGGTAATAAAAACAGTAAACATGCCACTAATAACTGCTGCCATTAATTCTGCTTCACTGTATCTACTTAATTGCTTCAACGACTCGAACACTGGAGAAAGGATTGGCACACCACGACGTTGTTCTGGACGTTCCATTTCCATCAGATGAATAACGTTTAAACGACCTGTTTTAGCACCGTATTTCGGAATACGTGACCATTTATTTTGTATCGCATTTGCAGAACCTGGATGAAAGTTAGCGATATGATAAGCAACTACTTCGCCTTTTTTATCAATTTCAATACCATTTACTATTTTATTATCCAATGAAAATACATTGGAAGGATTGCATACTCTATCTGCCTCGATAAGTTGAATCGTCAATTCATAGGGATTGTTCATACGTTTAATCGTCGGCATAAGAGCTACAACATCGCCTGACATCAATTGAGACATAAAGGCCAACCATTGAAGCTCATAAAAATTCTTCATTCGTGTAACATCACAATCTTTATTTTCAGCCCAATACGTAAATTCACGCTCAGTTTTTGTCTCCCAGGCATCCGCTTCTTCAGGACTCATTCCCAAAAATTCAGCATCGATTTGTGTATTTAATTTAAGGCCGGAACCAACAACGTTTGTTACAGTGTTTTTAATAGCTCCTGTCGCAATTGGCGCACCCATATATAAATCACGTGAACGTTTTCGAAGCGTCTCTACATTATGTTCAATATCTTCTATAGCAGAACCACTACCGCTTAACCAACCGGCCAAGCTTTTCTTTTTTGTACTAGCTCCATGATTACCATAACCAGAATTACTGAGAAAATGATTCATCTGACGAGCTTTCGTACGCTTTAATGCTTTTTCAGGACTAATAATCGCAATAGTTTTTTCTAAAATGTTCACTATCTCATATCCTTCCTATAAATCTCTTGGCATAAATCGTCTGCTCCGACTAGTCTTTCTACCTGTAGCTTTCAGTTCCAACTCGATCACTTTATTCTTCCAGTACTCAATTTGTTTACGAACTTCTGATAAATTCGCTCGTGTTAAAGATCTGGAGCCAATTGTATAAGATTGACCGGTACTAATTGCTAATTCTGCATCCAGCCATGCTTCTAAATGCAGTTTTGCCCGTTCCAATGTAATCATCTGTCATTATCCTTTCCTTACGCGCCTTTTCCTCTTCTGAATTGCGCCTGTATATTCTTTTTCAAAGTTTGGATTCACTATTTCAATTGCAGCTGTATTATAAACACGTAAATCAAATGGTTCATTTCTTGCTCGCACTTTTACCCATATATGATACGGAACGCCTCTTTCGTGACGCACTTCTAACTTTTCAGCTGTTAATCCTAAGAAATAGTTAAATTCATAACCTCTTCCTTTAGGGAAATGGCAATAGTTTGGTCCTACTTCATCCACTTGTAAGCTGGACATTACACGTGCTTTACCATCATTTACACCTAAAGTGACAAGCAAAGACTTCAATGGTTTTGGACGAGATGTTCTTGCAATTAAGGGCACATACTCACCTTTTAGTGCATTGGCCCCTTTTATAGCATAAATATGACGGGCTTCACGTGCTTTAGTGAAACGGTATACTTCTTGTGTGAAGTGACCACCGGAGTCTATACATGTACAAGTTATGCCAAATTGTTTACCATTTGCTTTACTCCAGCGCTTTTGTAACCATAAATCTAACTGGTGCCATATTTCCGGACGTTTTAAGTCACCATGAATAATGTGATATTCAATTCCCCATGATTCACGACCTGCGCCCCAACCAACCACTTCTATTTCGAAGCGATCATCTTGCACGTCAACAGCAGCAGTTAATACTTTTACTGCGTCCGGGACCTCAGCTTCATATGTTTCGCGTCGTTCAAACAGCAATTCTTCATCAACTTTTTGACCTGACTCTTCCCATGGTTCACCAAGTACTGTGTTGACCCAGGTTTTTAGTTTTTCACGGCCATCACGTTTTGCCTTCAAAAAATCATTTACAATACTCGACCATGCTACCCATGGGCTTGAAAACTGATTTAAATGAAATCCACGGCGACTTGAATGCTCTTTTCGTGCAATCCATTTTCCAGAACTGCGTTTCCAATCACGCTCACTATGCAAACAACCGCATTTACAGCATGCATGATTCACATCATCAATAATGAACTCGCCGCTGTCTGTTTTGTGAAATTCAAATTTAACTTGAGCCCATTTAATAGGCTGATATTCATCACATGACGGACAAGCAAATGACCATTCTTCCATCGTGCTATCTTCATATAGCTGTTCAATTCGAGATGTGCCTTTATTTAACGGTGTTGAAACATAAACGAGCTTACGATTGAAATCAAATGTTGTAGTACGCATCGTTGCCAAGTTGATTGGATCCCCTTCATCTCCTGCAGAAACAGGATAACGGTCAACTTCATCACATAATAAAACGCGAATCGGGCGACTGGAGAGGGAGGAGGCCGCGTTTGCTCCGACAATTGCAACTGAACCACCAAGGAAGTTCTTTTCATCGATGGTGTTACCTAAGTTTTTAGCTGCAGTAAACTTCCTTTGTAACGGCTCACTTGCCTCAATCATGGTAGACAAACGTGTCTTCGAGAAATAGTTGATTAGCTTTTTATTAGGAAGCATGAACATAATCGGGCACGGATCATAATCAATATGATAGCCAACCATGTTCAACATAAATTCGGTCTTACCTACCTGAGCCGAAGCCATAATAGCGACTTCTTCTGTTTCTTTGTCAGTAATACTATCCATGATTTCACGCATATATGGAGCACGATCTGTTCGCCACGGACCTGGTTCAGCAGAAGTTGCTGTTGTTAATATCCGATAACGGTCTGCCCACTCTGACACCGTTAAATTTGGACGTGGCGCCCATAATTGAGATATTTCTTTGAATAGATTGACGGTCTTTTCAGCAACCAATCTACTCATTACCTTCTCGCTCAAACAATTTTGGACTGTAATCAACCAAAACGTTTAAAATGCTTGTGATTTCATCTTGCAATTTCTTTTCAATCGCCTTGGCTGACTCTCCTTCCAGTTGTGGGCTAATACGGATAGGAAAAGATAGTAATTTTGATTTAGCACTTAAAATTATGTCTCCCATTACTGCACGAACATCGTTTGCATCATGCAGCTGACCACGTAATTGTTGCACTTGCAATTCAGTCTTTTCTTTTTTTAACATTTCATGTTCGGTTTTTGCATCAACATAACGGGGCTTGCCGTTATCTTCTTTGCCACCAGAAGCGTGTTCGATGTAAGCTAAAATGTTTTGACCAACTATGTATTTACCACGAGCGCATTGCGTGAGTATACCGTCCCGTGTCAATTGACGAATCCATTGTGGCGTTTTCCCAACTAATTTTGCTAATTCACTTGTACCAATTTCTAATTCCGACAAGGTTTCGGCTTTCGTTTTCGTTCCCGACATTCCCCACACCTCACTTTCGTTTCAAATACAATTTTATTGAAGATTTTTTTGTTCTATTTAATGAAGGTACTTTTTCGAAAATCAAAACTAGACGATTTCTCAGGGGAAAGCGAAAGTAAGATTTCCGAAAAAAAAATTGCCCTATTTTGGGGCTCGCAAGCCCCGCACGGTTTTCGAAGCTCCAGGAGGACCCATAAAATAAAGTCATATCACTGTTTTAGAGCCAACTATGCACTAACAACACAATGATTGCTCACATTACTTACGCTTCACCTTCCCATTTACTCGTTTGTATGTATCGCGATGTGTTCCCATTAGTTCTTCAAGATCACGCTTCGATAACTTCTCTTTATTCTTCTTAGGACGATGAACAGCATTTAATTTATCTCGCGTATCATCATCGATTAAATTGTAAATTTCCATGTGTTCACCGCCTTTCAATGTTTGAGTGCATAATAAAAAGCCACTCACAATTTAATGAGTGACTAATTACAAATCTCTTATAATTCTCGTTTAGGTAACTTTAACTGATCTTTCATGATTGATATAGTGTCCGTTACTATATCGCCCATTTCACGATATAACTGGTTAATCCACACATAATCTTTTTCCTTATATGCCCAATTGATTTCAAGTATTTTAATATACAGTTCTTCATCTGCATAGATTTCATTTTTTGCAATTATATTAATAATATCGAGTTGTTCTTCTTTTGTTAAATTTTCAAAATCATGTGCGCCATACTTAAAATGATTTACATTTATCAGTGTATATAGTGGGTTGTACAGTAAAAGCAACCGGTCTTTAATTGCATTATTTATTAACTCTTCTTCTCTTAATCTTTGTTGCTCTAATAAAGTATTGTTTACTTGTTTAGTTGAACTCTCCATTGTTAACTTAACACCAAATAATGTTAACAAACCCGAGATTACTCCGCCTAAAATTGCCCCAATAAATCCGATAGCAACTCCGACCCCTATCGCACTATCTTTTTCTATAAACCAATCAACTAAAGTGAACGTTGATAAAATACACATTAGCCCTAATGTAGTAGCTATGATAAAATCTTTCAAATCCCAGTTCATTTTCTTTCCCTCCACACTAATCATAATGTGAATGGAAATGATTGTCACTACTATATTCCTAATAATAAAAAGCCACCACTCAATCGAGTGATGACTCAAAGTTTAATTAACAAATTGTTCAACGGAAAAAAATTCCTCATAACCTGCATACATTGCGTAACCTGCATAATCAGCGTACTTTGCATAACTAGCTCTATTAGCGTACGGGTGAAAACCGAAATTTTTATATCCCTTTTTACTTATATTAGTGATTAGTCTATTTCTATCCATAATCTCTCCCAAATAGCGACCCGATTTATCATATACTTCATCACCATAAAATTTTCCTATATGGTGCCCTTTATATGTCCAGAGGTCTTCGCCATCTCTATAACCAAAGAACTTACCATTCCACGTCCATAACCATTCCATATTCTACTCACCCCCATCCACTTATAATTGTAAATTAAATAGGGATTCAATAGAATGATACGAATTTGATAATTAAAAGCCTTCAGCAATCGCCAACGACTTTAATATGATATTTGGTTTGTTTAAATTATGGTATGTTATCAATTTACACTGTTTTTTACGGTACTTCTATAAATTGCAAAGTGCATTATTAAGTTATCATGAAATTGAGCTACTACTTCATATAAACAATCCAATGTGTTTTCGCTCGTTTATTTCCATAGAGCGGCTGAAAGTCAAAACATTTTAAAACATCCTTCAATGGTATCTGGTCCTCGTTCCACTTAAAAACAAGTGTCCCGTTTGGCTTCAAAACCCTCATGCATTCTTCAAAACCTTTTTTCAAATCATCTGGCCAAGTATCTTTATCTAGCCGACCATATTTTTTAGCAAGCCATGATTTAGTGCCTGCGTATAATAAATGAGGTGGATCAAATACAACATGCCAAAATTGTTCGTTCTCAAATGGCATATTCCTGAAATCACCTACAACATCTGGATTCACATTGATAACATGTCCAGTTTCTAGTTTTTCGTATTCAGTGCGTTTATCCATAAAAAGTACATCATCATTTTGTTTATCGAACCAGAACATCCGACTGCCACAACAAGCATCTAAAACCCTTTTCACAATCACACCACCCGACATATTTATTTCTATACAAACTTAATTTCCAAAGCTGTCCTATCAATAAGATTATCCCGTATCTTCAAAACCTTCCTACGCGAATAACCCAACTCATAAGCGATGTCTTCCCACTCGTTATAACCTCGCTTGGTACGATAACGCATATCGACAATTGTTTTTTCATCGTCATTTAATGAAATATATAATCGTTCAATGCCGTTAATGATACGCTGCAAGTTCTTATATAAATCATCTTCCGCTAACATGATTGCTCGATTGCCTGTTGTATCGGAAATCCGATTGGCTCTACCTCCACCCATATTTGTATCTTCTGCCTGATGTGGATTAAGCAACTCCCATTCACGATACTTTAGCTGTTTTTTATATTCCTCAAGATTAATCCAATAATCTTCAAGTTTCTGAATGTCGTGCCTTGATAGTTTCATAATTTGTCCTCCACAATCATTCGACTAATTCGTCCAATGTAACTTCAAATATATTTTTAAGAATCAATAGACTACTTAATGTCGGCTCATTCTTACCTAATTCCCACATACGAATGGCAACTTCTGATTTATTGACCTTTTCCGCTAACTGTTTTTGAGTTAGTCCCAATTTTGTGCGATTAGCTTTAATATTTTGTGCAACGTTCATATTTGCACCTCCATAACTTAACAACATGCGATTCTGCCTATCTAGCGTTCGATTGTAGACGTTTTAGATCCATTTTGGTGTATTTGGTAGGTAATGAATTAAAACACCTAGAATCGCACTTAAATCACTTCAAATTGATATATGTCTTATTTAACTTTCATTTTCTTCTTCACTCGATTGATTTCTTTAAGATTATTACTCTTCCATCTAACAAAAGTTCTGGAGCCCATCGAAACAGTTGAGGCAAATTGTGTATCTGTTAAACCCTTGATTCTAGCCAATAGATATTCTTCAATTGTGAACTCTTTCGGCTTAGACCTTTTACGACGTTCTACCATTACGCCTTCCGTTAAGGTGCCATCGGATTTAATGATTTTTCGCGGCTTAATCAGTTTGAGTAATTGATCGCCTAATGACTTCATCTTTTCGCAATGCTCGCAGCTTTGTTTGGTATTGGTATTGTCACAGAGACAAAAAGATGAAATGCGATTAATCTGTTCCAGAATCTCTAAACGTTTTTCCAGTAACTCATTATCAGTCATGATGTCCACTCCTCACTTAATTTTCTTTTTGCCTTTGTTTCGGAAACGTGGCTTTCTATTATCTAAAAGCAGCTTGTACTTTTTATTCAAAGCGCTATATGACTTTTGCCAATCCTTGATAATCGCGTTTTTATTTTTGAGTTGATTCTTTAAGCTGTAGTTTTCAGATTCGATTTTCTTGTAATGCTCCCACATTCTTTCCTCGTGTTCGGTTAAGTTGTCATTTTGTTGGTGCATGAAATCACCTCAATCTTCTAATTTGATAGCCACAACCTTATTGCCTCGGTCTTGTCTTTTATTAGCAGGCATCGAATACCAATAAATCGTGTTTCGTGATACCCCTCGAAATTCTGCCAATTCATCCAGTGTGCCAATTGCTAACAAATTATCACCTTTATACAATGCATAATCACTCGTATCTTTCGGTCTGCCACGATTAGCCATTTATATCAACTCGCCTTCCACAAATAATTAAAGGTCACTGGACTTTACGAACACACCATTTACCATCTTGCCTGTTCGCCCTTTGATTTCGTCATAGGCGCAGCTTAAACATTCAGTTAAATCCATGCCGTTTTGTTGAGCAAGAATGATTAAGGTCACAACCACATCGCCAATACCATCACGCAAAGCATCTTTATCATTACGAGCAAGTGCTGCTGCAACTTCCCCGACTTCCTCTGTAACTTTCAAAAATTGTTTACTAGATTCAGCTTTGTCCAATCCTTTATTAATTGACCATTGCTCTACTTGTTTAATTAATTCGTTCATAATTGTTTCCTCCTGGTTAAATTAACTGTAATTGTTCGTCACATTTCATTGCATAATCATCAGATAAAATGACTTCAAATATCGCTTCTAGTACACACACCGCTATACTATTGCCTGCCAATGCGTATAATGTCGCGCTCCTTTGATGTGGTTTTATCGGAAATACATCAAGCATTAAATCGAAATCTTCATCATCGAAATCCATCAATCGCCACCACTCTCTTTCAGTCGGATAACGATAGCGACCATCTGCCATTTTAAATACGCCTGCTGCTGGGCAACGATCTGGACGTTCAGTGATCGTATTGCATGTATCAATAATGGTTTTGATGTATCGGAATTTAGATTTATTAGCTTCGATTTCTTCTGCACTTGCTAAATCTTCTAATCTATTGAGCATAGATGGAATATTCACTACATATTTTTCAATGTTTTCGATTTCATGTTCCGGCTGCTGAAAATCGCTCATGGGACGTAAAGGTCGTTTTTTCATTTTGCTAAAATCGAATTTCTCTTTGCCTAGCACAGATACACAAAAAACTCGTTCTCTAGTTTGAGGCAATCCGTAATCCATTGCATTTTCGATGTTAAAATTATTTGTATATCCCAATGATTCCATTTCTCGCAAATATTCATCGAATATTGGACGCTTGGCTTTAAAGAGCGCACCACGAACGTTTTCCCAAATTACAAATTTAGGACGCCATTCTCCCATTTCCTTTATGATCCTAATAGTTTCCAGGAGCAATTCCGAACGGCCTTTATCGTTGTTATGATTGGCTGCTGAATTATCCTGGCATGGACTGCCGTGAACTAAAATGTCTGGCTTTAAATCCCAAGTACGAACATCCTGTGTTTTATAACGAAATGGATTCATTGCGTTGTAGGCTTTCACTCGATTTTCTTTCCACTCCACATAATCAATTGTTTTTACTTTTACACCCAATCGCTTTGCAGCTTTTATATCTGCTCCAATTCCACCAAAAAGTGATAGTAACTTTAGCTGCATTTATTTCACCTCTTTCACTTAATCCACCGATCCACCAAATAAACGAGCCAATCTAGGATGATTCTTGATTTCTTCTTCAATGGATTTCCCTCCATCCATCCTTAGTCAATACATCCACAATCGGCGAGAAGTGAGGCACCACGACCTCAACTTCTGCTTCATCATCGATTAATGCGAATCGTCTCATTGGTAACTGTATAGTTAATGGCTTCCGTTCACGTTTACGTTTATGCTTTGGCACCCATTGCGGTATGCCGTTTTTATTCAGTGTTTGCATTAGAACACCTCATTTGTTTTCCTCCGCTCTATACTTCTCTAACTCCCGTCTTAATGCGGTATTTTCACGCCTTAGTTCTCCAAACTGCTTTTTAAGAGCTTGATACTCAATATTCTTTTCATGTGCTGCTTTACTATGTTTCTTCTTCAATTTCAGTTCTTCTGAACGTAAATGCCCCAAGACCCCTTTGACAAGCTTTGCGCTTACCACTTTCTGCGTCTCGCATTTTTGAATCAACGTGTTAAGCTTTGTCATTTAAAACACCCCGTTTTTTAGGTAATGCCTTGCTTGATATAAAAACCGGTGATACAAATTGTGGGCAATGATATTTTTACTCATGGGTACAATTTCAAAGTTATATTTCGCTTTAAATGATTCAAGTCGGCCCTTCAATGCTTTTGGATCATACTTGCTACGATAATTTCCTTTCGCTAGGTTTTCATCGAAATTCGGGTCCTCCACAAACAATACAAACTTGCTATCCTGGCTACGTATAAGCTCATTAATAAATGCTTGCTGCGTGTCCTTTTGTAAGTTGCCGCATATCTCGTCCAATGAGTTTTTACGTTCTACGAAACTATTGAAATATAAATCTCGGGTAATCCCGTATTTTAAAGTTTCATCATTACTCGGAATCATAAAGCTATAATCGCCCGTATCTAATTTTTGAACTTTCATGGCAATGTTTTTCTGCTTGAAATATTCAAGAATGTGCAAAGCTGATTTTTCGCGTGTGTCCATGATTATTGTTAAATGTTTTAGAATCGCATCGATTTCTTTGTCGTTGTATTTGTAGCGTATCAATTTTCAATTACGCTCCTTTCTTTGCAAACGCGACTGCCCTTGCATAGATTTCATTTTTAAATTTTGTCGATTCATCATTTTCGTATTGTCGCCAGTCCTCATAAATGTCATGCCATCCGTTACCGTTCAACTTCGCCTGGTAATCTAGGAATAGATTTAATGCGACTGGATCATTGTTTAAGAAATTCGTAATCGAATCGTTTTTCTGCCATCCTGCAAATACGGTTATCATCTTCCAAAGCGTTTTGTCAGCTGCATTCATGCCTTCCACAGATTTTAGATACGCATCAATCTCGGGGAAAATTGGATCAGCTGCCTTCAAAACTTCGTTTGGTATATTTTGATGATTTTTCAATTCGAGTTGACCATCATTTTTATCACGTTCAATAATTCCGCCAAATTTCCATATTCGAGATAAAACGAATAAAACTATAACTCTCACCACTTTTCCAAATAATGCTAGAATTAAATTTAAAAAAGTAACTAAATAACCCCTAAATAACACTAAAAGTTATTTAAAATAACACCCTTAAAACACTACAGCCACAAGGTATTGATTAGTTTTTTAGTTAAAAAAGTTAGCATAGTTATCGTTATTTTGTATAAAGGCTCTATATATATATTTATTTTTATTTTTATTTTTTTAATTAACCCCAAAATAAATAACTAAAGTAACTATTTAACTAAAAAACAACCTTCAAACCCTTGATACTACTGCGTTTATAGCAATCTATAAAATAGTTATTTAAACTAACTTTAGTTATTAAGAGAGCTTAAAACCGCCTGTTTTTTCATTTTCGATAACTGGTTCAGTAACTGGTTTTCGTTCTTGAATGGTAATTCCAACCAAATACATTTTGTTACCTGCGCCTTTACTTTTTCCAAATCCTTTCGTTTCGAGCATCCGATAAAACGAACGATTGGAAATGGAACGTTCACCTGCTGCATAGCACCAATTTGAATAAATATTGTAGAGTTCTTTCGCTTCGATTTTGGTATTTATATCTTTAGGGTTCATATAACAACGTTCTTCTAGGAATGGTCCGAGAATATCCATTTCTTCTTTGTAGTTGCCGGTTGCATCCACTACCACTTTCGGTTCTTTTAATCCCGACTGCTGCCATTTCAAGCAACCTTCGATGGCCCAATTCAAGATCCCGCTCATTTCAAGCGTAAGTTTTTCTTCAAGTTTTTTATCCCGTTGATGTGGGGCTAAATTTAAAGTGAACGGAATGATCTTTACACGGCGCCAAATTCCTTCATCAACTCCGCCGATTATCGGTTTATGGTTTGTCGTGAAGAACACTTTAAACTCTGGAGTGAATTCGAAAAATTCTTGTCTTAAGAAACGCGCCAGTATTGGTTCTCCACCTGTAATTGTTTTAACAAGTGATTCCTGGAGTTTTTCGCCTTCTTCAGATTCCACTGCAGAAACGAATCGACTGCCAACCAAACGGGCAATATCGTTATTTGCACCGTCATTTTTCTTTTTGATGAAAGTATCTGATTTAGTTTGCAAACCATAATCACCCATCATTGCTTTGATGATGTTGATAAATGTTGATTTACCATTACTACCGCCACCTACAAGGAAATACATACCTTGCTCAGAAATATCGCCTGTCATGCTGTAACCGATTAGTCGCTGCATGTAATCAATGAGCTCTTCATCGCCTTTAAAGATTTGCTGAAGAAATTTCAACCATGTCGGACATTGTGCGCTTTCATCAAATTCTACGTTTGCCAGTTTTGATAAACGAAGGTCACGATCATGTTGCTGCAGTTTTCCAGTTCGTAAATCCAAAATTCCATTTGAACAGTTGAACAAGAATTTATGCTTATCAAACTCTTCACGTTCAGCTGGAACCAACGGCATTAAGTCTTTGATACTGTTCATCCGAATGTTCCGTTTACCGCAAGAACGAGCCCATCGCACTTCCATTTCATCATCTGATTTTTCCAGTTCGCGCAAAACTTTATTAGCAATGCGTTCGATTTGCAGTTTGTTGTCGTACTTCCAACGCTTTCCGTCCCAAAGCATCCAACCGATTTCACTAACGAAACGGATAACATGGCCGTATTCATAAGCAATCCGTTCTGCATTTCCTAATTCATTCAAACGGAATTTCTTTTTCGGTTTAACTTCCTCTCCATCGTCCACTGCCTCTACTGTGGAGGACACATCAAATTCGGCATATTCAATTTCATGCTTATGGTCCAATACAGTTGTGGTAGTAGAGGTAATAGCCTTTGCGATGGTACGTTCACCGTATGTTTCGCCTGTATCACCGTAAGTAATGCGGTCCCATTTCGGACGCATGAGCGCTGTCTCACGCATCATTGCGTCCATTCTTGTTGCGCTCTTTCCTGTCCAGAATGCCAGGTGATTACATAAGGCAATGTCCGTTGATGAATGATCATTGTTGATTAAATTTCCGTTGAACATCGATCGAATTTCATCACCCGATTTACTGCGGAACATTCGCTCCCAAAGCTGCTCATTGGATAATTTAACTTCATCTTTTTCATAGTCTTGTAATTTAACGAGTCGGCCTTGTAAATCGCTGTCGTCAAAATATTTATCCAGAAATTCAACGAGCTCATCTGTACGTTCGATAATTTCATTTGAATTTTCTCTAATTCCAGTCATTGTGAAATAACGGGTATGCTGATAAATTTCCAATCCTAACTTGCTGTTTTTACGTCCAGTACCACACACACTTTGTGGAAGGCTGCCCTTTACAATGATGTGAACGCCAGTACCCGAAACAGAAAATTCGGTATAGGAATCTAGCATTTCAATTACTTCTTTTGCAAAATCACTAATGATTGGATTTTCGCGATTTTCATCGTCTGCTGAGTAGGTCACACAATGATCAATGTCGATTCCAACAAAACTGTCACGGCGACTAAATACAAAACCTATACCATCAGCATTTGAATTAGTGTATATTTTGGCCGCTGTCGCAAAAGTGGACCACGTTCTCGGGTCGTTTGCTCTTGCCTCTGCTCCCTGTGCCAGTGGGTCAGCTTGATATGGGATTTTTGTAAACTTCCCATTTTCTTTTTTCTCTGCCTTCCACAAGATCCAGTTGGGCATGTTCTTAATTTCTGATGGAATTTCATTAAAGTTGTATGGTATTACTTTCATGCTGCTCACCTATTTTCGTTATCCGTTAAAATGCTTGCCAAAATTGCATATCCAGCAATATCTTGCAACGTATCAGTAATTGATTCATTTACCTGTGCTTCATTTTTGTTTAAATTTTTAAGCCTACGCAACTTATCATCTAATCGAATGAGCACACTTGTTAAACCGTATTCATTGAATTGTTCTTCAAATGAATTGCCATAATCGGCATTCTTTTTTGCTAACAATTGCGCAAGATCATCTGTCTGTTCCTGTATACGCATTGGATTTATAACCATTTTTACCTCCGAAACTCGTATTTTGGGTATAAGAAAAGAGAGCCCCAGAAAAAAGAGCTCTCTATTTAGTTTTTTAGAACGGTAAATCATCTTCGCCAACTTGGATTGGCGGACCATCTGGTTGCGCTGGATCTGCTGAAGACGGTGCTACAAATTTAACCTTCGCCCAAGTTTTATTGTTTTTGTCTGTCTCATGCTTTACATAAGCAAGGACTGATTTTCCAATAATTTCTCGTACAACTACATCCAAATCTAAGTCCATCTTTCCTGTGTAGCCGCAAGCCACAAAGAATGAATTTCTTTTCTTTTCAGCGTCCTCAGCGTATTGAGGATTGGCACTTGTTAAATAAAGCGTATTGTATAAGATTTTTGCACCTTGATGTTTCTGTTCAATGTCTGAACGAATTTCAACATCAAACCCGATTGAATATTGACCTTGCCACTCTTTTGCTTCTGCAGCTACAATTGTCACCTCATATTTACCTTCTTCCACTAAACCAAACCCCGTTGAAACATTTGCTGAATCGAAATTAATTTTGAATCCCATTATTTATTTTCCTCCTTGTTTTTCGTCTCATTTTTAATTGGTAAGATTAATTCATTTTGTAAGCAGCCAGAACGATCATCTAAGTGATTCTTGGCATACATTGATTGATTACCTTCTAAGATAAAACCACGAGTGCCGTCTGCTTTTTTTACCAAGCGTGCTACCACATGTTCAATCCCCATGATGTGATTGACTATTTTATCGCGAATGTCGGGAATGAATTGGTTGTATTTAGAACCGCCTTCTTCTACAATTTCACGTGTAGTTTCCCACGCTGTAAAAACAACATTTGCATCAAGTGCATTAAATGTTTCTACTAATTTCAGAAGATGGTTATCTAATAAAGCGTAGTCTTTTAATTCCGGCATTCCGCTTTTAGTTTTTTCGCCTTTATTGAGCAGCCATAATTTTTGGTAATGCGTAAGATTATCGATAAAGACATTGTCATAATTCGCAATGTTCGCTTTTGCCAGTGCGTAGAATTTCAAAATGCTATTATGAGCATCTTCACCGTCAATCTTTGCTACATCGACATTTGCATGACTTGCTAAAACTTGGCTTGTACCGTCTATATCTAAGACTAATGTTTTACCTGGTAAGAGACGTGCGACTGAAGTTTTGCCGTCACCAGGTTTGGAATAAATGATGGCATTTACTTTTTTACTTTTGGTAATATCTGCACCATTTTGAATTTGCATTATTCGTTTTCACCTACTTCCTCGATGCTCATTTGACCATCCGGCGCTTCGTTATCTGGCTTGCCTTCCATCACATCTTTTGGCGTTCCGTATTGATACGTTAAATCAACCAGGAAGTACTGACCGTATTTGTTATACTTTTCGCTGATTTTGTTCATGATCAATGCATCATTTTCTTTTGCAGCAATTACAATTTCCTCTGCTTCTTCACGTGTATCTGCATAGTGCTGTTCTTTTTGATTTAATAACTTCTTCATTATTTAGCCACCTTTTCAAAGTTTTGAGGGAAATTTAATATTGCACGAGCACCCATTAATTCAAATGCTTTCTTGTCATATGCTTCTGCAGCTTCACTTTCATGGAAGTAAGATCCGCACCAATGCTTTTTACCGTCATGTTGAATCATGGCATACCACTTACTTCCTTTCTTACAAACCCCACGATATTGTGAAGATGCACCACGTTGCTTTTTGATTTGATTTACAATTTTAAGTGGTACTTCCTTAATAACTTCAACTTCTTTAATTACTTCAACAGGTTTTTCAATCGTAACCACTTGTTGCGGCTCTACAAAAATATCAAATGTCCCTTTTAAGAAAGAGGATTTGTTATAAAAAATACCGTTAACTGCTAATTCTTTATTGGCCAATACCTCGTTTAACTTTCTGGCAATATCTTGTGGATCGAAACGATTGACGTTAACTCTAATCATTTGTTTTGACATTGTTATTCCTCCTATCGAATCCGAATTGATTCCCCTTGTTGAATTTCTACACCGCTAATTTCAGCGCCGTTCTTTAACTCTGCTAAAATAGCTTTTTTATCGATATTCCGTACTTCTTCCACGGAAATATATTGTGGAGGGATAACCGCATCGTCTAAAACTTTTAAAGACGGTGGGTTCTTTTGAACAGTGAACGTAAACTTTTCACCTTTAAGTTTCTTCTCACCACTTGCATCCATTGCCAACTGCATGTTCTCTTTCATACGCTTAATGGAGTTTTCCATTGCTTTGCGCCGTTCAGCTAAACGGCCTTCTTCTGCTTTGATGCCTGCAATATCGGATTCAATGTTTTTCATAACAGATGCGTAGTTTTCTAGCTTTTCCGCAAGCTCACCATCGATTGCGTTTAATGCTTCAATAAACGCTTCTTCCGGTGCACCATCCTCGATTAACTGCTGGATGAATTTATATTTGTCAGTGATTTCGTAAATGTTTGCCATTATTCAGCACCTCCATATTGAGCGTTGGTATCGTTGATGATTGTTCCATTGATACTGAAGTAACTATCTACTCGAGCCGTTCCGTTATCGTGATATGCAGTTTCACTGTTAGGGATTAATCTAGCTTCTTCATTTCCGAATTTTACGATTTGCCCAATCGCCAATGTAGGCTGCACCGCCTGTTCAAACTCGCTCACATCCAACCCTAACGCTCGACCTAATGCGATGGCTTTGCCTATCCATACGTTAAATACAGATTTCGGATGGCACTTTGTGATACCCTTGAAAACTAACACTTTACTAAATGCTCCGTATATTAATACAGTAATTGCGCGTTTCTTTTCGTTAACTTGGAATACAGGCCTTACACATTGGTCTTTGTATTTACCGATAGTTGTATTGAACGTGTCGTATTTTCCTAAGATGTTATCAACAAACCCCTTAGCCTTCTCAATAATTTCAGCACGTAATTCATTTTGAGTTTTTGGTGCAGGAGGTTCGGTATCTTGCTTGTCCTCCACAATTAATTCGTAGACGTCTACTGTTTCTTTTGTGCGATTGTACACATTTGTATAAACAGAGAAATGACCATAACCCGAACCGCCGTTTACACTTAAACCTTCTAATACTTTGTAAGGTTTTTTAATTCTGAACGCACGGCTATCAGCAACGTCATTAAAGATAACCACATCACCCTCACGTGCTTCACGATCAACCTTTTTATATTGCTTGCCTTCAAATTCGATAATGTCATTTGCTAATGCTTCCTCTACAACTGTGGAAGGCTTACGAATTTGCGCAACGATTAATTTGAGTTCTTCGATTTCCTCACCTTGCTTGGCTACAGTTTCTTCTAATGCTGTGATGCGTTGGTTTTTTGTAGGTTTTAAGTCGACTAATTCCACACGATGCAGGTAACAATCACCTTCATCAAAATCACCAAATTTATTAACACCTTCAATTTCGATGTGGTTTTTATCGATAAAACTTACAATTTTAACTACTGCACCTTTTGTGAATGTGCCGAAATCTTCAATGAAACGTACCTTATCGCCAACTTTAAATTTATTTGTCATAATTTCCTCCGAATCGTGGTATACTACCACTGTCTTTTAGTTTTTTATTGCTCGTTTAGAAGTTGCCGCTTCTAGCGAGTTTTTAATTGATGCGTACCATCTTCAATCAGATAACGAATGATATTATCCTTGTGGATGGCTTCATCAAAGTTATTGAGGATGTATTCCTCACCTGGTACGATTTCGGTACCGTAGATGTCGAGTGTCATGACTTCACAATCACATTGCGACATTCCACATTCATTGCAGCTGTTCATGCATGTCTAACCCCTTCAACTCAACACTGATTTCAAACAATCGTCTTTCGCAACGCTTAATTTCCGCTTCATCATTATTTTTACGTGCATAATTTAATGAATCTAAATAGTAATCTTGATCAGCTAATATTGAATCCCGTGCCAATTTCACTAAATCTGATTTGCGGAGAATCTTAATCATTTGTTTCATACGCTCACTCCTAACATTTTAATGTTGGTTGTTTCAGCGCTAATTCGTAGGCAGCTTGTAGTTGTTCAAGTTGTGTCATTTTGTATCACCTTCTAATGGAGCGCCATTTGGTTCACCCAATAGTCGATTTGCGTGTGCGTAAATAAAAAGTTGGGAGTTAGCTGATAATCTTCTACTTTCATTTTCCCTACGCTCTTTAAGGAATTGAGTGTAATAACATTTTGTAAACTCTTCGAATTTACGTAAGCGATCGATTTCACTTTCCAAAGCCCAAACCTTTTCAATCAATTCGCTTTTATGAATACTTAATGCTACGTTTTCTTTTTCAAGAAATTCAATTCGATTCAATTTCTTCACCACCCGATAAATCCACATCATCTTGCATATACACTTCCACTACTTCTAAAGCATCCTTCAAACCGATTTGTACACGTTGCTCCAATTGGTATTCCAATTTTATAGCTGCTGATTTAAACGGATAATTCAGTTCCGCCTCCATATATGCCACAGCAATGTCCTTTAAATTGTTTGCTTTAACATCAATCATCCCTTCGATAGTCTGATGGATTTGGATAATATCAAATTGTTCTTTAGGATTTATAAGATACTTTGAAAAATCAATCCTTAATTGTTCCTCTACAAACTGATCTTTATAATTCACATCGTAGTAAAACGTTGATTCCATTGGATTGTTTTCAAACACTTCAACTTTGTACGCTTGTCCATTAATTAAATGTTGCGTAATGACCTCCATCTGTTTGCCTTCCACAATTAATACAGGTTTCATTTAACCCACCCTTTCGCCATTTCACTTACATGAGCTTTAATCATTGCCACACGTTCACTAGCTTCCATTGACCGCCATTGACGAATGTTGATTTTCATTTGGGTTCAACTCCTTTATGGATTAAAAATTTGATAAAAATTATCATCTAAAAACTGTGCCATTTTCTTAGCATGAAAGCTCCACTTCTCACCTTTTGCCTGGGGGTAATACACAAATCCACCTTGCAATACATCTAACTGTTTTTTGAATCTAATTGGATAAAGAACGTTTTCTTTAATCCAAACTTGTTTTTTTCCTATCCGGTTTTCTAAATCTTGCATGGTCCAATAGATCCCTTGTAAGGAACTTTCTTTTAGGGTTTCATATTCAACCTTTTCAACAAGTACAAGATGTTCAGGGACACTTACAGTCAAATTAACTTGTAACTGTTGCATTTAATTCACCTCATTTAAATATCTAAAATTTTTCGGATATGCTTGATATGTTCTTGTGCTTTCGGGCCATCTTTACGACCTCGAATAATATCTGTTAAATAAGCTCCTGAAATACCTAACATTGCCGCTAAATCCTTCTGACTCATTTTTCTCTTAAATAACTCACTTCTTACTTGTGCTCCTACATCTTCTGGCATATCTAAACCTCCCTTACAAACATCAATTGATATACCGTCATTGGCTCGGTATCACAGCGCATTATACAAAAAATTACCAAATAATTTTTTAGCTAATCATTGACATACGTTAGCTTAAAAGCTATTATAAAAACATAACGAAATAAGACTTTTGAAAAGCCTTCAAATCAACATTTAAACCGTTCCCCAACGAAAAATGTTTATAGGTTGCGTTTTTATATTGTCTTTTTTAACTAATCTATTAGCTTATGAACATAGTATATTAGCTTAAATGCTATTTGTCAAACCAAAATAGCTTAAAAGTTAATTTTATTCTCTCATAAGCTCCAGGAAGGTTGATACAAGTGGGTTTAGTGAATAGAATTAAATTTTTATGTGATGAAAAAGGAATTACTTTTGCCGAACTTGAGAGAAGTGTTGGAATCTCTAACGGTCAAATTAGAAGATGGGATAAAGCATCACCAAAAATTGATAATGTAAATAAAGTTGCTGATTATTTTAAAGTTACTACTGACTATTTGACGGGTAGAACTAACGAAAGAACTTTCGTTGATAATTATGAAATCGAAACGATAGCTGCACATCATGACGGAGAAGAATGGACGGAGGAGGAACTTGACGAAATAGAACGTTTTAAACAATTTGTAAAAATGAAACGTAGTCAGTAATTCGAGCGGAGTGATTGTATTGACATTAACTTATGAACAACTTGTACATGAAGCATTCATTAATCAAGTTAGTGTATATGAAGAAATTATGATACCACGCATTAAAGGTTTATACTCGGACAATATCATATGGATTAATAAAACTATTTTTTCTATAACTGAAAAGAAATGCGTTTTAGGTGAAGAGTTAGGACATCATTATACTTCTTCTGGCGACATTTTAGATCAGAACAGTATTATTAATCGTAAGCAAGAGTTAAGAGCTCGTACTTGGGCTTATAACAAGTTAGTGCCTCTTGAAATGATAATTATTGCTCATAAAAATAATGTTACTAATAAATATGAGTTAGCGGACTTTTTAAATGTGACAGAAGAATTTTTGAACGATGCAGTCCAATGGTATATAAGCAAATACGGTCTTTCAGCTTCTGTGGAAGGTTATACTATTTGCTTTGAGCCATTAGGAGTTTTGGAAATGTTTGATTTCATTGAAAGAGCTATTTGAAATTATAAAAGGAGCAGAATCCATGGCAAGCATAACGAAACGTGGCACTACATGGCAATATCGTGTCAATCATATTGTTGATGGCAAAAGAAAGCCAATTGTAAAAGGCGGTTTTCGTACGAAAAAAGAAGCACAAACCGCTGCAGCAGAAGTGGAACTTTCATTGAATAAAGGTGTACAGGTAATCGTTAAGGAAAAATCCTTCGCCGAATACTTTAATGAATGGATCGAATTATACAAATCAAATAAGCATGTGAACACATATAATCGTTATCTTAACTCTTACGAACGAATCAAAGATCATTTCAAAGAGAAACCTATCCAAAAAATCACTCGTGCAGATTATCAGAAGTTTTTAAATGACTACGGCACTGGTAAAACCAAAGAAACTGTTCGCAAGCTCAATACACATGTACGAGCTTGCGTGAAGGATGCAATTGAAGAAGGCTATATTAATAAGGACTTCACTCAAAAGGTCGAATATAACGCTACTGTCGCTTCAAAAACAAGTGATGAAAAGCATTTGAATTATAATGACAGTATTCGATTTTATAATGAATTATTTAATCGATTATCTACAGATACAAGTACATACCATTTAATTTTACTTGGGCTTGTATCAGGAATGCGCTATGGCGAACTTACAGGTTTAACAACAGATTGCTTTGATTTTAAAAACAATCGTATCAGTATTTATAGATCTTGGGATTATAAAAGGGGTACAGGATTTGGGCCATTAAAGAACGAGCAATCAAAAAGAACTATTTCAATTGATAAACGTGTCATGTTGGAATTTAAAAAACTGATGTTAGCATTGCCTGCTAATGAAAATAGTTTGGTGTTCTATAGACAATCGGTAATTAAGACCGTTACTAATGAGGGTGCAAATAAGTTATTGCGTAAAGTATTAGACGCATTAGAAATTGAACACATTTCAATTCATGGTTTACGTCATACCCATGCTTCTGTACTTCTATATAAAGGATCAAATATTAATTCAGTTTCAAAACGATTAGGTCATGCTGATATTCAAACAACAATGGAGCATTATGCACATGTATTAAAAGAGATGGAAGAACGTGATGAAGAAATTGCTATCAACATGTTCACATCTTAATTTTTTTGTTCACCTTGTACACTTTTTGTACACTTCAATTTTATTTTATATGTTATTTAATGCTTTTCTTGAATTATTCTACAAAAAGAAAAACCGCCTAAAACCCTTTATTATCAAGGTTTCTGGCGGTTTTCTTCGTTGTATTATGTTGACCATAATCACTCGTATTACGTCCCAGGAGGGATTCGAACCCCCGACCGACGGCTTAGAAGGCCGTTGCTCTATCCTGCTGAGCTACTGAGACAATTTCTTTAAACCAATTGGTAATAAAGACATTTTTTATTATATGGTATATTTTATTTAAAGTCAACAAACAAATCAAACAAAATTATTATTTAACTAAAATATTTTTCCGTTCGCTAAATACTGTATTAAAAAAGTGAAGCCCTCATTACCTCAAGGCTTCACTTTGATAATTAACGCTCATAAAACAATTCATCGATCAAATTATTATTATCGTCATAACATTGTAATGTAAAATGTGTGGAAGTTATTGTCAGGGTAACAAATGACTTTTCTTCTATTCGGCGGGGCTTCAGCAAACTGCCCGGATTGATAAATAAAATGTCGTCAATATATTCTGCACCAAGTACATGTGAATGACCAAAACATACGATTTGTGCACCGACTTCCTTTGCGCGGTAAATCAGTTTCATCGGAGAGTTTTTCACATCGTATAAATGCCCGTGTGTCACATACACACGATCTCCATTTACCTGAAACAGCATCTCCTCTAAATAGTTATGGTCATGATCACAGTTCCCTTTCACACGCTCTACTCCTTGCAGAGCAGGATGTGCATACGGTAATTCACTATCACCACAATGGATCACTTTATGCGCATCTGGATGGTAGCCCTTTACACGTTCAATGATTTCCTCGTCACCATGTGTATCACTCATAATCAATAGCTTCATTCGTATCCACATCCTTTACATTTCTATACTTAGTGTGACAGCAATGAAACGAAAATTCAATCGTTATTAAACAAATTTTTACATTTTACAACAATTACCAAAGTTGCTATTTCAGAAATTCTGCTAACTGTAATGCCAGTTTGCGAATGGCATTTCCTCGGTGTGAAATGGCACCTTTTTCTTCGCCAGACAGCTCAGCCATATGTTTTTCCAATGCAGGAACATAGAAGATCGGATCATAACCGAATCCGTTTGTCCCTTTCTTTTCACGTGCAATCACACCTTCACATGTGCCGAATACTGTTTTTGTTTCCATATTCGGACCTGCAATTGCCAATGCACAGCAGAAACGGGCTGTACGCTGTTCTTCCGGTACGTCCTTCATGTTTTCCAGCACTTTCACCATATTCGCTTCATCGTCATGATCGCCGGCATAACGCGCTGAATACACCCCCGGTTCACCGTTTAATGCATCGATCGCTAAACCGCTGTCATCCGCAATCACGATTTGGCCAAGCATGTTCGCTAATGTTTCCGCTTTTAAAATTGCATTTTCTTCAAAAGTCGTACCTGTTTCTTCAATTTCCACATCTGGAGCAACCT
Organism: Solibacillus sp.; assembly: GCF_040273735.1. Lineage (NCBI taxonomy): Bacteria > Bacillati > Bacillota > Bacilli > Caryophanales > Caryophanaceae > Solibacillus > Solibacillus sp. Next base: position 196,938 of record NZ_JBELZM010000003.1, on the reverse strand, counting down.
CAAACATTGTGACAACTTCATAGCCGAATGGTCCGAATAGTGCTTCAAAGTCTTTCGCTTTTCCTTTGTTCTTTGTTGCGATTACTACTTGTTTCATTATGCTTCCACCTTTCCGATCAAGTTTGCGATGTCACCTAGTGCTGTTTTTTGCATTTCGATTAGCTGCGCAATTCCGGCTTCTCCTAAATCGAGTAATTCATCCAGTTCTGAACGGCTGAATGTCGCTTCTTCACCAGTACCCTGTAATTCTACAAATTCGCCGGCACCTGTCATAATAACGTTCATATCGACATGTGCAGCTGAATCTTCCACATAGTTTAAATCTAAAACTGCGCCAATGTTTTCTAGTTTTCCGACACTAGTTGCAGCTAAATAATCTGTTACGGGGAATTTTACGAACGGCTTGTCAACGCCTAGTTTTGCAATTGCCTGTGTCATCGCTACAAATGCTCCTGTAATCGATGCAGTACGTGTTCCGCCATCTGCCTGGATCACGTCACAGTCAATCCATACTGTTTTTTCACCTAGAGCTTCTAAATCAACGACAGCACGTAATGCTCGGCCGATTAAGCGTTGAATTTCCATCGTGCGGCCACTTACCTTTCCTGCAGAGCTTTCACGGCGTGTGCGTTGCTCTGTAGCGCGTGGTAGCATGGAGTATTCAGCCGTAATCCAGCCTTTACCTTGTCCACGTAAAAAACCAGGTACCTTTTCTTCAATCGTTGCAGTACAAATCACTTTTGTATTTCCAACTGTTATTAATACCGAGCCTTCCGGATGCATTAAATAATTATTATCAATTTGAACTGGACGTAATTCATTCACAGCTCGTAAGTCATGTCTAGTCATTCGTGACCTCCTCAATTTGTTCGCGCACTTATCTTATCACAATTTAAGGAGGGTCTAAAGCAGAAAAGCAAGACATAGAAGGAAAAAGCTCAAATTAGACAAAATGCCTAACTTGAGCTATCAACTATTTTTCGAATGTAATTTTACGGATATCCAATTCACCTTTTTCCAGCCAACGTTCTGCTATGGAACGGAAAATCGGCACGGAACCAGATGCATGCAGAATATGCTGCGGCGGTTCTTCATCTGTTCGTAATTGTCCTGTATAGCTTAAAATCGCTTCGACATCTTTTGCCGTTTCTTCGGCAGATGACAGGACGTGAACTTGTGAGCCAACTGCTGCCTCAATTTGCTTTTGTAAAATAGGATAATGTGTACAGCCTAAAATGACTGTATCGAATCGCTCATCTTCAAGCGGCTTTAATCCTTTCGCAACGAGGTCATACGAAAATTGGCCTTCGTATTCGCCACTTTCAACGAGTGGCACAAATGTCGGACAGGCAAGTGGAATTATTTTCGCTTTTGTCGATAATGATTTCACTGCTTCTTCATATGCGCCGCTTTTGATCGTGCCTTCTGTCGCTAATACGACAACTTCATTGCGTTTTGTCTTTTTTATGGCCGCTCGTGCCCCTGCATTAATAACTCCTAAAACCGGAAATGGCATATGTTTTTGCAGACTTTCCAATGCAACGGCAGTCGCAGTATTACATGCAATGACAAGCATTTTAACATTCATCTTTTCAAGCGCTTTTGCCATCTCCCATGTAAAATTGCGGACTTCTTGCTTTGTGCGTGGCCCGTAAGGACATCGCGCCGTATCACCTATATAATATATTGTTTCATTCGGCAAAAGCTCCATAATCGCTTTTGCCACTGTTAATCCGCCAACTCCGGAATCGATAACACCAATTGGGGCATTCACTTGTACCGCCTCTATCCTATTTCATTAATAAATGTAGTTTTTGTAATGTTCTTGATAATTGTTCAAACTCTTCTGCGTTAAATTCCTGTGTAATATCCCGCAAATAATTTTGACGTTTTAAAATTACTTCCTGGATAATTCTTTCGCCTTCCGGTAAAAGATGAATCCGTACAACACGTCGATCATTTTCGTCACGTACACGCTGTACCAATTCATTTTTCTCCATCCGGTCTACTAAATCTGTCGTTGTCGAAAATGCTAAATACATTTTCGTCGACAAGTCACCGATCGTCATATCACCTGATTCATGCAACCATTGCAAGGCAATAAATTGCGGAGGTGTAATCGTATAATTGCTTAGAATTTCTCTACCTTTTTGTTTGATTAAGTGTGAAATATATCTTAGTTCTTTTTCCAGGATTGCTACAGATTCAGAGCTATGTGTGCTGTGATCTTTCATCTACTCCATTCACTCCTCGATGCGTTTCATAGTTCTATTTTGAAGTTTTTTTGATAAAATAGCAAGCATCGAATCAGTATATCGACAATTCCTGGAGTCTTAATAGCTCAAGAATCGCTTGCGTACGACTTGATACACCCAGCTTTTGAATCGTATTGGAAATATGATTACGAACGGTTTTTTCACTAATGCCTAGCTTAGTTGATATTTCCCGTGTTGAATAGTCCTTTATTAATAGCTCAAAAATCTCGCGTTCTCTTTTTGTTAACAGCGAACGATGCTGCGGACGATTCATTTTGCAACACCCTCCTATCCTCTTCTTTGTACATTATGTCGAAAATACAAAGCAGGTGAGGGCATTTAACTATTTCCCAAGCAATAATTTTTTTTGCTCTTCCAGTAACGGGACACCTTTCCCCGTGTCACTGCTCAATTGTACAAGCGTTCCGCGCCCTGTATAGCACACTTCATCTTTTTCATTTTTCACCAAATAATGCAAATCCATGGAAGATGTGCCGATCGATGCCGTTTTAACATATATTGTCAACTCTTCATCAAAGAACACTTCCTTTAAATAATCACACTGAATATCTGCCACAACGAGCATATTTCCCGTATCCGACCCCGCAGTAAAATCAAATCCTAATGCTTTAAAATATTCGATACGCGCAAACTCGAAATAGGCAAATACTTTTGTATTATTTACATGTCCGTACATATCTGTTTCCGAAAATCGAACCTTTACCTTTGTCGAAAACGAAAATCCTGCCATCCATTCTGTTGCTTCCTGAATATATGTAGCTCGCATAAAAAATTCCCCCTTTGTTTGATTACATCATCATCCCCAGATAATGAATACTCATTCATTATAGCATAATTTGTAAGAAATCAAAAAGCGATCCTATACAAAAAGACCCCCACCAAGGTGAGGGTCAATTATATTCATTCGATTAGTCAACCATGTGGTCAGAACCGAAGAAGTTTTTGAACATTTGAACTGTTGTTTCACGGTTAAGTGCAGCGATAGATGTTGTCAAAGGAATACCTTTTGGACAAGCAGCTACACAGTTTTGAGAGTTACCACAGTTTGCAAGACCACCGTCGCCCATAATTGCATTTAAACGCTCGTCTTTATTCATTGCACCAGTTGGGTGTGTATTGAATAAACGAACTTGCGATAAAGCAAATGGACCGATGAATGATGCTGATTCGGAAACGTTTGGACATGCTTCCATACATACACCACAAGTCATACATTTTGATAATTCATAAGCCCATTGACGTTTGCGCTCTGGCATACGAGGACCTTCGCCTAAATCATAAGTACCATCGATTGGTACCCATGCTTTAACTTTCTTAAGTGCGTTAAACATGCGCTCACGGTCTACTTGTAAGTCACGGATAACCGGGAAAGTTTTCATTGGCTCTAAACGAATTGGTTGAGTTAACTTGTCTACTAATGCTGAACAAGATTGTTGCGGACGTCCATTGATTACCATTGAACATGCACCACAAACCTCTTCCAGACAGTTCATATCCCATGATACTGGAGTCGTTTTTTGACCATCAGCAGTAACAGGATATTTTTGAATATGCATTAGAGCAGAGATAACGTTCATACCAGGACGGTAAGGAACTTCAAACTTTTCAACGCGTGTAGCACCATTCTCATTGTCTTGACGAACGATTTCTAACTTAACTGTTCTACCAGTATTTACTGTTTCCACTGTTTAGTTCCCCCTTCTACGCTGAGTAGTCGCGTTTACGTGGTGGAATTAACGAAACGTCTACATCGGCATAAGTAATAATTGGTTCGCCCGTTGCCGGATCGAACTTCGCCATAGTTGTTTTTAAGAATTTTTCATCATCACGTTCTGGGAATTCAGGCTTGAAGTGAGCCCCACGAGATTCGTCACGTAATAATGCACCCTTAGTCATAACTTTAGCTAAATATAGCATGTTCTTTAACTGACGAGTGAAGTGAGCACCTTGATTCGACCATTTTTGCGTGTCGTTAATGTTGATGTTTTCCCAACGCTCTTGAAGCTCAGTTAATTTCGCATAAGTTTCTTCTAATTTTGCGTTTACACGTACAACAGTCATGTTGTCAGTCATCCACTCACCAAGCTCTTTGTGTAGTAAGTAAGCGTTTTCTGTACCATCCATTTTTAAGATAGCTTCCCATTTCTCTGTTTCTTCCTGTACGCGGCGCGTGTAGATTTCTTCAGGTAAATCTTCTGCATGCTTTTTAAGTCCTTTAATGTACTTAACAGCATTTGGACCTGCAACCATACCACCGTAAATCGCTGATAATAATGAGTTCGCACCTAAACGGTTTGCACCGTGTTGTGAGTAGTCACATTCACCTGCAGCGAATAAACCAGGGATTTCAGTCATTTGGTCATAGTCAACCCATAATCCACCCATTGAATAGTGTACCGCTGGGAAGATTTTCATCGGTAATTTACGTGGGTCATCGCCTACGAATTTCTCGTAGATTTCGATAATACCACCTAATTTAATATCTAATTCATGAGGATCTTTATGGGATAAGTCTAAGTATACCATGTTTTCCCCATTAATACCCAACTTTTGATTTACGCACACGTCAAAAATCTCACGTGTTGCGATATCACGTGGTACTAAGTTACCGTAAGCAGGATATTTCTCTTCTAGGAAGTACCAAGGCTTACCGTCTTTATAAGTCCATACACGTCCACCTTCACCACGAGCAGATTCAGACATTAGACGGTTTTTGTCGTCTCCAGGAATCGCTGTTGGGTGAATTTGAATCATTTCACCGTTTGAATATGTTGCACCTTGTTGGTAAACAATCGATGCTGCTGAACCAGTGTTGATTACTGAGTTTGTTGTTTTACCGAAGATAATACCAGGACCACCTGTTGCCATAATTACAGCATCAGAACGGAATGAGCGAATTTCTTCAGTACGTAAATCTTGTGCTACGATACCGCGGCAAACACCTTCGTCATCAAGCACCGCACCAAGGAATTCCCAGTGCTCATACTTCGTAACTAAACCAGCTACTTCGTGTGCACGAACTTGCTCGTCTAGGGCATATAATAATTGTTGTCCAGTTGTCGCACCGGAAAATGCTGTACGGTGCATTAACGTACCACCGAAACGACGGAAGTCAAGTAAACCTTCTGGAGTACGGTTGAACATTACACCCATACGGTCCATTAAGTGGATAATACCAGGTGCTGCATCACACATACCTTTAACTGGTGGTTGGTTCGCCAAGAAGTCGCCACCATAAACTGTATCATCAAAGTGGATCCATGGAGAATCCCCTTCACCTTTTGTATTAACTGCTCCGTTAATTCCGCCTTGTGCACAAACAGAGTGTGAACGTTTAACTGGAACTAACGAGAATAATTCAACTTCAGTACCAACTTCAGCTGCTTTAATCGTAGCCATTAAGCCAGCAAGACCGCCACCAACGACGATAACTTTACTTTTTGCCATGATTATTTCTCACTCCTCATTAATTGCTAAAAACTTTTACTCATATTCCATTCGATCTAGAACCTTAACTATGTAGTAGTGATCAAGTTAAGTGATTAAACGAATGCTAAGATAGCTGCAACACCAACGATTGCTAATACTACGAAAATTAACAACGTAACATAAGTTGCGATTCGTTGAGATTTGTTTGATTGCGTAATACCCCAGCTTACTAAGAACGACCATAAACCGTTCGCTAAGTGGAATGCTGCTGAAACGATACCTAAGATGTAGAATACTAACATTAATGGATTGTCAACGATTTCAACCATCATATTAAATTCAACTTCAGCACCAAATGCTTTTTGGATACGTGTTTGGAAAATATGCCACGCAATGAAGATTACAAGGAAAATACCTGTGAAACGTTGCAATGCAAACATCCAGTTACGGAATGTGCTGAAACGTCCTGTGTTGTATGTTGCAGTGAAGGCAATATACACTCCATAGAATCCGTGGAACATTAATGGAATATAGATAATGATCCATTCCATCGCTAACAATAACGAGTGTGGAAGTAATTCCATAACACCTGTTGCGTTATTGTAAGTTTCTTCACCGCCAACTGCAGTGAAGTTCAGAAATAAGTGGAACACCAAGAACAACCCGACAGGAACTACACCTAGTAACGAGTGTAAGCGGCGCCATAAAAATTCACGATCTTTCGACAAAACTGTTACCCCCCTTAGTACTTGAAATACACATGCGCAACGCCTCAAATTTGTAGAAGTTGGGATGTTGACTGCGCATTTCATCATGGTACAATATTATGACATGTCCATTGTACTCTCAACAGATACTAGCGTCAAGGCAACGCAGGATATTTTATAATCATTTTAAAGACGGTTTTACGCTGTTTTGAGAACCGTTTTTTCTGCTTATAACTCATTTCTTCATGAAAGAATGAAAATTATAAGAAAATTTATGAAAGAGGTTTTTTATATGGAAGGGTACAAAATGAAAACGATTCCAACTTTTGGCTACGAAATCATTCGTGACCATCTTCTTCCTTCTATTCTAGGAAAGCATGAAGAAGATGTTTTATATTGGGCAGGTAAAGAAATTGCAAGAAAGTTCCCATTATTTTCAATGGATGAACTCCCTTCATTTTTTATGGAAGCTGGCTGGGGCCAGTTAGTTCTGGAAAAAGAAACGAAGGACGAACTTCATTACATACTTTTGACAACAGAGGAATTGCCACTCAATATTGTACAACGTTGCTTCCGTCTTGAAGCTGGCTTCTTAGCAGAGCAGAAACAAAAACAGCTTGGCTATTTGACGGAATGCTTTGAAGAAAAAGATAATGATAAACATGTCGTAAAATTTACATTAAAATGGGATTTAAAAGAGAAAATTTAGCCTTCAACTTATAATAATTGTCTTTTGCTGAAGCAGCAAGTTTACTCAATAAAAAAGCTGGAAATAAGCTACTGCAGCTCATTTCCAGCTATTACTTTAAGAAGCGGTTACTTCTTTCATCGCCAAATTGAATTCCTCATGCAGCACATTCGCAGCACGAACCATTTCTTCCTGTGGTACAACGACAGACACTTTAATTTCCGAAGTGCTGACCATTTTTACAGGGATATGTTCGCGACCTAAGCGTGCAAACATGCGGGCCGCCACCCCCGGATTGGATGCCATCGCAGAACCGATAATAGATACTTTCGCTAAGCCCACTTCAAAATCTGCAAAACTAAATCCAAGTGACAGTTTACTAGTTTCCAGTACCCGTAAAGCTTCCGCAAACTCATCTTTGGAAATTGTAAAGGAAATGGTCGGCTTCACGCCATCAATGACTGCTTGAACAATAATATCCACATTGATATCATTTTCTGCTAAAACACTAAACACTTCTGCCAATGACGCGGTTTCATAAGAATCATAGCCGATCGTCAAACGAATAATATCCGATTCGTAGGCTACCCCGCGTACAAGTAAGTTTTTCTCCATGTCTACATCCCCTTTAATAAAAGTGCCTTCCACGTCCTGTACGAAAGAGCGTACAATGAGCGGTATATTGTATTTTTTGGCAAGTTCAACCGCACGTGGGTGCAAAATTTTAGCCCCTAAATTTGCAAATTCCAACATCTCATCATAAGAAACTTCCGGTAGTTTCCTAGATCCCTTTACAATTTCCGGGTCTGCCGTAAAAATCCCTTCAACTGATGAAAAAATCTCGACACGCTCTGCTTCGAGGGCAACCGCCAGTGCAACCGCTGAAGTTTCAGATCCCCCTTTGCCGAATGTTGAAATATTGTCTGTCCCCGTAACTCCTTGAAAACCTGCTACTACGACGATTTCGCCTAATGCCAAATGTTCCTGAATTCGTTTACTATCGACATGATCAATCCGTGCGTTGCCATGTTTTTGATTTGTATGGATTCCTGTTTGCCATCCAGCAAGCGACACAGCTTTACCTCCATGCTCCTGAATTGCCATTGCAAGCATTGCACTTGTTATTTGTGTCGCCGATGAGACGAGTGCATCCATTTCCCGTTTCGACGGCTCATCAGTAATTTCAGCAGCATATTGTCTCAAGTCTCGTCGTATAACGGGCATTGAAGAAACGACAACGACTAAGTTTATGCCACGCCCTTGCTCTTTTATCACCTTTTTAGCCATGTGTACTATTTTTTCCGGTGTAGTCAATGCAGGACCACCAAACTTCACTATAACTGTCTCCATTCTTTTCCCTCCTTAAATTCGAAAACAAAAAAGACGACTTCCCATGTTATGGAAAGCCGCCGTCAATACAAATAATAGTTATAAGTTTTTCAGGATAGCCCTCCAGAACAAAAAGCTCTGACAGTTTTACATCTCTTAAATGCAAAACCAGCAAACTACGCGAACAATACGCACTTCACTTCGGCAGGATCCCCTTTCAATTGCTGTCAATGGAATTGTTCTTCCTCGAGCAATGTACTGTTGAATACTGCGCCTCTATCTTAGTAAATATTGAATTGTCTTATATATTAGCATAACACTACCCTTTATTCAATGGTGCTTCATGAAAATGACGATAGATGACTTCCGCCAATTTTGCCGGCACTCCGGATTCCTGCAGCTGCAACTCGCTTGCCTCGCGGATTTTTTTCACTGATCCAAAATGCTTCATGAGTTGCTGCTTTCGCTTCGGACCTACACCTTCAATCCCATCAAGAACAGAAGTGATGGCATTTGTCTGATGCTGCTGACGTAGAAATGTAATTGCAAATCGGTGTACCTCATCTTGGATGCGCTGTAATAAATAGAAACCGTCACTTGTACGTTTTAACGGGACAACTTCCGGAGGGGTACCAAATAAAAGCTGGGACGTATTGTGCTTTTCGTCTTTAGCCAACCCTGCTATCGGAATGACTAGCCCAAGCTCGTCTTCAATTACTTCACGTGCGACTTCCATTTGTCCTTTTCCTCCGTCGATAAGAATCAGATCAGGTAATGGCAGGTTTTCCCGCAGTACACGTGTGTAACGGCGTCGAATAACTTCCTGCATCGCACCATAGTCATCATGTTTGGCCGCTTCCCTTGTTTTATATTTCCGGTATTCCTTTTTCGCAGGCTTTCCGTCTATAAAAACAACCATCGCCGAAACCGGATCCGCACCGTGCATATGACTGTTATCAAACGCTTCTATTCTTAGCGGCAATGGAATTTGCATTGTTTCAGCAAGTGCTTCACAAGCACCGACTGTCCTCTCTTCTTGACGTTCAATCAACTGGAACTTCTCATGAATGGCTATTTCCGCGTTTTTCATGGCTAGATCAACAAGCTCTTTTTTAGAACCGCGCTTCGGTGTCAGCACCTTCACATTCAACAGCTTTTGTAAAATTGTTTCGTTAATCGATTTTGGCACGAAGATTTCTTTTGGCAATAGATGATGTGGCTGTTCGTAAAAACGGCCAACAAATGTTAAAAATTCCTCTTCGGGCTCATTATAAATCGGGAATATCGAAACATCCCGCTCAATGAGTTTGCCTTGGCGCACGAAAAATACCTGAACACACATCCAGCCTTTTTCTACTGCATAGCCAAATACATCCCGGTTGCTCAAATCATCCGTTACGATTTTTTGCTTTTCCATAATTTGATCGATATGAGCAATCAAGTCCCGGAATTCCTTTGCCCGCTCAAACTCTAGATTTTCGGCAGCATCCATCATTTTTTGCTGAAGGTCTTGTTGAATTTCTTCGACGCCTCCGTTTAAAAACTTCGAAATCTCATCAATCATTTCGTCATACACTTGTTTTTCGATGTCTTTCACACACGGTGCCAAACATTGACCTAAGTGATAGTACAGACACACCTGGTTAGGCAGATGTGTACATTTACGAAGCGGATACAAACGGTCCAGTAATTTCCGTGTTTCGTTCGCCGCGTAGGCATTCGGATACGGTCCGAAATATTTTGCTTTATCCTTCTTCACTTTTCTTGTCGTAATAATACGCGGGTATCGTTCATTCGTTATTTTTATATAAGGGTACGTTTTATCATCCGTTAGTTTCACATTATATTTCGGGTCATGCAGCTTAATTAGATTCAGCTCCAGTATAAGAGCTTCCAAATCGCTTGAAGTAACAATATACTCGAAGTCTTCGATCTCACTGACTAGTCTCGCAGTTTTACCGTCATGACTTCCCGTAAAGTATGAACGCACTCGATTTTTCAATACCTTAGCTTTACCAACGTATATAATCGTGCCTTGACGGTCTTTCATAATATAGCAACCTGATTCATTCGGTAGGATTTCTAGTTTTGCTTTAATGATTGCATTCATCTTCTCACCTGTTTAATATGTCCTTTCTTTATTTTAACTGATTGGGGTATAAGAAAAAAGCCGTACACCTTATACGGCATACGGCTTTTTGACATATCAATTGCGCCTTGGCGTTTGAATGGCCAGAGGTTCAATTATTTGTTGTCGTTAATGAAATCGATTAACGCTTCTTTTGGCATGAAACCAGCAGTTTTTGCTTTTACTTCACCATCTACGAATAATAGTAACGATGGAATTGACATGATTTGGTATTCTGCAGCAGTAACCTGGTTGTTATCAACATCCACTTTCACGATTTTAACGTCGTTACCGATTTCTGTATCTAATTCTTCAAGAACTGGAGCAATCATTTTACATGGTCCGCACCAAGTAGCCCAAAAATCTACTAAAACTGTGCCGTTTGAAATTTCTTGTGGGAAAGTTTGATCTGTCGCGTGTACAATTGCCATATTAAATAGCCTCCTTAAATAACATATGGTTGTAGTATAGCATGTTTTCCCAATTAAACAGTAGTAAAATGCTTGGGAATATAAATGTACTTTAAATTTAGCGGTTATTTCTTAAGCCGTAAAAATTCCTCTTAGAATTTTTTTAAGGATATTAGAAGACATATACCCTTTATTCTGGCATTTTAAAACTTTACAAAAAAATCCATTTCCATTCACACATGCATACCACATCACTTCAAAAACTAAAAAACTTCCTTCGAAAAGAAGGAAGCTCCTCATCACTTTTTATGCATTTACTTTAAGTGCTTTAAATTCTTCGATTAACATTGGCACTACTTCGAATAAGTCACCAACAATACCGTAGTCCGCTACTTTAAAGATGTTTGCTTCTGGATCTTTGTTGATCGCAACGATAACTTTTGAGTTCGACATACCAGCTAAATGCTGAATCGCACCAGAAATCCCCGCAGCGATATAAAGGTCAGGTGTTACAACTTTACCAGTTTGGCCGATTTGTAATGAGTAATCGCAATATTCTGCGTCACATGCACCACGAGATGCGCCAACTGCTCCACCAAGTAAATTAGCAAGCTCTTTTAATGGCTCAAAACCTTCTTCGGATTTTACACCGCGGCCACCTGCAACTACTACTTTCGCTTCTGAAAGGTCTACACCTTCAGTTGATTTGCGGACAACTTCTTTGATGATTGTACGTAAATTTGTAATATCAACAGATACTGATGATACTTCACCAGTACGAGAATCATCTTTTACTAATGGTGGAATATTGTTTGGACGGATTGTCGCAAAAATAACACCATCTTTAATTTTTACTTTTTCGAATGCTTTACCAGAATAGATCGGGCGGACGAAGACTGTATCATCGCCAGCTCCCTGAATTTCCGTAACATCTGAAATTAAGCCAGATTGTAAGCGTGAAGCAATTTTTGGCGATAAGTCTTTACCTAAAGAAGTATGACCGAAAACGATTGCTTCTGGATTTTCTTGTTCTACTACTGCTAAAATTGCTTGGCTGAAGCCGTCAGATGTATAGTTTTTCAAGTGTGGATGTTCTACTGTAATAACACGGCTCGCTCCATATGCGATTAATTCCTGTGTTAAATCAGCTACTGCATCCCCTACTAATAAACCTACTACTTCACCGCCGTCAGCGATTTGTAAACCTGCTGCAACTGCTTCGAATGAAACGTTACGTAAGCTCCCTTCGCGAACCTCACCTAACACTAAAACTTTCTTTGACATAGAATATCCCTCCATTACCATCTTCGTAAAAATTTCCGTACTCTAGTTGACTTCTATTAGACTACTTTTGCTTCGTTATGAAGTAAGTTTACTAATTCTTTTACCTGTGCAGAAAGATCGCCTTCTAATACACGTCCAGCCGCTTTTTGTGGCGGTAAATAAATTTCAACTGTTTCTACTTTTACTTCAACATCGTCTTCTTCGATATCCAAATCATCCAATTCCAGTTCTGCAAGCGGTTTTTTCTTCGCTTTCATAATACCTGGTAAAGATGGGTAACGTGGCTCGTTTAAACCTTGTTGAGCTGTTACTAATAATGGTAATGATGTTTCTAATACTTCAGCGTCCCCTTCGATATCACGCACAATCTTAACGTTCGTGCCGTCGATTTCCAATGAAGTAATTGTTGTTACGTAGTTAATGCCCAGCAGGTCTGCTAAGCGCGGGCCAACTTGTCCTGAACCACCATCGATTGCTACATTTCCTGCTAAAATTAAATCTGCTTCTTTGTCTTTTAAATATTCCGCTAAAATATAAGCTGAAGAATATTGGTCAAGCTCATCTAAATCATCTTCTGTATTAATCAATACCGCTTCATCGGCACCCATTGCTAAAGCTGTACGTAACTGCTTTTCTGCATCTTCGCCACCGATTGTCACAACTGTTACTTTACCGCCTAATGCGTCGCGCTTTTGAATTGCTTCTTCAATTGCGTACTCATCGTATGGGTTGATGATGAATTCTGCACCATCTTCTTGAATTTTACCGCCGGATACGACGATTTTTTCTTCTGTGTCAAAAGTACGTTTTACTAATACAAAAATATTCATAATCTAGACCTCCTAAAAGCTTTTTAATTTTAATCCCGAAAAACAGGGAAGAATACATTTTTTTATTTACCAGTAAACACTGGCTCACGTTTTTCAATAAATGCTTGGATTCCTTCTTTAGCATCTTCAGAAACAAATACTTCACCGAAGCTGTTTGCTTCAGCATTTACTCCTTCGTAATAAGATGATGGTTTTGAGTAATTCAGCATTTGGATCGCTGCTTTAAGAGCAATTGGTGATTTCTTCGCAATTTTCCGAGCGATTTTCAATGTTTCAGGCAGCAGCTCTTCATCGGAAAAAGCACGGTTTGCTAATCCCCATTGAACAGCTTCAGTCCCCGAAATCGGGTCGCTTGTAAACATCATTTCCGCTGCTTTTGCTACACCAACATATCGTGGTAATCGTTGTGTTCCTGCAAATCCAGGTATTAAGCCTAATGATAGCTCAGGTAAGCCTAACTTTGCCGATGCGGTTACAAAGCGCATATGGCATCCCATTGCAAGTTCCAAGCCGCCGCCTAATGCTGCACCGTGGATCGCGGCAATAACCGGTTTACTGAATGTTTCGACACGTTCGAATACATCTTGTCCATTTTTCGCCAACCCTGTAAATGCTTCTCCTGACTGTACGCTCGTAAACTCTTTAATATCCGCACCTGCAGAGAAGAAACGTCCTTCGCCATGCAAGACGATGACACGTACATTCTCATCTTCTTCTACAGCGTCTAAAAGTGCATTCACATCTTGGATCAAGCCTTGTGAAAGTGCATTTGCTGGTGGTCTTGAAATCGTTGCAATTGCGACCCCTTCTTCTACTTTCCAACTTAGAAACTCCATCCTCTACATCCCCTTTATGCTTTTAGTGCGTTTAGCAGTAATTGCTTTACTTTTGGAGCTTGCTCTAATAAATCATATCGATTTTCATTCATTACCCAAGTTGTCGTAATTTCGTCAATTGTACCAAAGACCATTTGTCTCGCAATACGAACATCCATCGTCTGGTTGAATTCACCATTTAGCATACCTTCGATTAAAATTTGATCTAGTAAAATTAAGTATTCTTTTAGAATAGAATTAATTTTCAGTCTAATTTCTTTATTCGATTGCCGTAGCTCAAGCTGAGTTACAGTTGCCAAGTGGCGATCACTTGATAGAACATGGAAATGATTTTCGATCATTTTACATAACTTATCGGAAGCAGTTTCCCCACTTTTTATTATAGCCTGTAAATTCTCTACGAAAATACCCATTTTTTCCTGGAATACAGAAATTAAAATATCTTCTTTGTTTTTGAAATATAAGTAGATTGTACCATCAGCAACCCCAGCCTGTTTAGCTATTTTTGAAACTTGGGCTTGATGATAGCCATTTTCTGCGATAGCAATGACTGCTGCGTCTACTATTTGCATATATTTGGGTTTGTTTCGTTTCAAGCAGATCACCACCAAAAAAAATATAAAAACATGAATGACCATTCATTCATGTTTTTATATTATAGTTTGTTCTGCATTCTGTCAATAGTTTGCTAAACAATTAATTATTTTGCTTCTTGTTGTGCCATTTTCTGTTTTTCTTCTTCAATTAGCGTACGGCGTAAAATTTTTCCTACTGCTGTTTTCGGCAACTCTTGACGGAATTCATAGAAACGCGGCACTTTATAAGCAGCCAGGTTTTTACGGCAATACTCGTTCAGTTCCTTATCTGTAACAGATTTACCCTCTTTAAGAACAATATATGCCTTTACGGTTTCTCCACGATACGGATCAGGGATACCGGCTACGATACATTCCTGGATCGCTTCATGCTCATACAGCACTTCTTCTACTTCACGCGGGTAGATATTAAATCCACCTGCAATAATCATATCCTTTTTGCGGTCAACAACATAGAAATAACCATTTTCGTCCATATAGCCTAAATCACCCGTTAAAAACCAGCCATCTGCAAATGTCATTGCTGTTTCTTCAGGACGATTCCAGTAACCCTTCATAACTTGTGGTCCTTTTACCGCTATTTCGCCGATTTCACCTACAGGCAATATTTCTGCTTCACCTGAACGTAAAATAACCGCTTCTGTGTTTGGCCAAGGTAAACCGATTGAACCGTTGATACGATGGTCCCAAATCGGATTGGCATGTGTAACTGGAGAAGTTTCGGTTAAGCCGTATCCTTCTACTAAACGACCGCCTGTCAATTCTTCAAACTTTTCCTGAACTTCCAGTGGCAATGCAGCAGAACCGCTTAAACACGCTTTAATTGACGATAGATCATATTTTGCTAAATCCGGGTGATTCAACAAGCCAATATACATTGTTGGGGCGCCGGGGAATAATGTTGGTTTTTGTTTATCAATCGTTTTCAATGCTTGCTCTGCATCAAATTTAGGAAGTAATACCATCTTGCCTTGCTGCATGACAGATAAAATTAATACCGTTGTCATACCATATACATGGAAGAATGGAAGTATGCCTAAAATTGTCTCTTCACCCTTTTTGCATTTATACATCCATGCATCACACATTAATGTATTTGCAATCAAGTTTTTATGCGTTAACATAACACCTTTCGGGTAACCTGTTGTCCCTCCAGTGTATTGCAATAATGCCAAATCATTTTCAAAATCAAAGTCTTGCTCGATTTTATCCATTTTGGCCATTTTCATGATTTCTGTAAACAGGTGGTTAGTTCCGCTATGCTCCACCTTTACACTATAACCGTACTGTTTCTTTTGGATGAACGGATAAACTAAGTTTTTGGGGAATGGCAAATAGTCTTTGATTCCTGAAACAATAACATTTTCAATATTTGTCTCATGTAATATTTTCATTGCCCTTGGGTATAAAATATCCATCACTAAGATAACTTTTGCTCCGGAATCCGCCATCTGATATTGCAGCTCCCGTTCTGTATAAAGCGGATTCGTCTGTACGACAACCCCACCGGCATACATCGTTCCATAATAGGCGATGACCGCTTGCGGACAGTTCGGCAGCATAATCGCTACTCGATCCCCCTTCTCCACCCCTAGAGAACGCAGGTAGTTCGCAAACTTCAACGCTGATTCATAAAGTTCTTTGTACGTAAGCTCGCGCCCCATGAAGTGTATTGCCACTTTATTAGGCATTGACTCAAATGCTTGTGTTAAAAACTGGTGTACAGGAATTTCCGGCAGCTCAATAGAATGTGGTACTTCTTTCGGATAGCTTGCCAACCAAACCTTTTCTGTCATAAAACTCCTCCCCTTTGCTAAAGCTTTACTTGTTTACATCATTATAATTAAAATTGGAAATGGTTTCAAACTATTTTCATAGATATACACACTTTATTCTCGTTCATGCATTTATTTTCTCGTTTATTATTTTGACTTTTATAGTATTATTGTAGATAAAACATATAGGACTATTCGTTTAGTATGGAAATATACTTTTTCAATAAAGTTTTAATATCTTAAATATTTTTTGGTAACGGGCAGATAAAGTTAAAATATTCGATTGATATAAATCTGCTCAGCTAATGAAAAAAGCAAATGAACTAACTAAATGCTAGTTCATTTGCTTTTATGTTTTAGAGTGTCATCATGTAGTAAATGCCGACTGCGAGAAAAATGAAACAGACGACGAGTAATATTTTCGATAATGTTTCCATGTGTATGCTCCTATGAAATACTTGCTCCGATAACAAATGACAAACCGAGAGAAATTGTAAACGAGATAAATCCGACTGAACGATTGTCAGCAGCAATCTCCTCATCCACATTAAATTTCGGCGTTAAAAACTCAAATAAAAAATAGGCAAAAATCAATAACGTAAAACCGAATAAACCCCAACCGAGCATTTGAATAAATGACGTATGCTGATTAATTGAATATCTGAAAATATTACAGACGCCTAAAATTTTTCCTCCAGTAGCTAAAGCGACCGCGACATTTCCCTTTTTTATTTCATCCCAATTTTTATACTTTGTTACGACCTCAAATAAAATCATTGATACGAATAGGCAAAGGACTACCACACTAAAATAGCCTGCTGTTTCTACGAGAGGATGGTGCCAAAAGTCTGATCCTAGCAATCCATTTTACCCCCTTTAATTATTTTCTTTCTATGTTTAATATTAGCGCATCATTTAAAAGGAGCAACAACTATTTTAGTTCTACGACTGTAACACCGAATCCGCCTTCGCCCGCTTCACCATAACGGTATGATTTAACACGCTTATGATTTTTCAGGAAGTTTTGAATCCCTTGGCGTAATGCACCAGTCCCTTTTCCGTGAATAATCGATACACGGGGATAGTTAGCCAGTAACGCATCATCTAAATATTTTTCTGTGCGAATAAGCGCTTCTTCATATCGTTCCCCACGTAAATCAAGTTCCAGCTTCACGATGCTGTTGCGATTTTTCACATTCATCATCGGGCGAGTAGCTTGCTCTTTTTCCGGTTTCACATACTCCAAATCAGTTTCGGGCAGTTTCATTTTCAAAATACCGATTTGAACGACCCACTCATTTCCTGCTTTTTGCAGGAGTGTACCTTTTTGACCGTAGCTTAATACTTTCACTTCGTCGCCCACTTGCAGATTTTGCTTACGCTCACGGGCAGCGACAGCCTTTTGAAGCACTTTATTGTTATCAATCGGTGCTGCATTATCTAAACGCTTCTTCGCATCGATTAACTCATGCTCTTTCACCGATAATGCGGCATTTTCTTTCATTTTTCTGAGCTCTGCAATAATCGTTTCCGCTTCCTTCTTCGCATCATCGACAATTTTTCGAGCCTTATCTTTCGCTTTTTTCTCTAGGTTTTCCTTTTTCTCATCATAAATACGAAGACGTTCTTCGAGCTCTGCCCGGATTTTTTGTGCGTCTTCCAGTAAAAGATGAGCTTCGTCCGCTTCACGTTCAGAACGTAATCGGCTTTCTTCAAGTGAAGCAATCATAGATTCTACTTCATGACGGTCAGTACCCGTAAAGGATTTTGCATGGTCGATTACATTGGAGTTTAATCCAAGACGTTTGGAAATTTCAAATGCATTTGAACGACCCGGCACACCAATAAGCAATCGATAAGTCGGGCTGAGCGTTTCAATATCGAACTCTACACTCGCGTTGACAACTGATGGACGGTTATAACCATATGCTTTCAGCTCCGGATAGTGAGAAGTTGCCATGACACGTGCACCGCGATCGACTGTTTCATCCAAGATAGCAATTGCGAGTGCTGCACCTTCCTGCGGATCGGTACCTGCGCCAAGCTCATCGAATAATATTAACGATTTTTCGTTAAATTTGCTTAGAATGTCTACTATATTCACCATATGAGAAGAGAAAGTTGATAATGACTGTTCAATTGACTGTTCATCACCAATATCTGCAAAAATTTGCTCAAACACGGCCAATTCCGAACCATCCAGTGCCGGAACCGGCAATCCGCACTGCGCCATGATTGTACACAGTCCCACTGTTTTCAATGTCACTGTTTTACCGCCTGTGTTTGGTCCAGTAATAACAATTGCTGTAACATCTCTTCCAAATTCAATCGTATTGGCAACTGCTTCGTCAATTGGCAATAGGGGGTGTCGCGCACGGACAAGTCGTGTATAACCTTCTTTATTCATTTTTGGCATTGTGCATTTATTTGCCTGTCCGTATTTCCCTTTTGCTAAAATAACGTCCAGTTCTCCAAGTAACTGTACAAGAACAAATATTTCATGACCGACTTCCTGTACCTTTAATGTTAGCTCGGATAGAATACGCTCGATTTCAGCTTTTTCTTTCACTTTTAGACGCTGTACTTCATTGTTCGCTTGAATGACTGCATCAGGCTCAATAAACAATGTTTGACCTGAAGCGGACTGATCGTGGACGATTCCGCCATAATGTGAACGATACTCTTGTTTAACAGGTATTACGAAACGGTCATTACGAATTGTAATAATCGCGTCAGACAACATTTTTGCTGCATTCGAACCACGTGTGAGACTTTCCAGCTTTTGACGCACTTTAGATTCTTCTGAACGCAATGACTGGCGAATTGAGCGTAATGCAGGACTTGCTGAATCAAGCACCGTGCCATTATCATCGATACAATCATTAATTTCGTGCTGCAATGCCGTCAAGACAGGCATTTGTTCTTTACGTTCGATAAAGTGCGGAATTTCAATCGTATTTTCCGATTCGATATCTTCAATGAAATTTCGTAAAATTCGGCTTGCTCGTATTGTGCTTGCGATTTCCATTAATTCCATCGGGCTGAGCATACCGCCGATTTGTGAGCGGCGTGCATGTGGACGTACATCGAAAATGCCGCCCAATGGCACATTGCCTTTCACACGCAGAATCGCGAGTCCTTCATCCATTTCTTCCAGGAGTTCGACAACTGTATCGTAATCCGTTTCCGGTACAAGTTCATCGATCGCTTGCTTTCCGATAGAGTTTGTACAAAATGCCGCTACTTGCTCCCGTACTTTATGAAATTCTAGTGTTTTCAATGCTCGTTGTTCGATCATGAGAACACCTCCTATTACTTTTCTTTATTTTTTGCAATAAATGCTTCGAACTTTTCTTTTGACCATGTGTTGACGATCAGGTCTTTTTTCAGCCATGCTTTTTGTGCGTATTTGACACCGATGTCCATAAAGCGCAGTTGGTCGATTGCGTGTGCGTCTGTATTGATGGCGATTGGTACATTTTTCTCCATTGCCAGCATTAAATATTCGATGCTTAAGTCCAGGCGGTACGGATTCGCATTGAGTTCCAATATTTTACCATGTTCCGCTGCCCATTCGATCAATAACGGTACATCCGGATCATAGCCTCCGCGCTGCCCGACGATACGGCCTGTCGGGTGAGCAATCATATGGACATACGGATTTTCGACCGCAGTTTTTAAGCGCGCCATAATTTTGTCCTGCGATTGTGTAAAACTTGAATGAATCGATGCAATAACAAAATCCAGTTCTTTTAATACATCGTCCCCAAAGTCTAATGATCCATCAGGCAGAATATCCATTTCCGTCCCTCTGTAAAGTCGGAAATTTGGGTTTGCTTCGTTAAATGCATAAATATCAAGCTTTTGCTGTTCAAGTCGTTCAGGTGTTAAACCATTCGCTACTTTTAAATATTGCGAGTGATCGGTGATGACTGCATGAGAATATCCGATATCCATTAAAGCTTGCCCCATCTCACTGACTGAATGCGCGCCATCTGACCAAGTTGTATGCATATGAAGGTCCGCTACTATATCTTCCAGCTTCACTAAGCCGCTTAGCTCGTCCAAACGGTCCAGCTCTTTACCGCTTTCACGGACAGTCGGCGGAATGAATGGCAAGTTAAAATGCGCAAAAAACGCTTCTTCCGACTCAAATGTTAGAACAGTGCCGTCTTCCTGCTCAACACCATATTCACTGATTTTTTTCCCCATTGATTTTGCAAGCTGACGCATGCGTACATTATGGTCTTTCGATCCAGTGAAATGATGAAGTGCTGTTGCAAATTCTTCCCGCGTCACTAACCTGAAATCGACACTTACCGGTTCTTCACGGTCCAATATGACGGACACTTTTGTATCCCCTGCCGCAACGGTTTCTAATATTGCAAGGCGCGTTAAAATCGCTTCACGTACAACTTCATATTCCTTTGTCGCTACAATAAAATCAACGTCTTTACTCGTTTCCGCAACGCGTCGGAAGCTCCCTGCAACCGAGAACAGCTCTACTTCAGGCAAACTTGCCAAAAGCTCATTAATTTCCAATACGACAGGCTCAAGCTGCCAAATAGGTAATCGTTCCGCTCGGGAACCAAAAGTTTCAAGTTCTTTTAGAATTTTTTCCTCTGTTTTTGCCGCAAACCCCGCAAGCCCTCTTACTTGACCCGCCTCACAAGCTGCCTTTAATGTGGCTGCATCAACTATGTTTAGTTCCTGATACAATTTAGCAAGCTTTTTCCCACCTAAACCCGGTAGTTTCATCAATGGAACAAGTCCTTTCGGAACTATTGCCTCCAGCTCTTTCAATACAGTCGATTCCCCGATCTCCATCAGCTCTGTAATAACCGCTGCCGTTCCTTTACCGATTCCTTTTATTGCTGTAATATCATCGATTTCGCTTAGGCTCCGCTCGTCTGCTTCGAGTGCCGCTGCCGCTTTTCGGAAGGCGGATACTTTAAACGGATTTTCTGCCTGCAGCTCCATATATAAAGCTATTTTTTCCAATGTACGAATAATAATTTTTTTGTTCATCATTGTCTCTCCTTTAAAAAAGCTCCTCCCGAAAATCGAGAGAAGCATTCGCATGATTTTCAAATCAATTACGCCTCGGCATAATGGTATCCTGATCCGGCTAAAGATCCACGTTGCGCGGATAAGTCAGCTATTTTAGCATAATGCGATGCTTTCAGGTTGACTTCTTTCTTTAGTAAACTCCCTTTCCGAATTTAGGATACCCGCTGAAATAAGTTAATTTTTTTGAATGTACCACCAATTTTGGAACATGCTCGTAATAATCGGTGTGTGCTCAAGTATGAGTCCTGCCAAAATTGAACTGTCGATGAATGTTTGAATCGATTCCACCGGCAGTAATGCCACAACATACAGTCCAATAAATAGTACAAGATACATTTCGATAAATCCAAGAACTGCACCTAATACATAGTTTAGCGAACTCAATACAGGTAAATACGTTAAAAAATCAAACATCGATCCGACAATTTGGAGGGCAATCTTTACTGCAAAGAAAATAATGGCAAACGCAAAGACGCGATAAAATGTACGGTCAACATCGAGTGAATCCAGAACGAGCGTCATTGTTGAACCTTCTGTAAATCCAGGATACGGAATCCATAAAACAAATTTTTCTGCTAGCGGTTTATAATAAATAATCGCTACAATGAGGGCAATAATAAAACTTCCGATATTAATAAGCTGAACAACGAACCCTCGTTTCGCTCCAACTATAAGACTAATGATAAAGACTGCGAGAATAATTAAATCCAACATGTATGTCAACCCTTCAAATGTTTCAATTGTATTTCTAGTTTTTCACATTGCTCTTTTAATAATAGATAGTCGTGCACAGAATTAACGGCTGTTAATACAGCTAGCTTCGCTGTATCTAAAGATGGATTATGGGCACTGATTTCCCGCATTTTGTCGTCCACTAATGAAGCAACAAGACGCATATGGACCGATGATTCTGTTCCTACCATTTTATATGTATTACCATATATTTCTACGGAAATGCGATTCTTTTCTTGCTCAGCCAAAATAATCCCTCCAGAAAAAATAAGTGAACAGTAACGAATAAGTTTTTTTCGTTCTTTGTCCATTAAAAGATTGAAAGCAAACCCGATTGATTCTATTATATAACGATGCCATTTTCCTATTGTACATCATAACATTTCCAATTTCACTATCGCAACACCATGTCCCGAATGTTCCTGCAAAAGAAGCATACATATGTAGGTTCCCCTTTTTTATTCAAAAAGCTATACTACATAGTAATACATCGTTTTTGAAAGGATCAATTATGACAAATATCGTTTTACTTTGTAGTGCTGAACAACAGCAATCAATTCAACATTTCTATAAAGACGCTCTTATTGAACGAAAGGCTCCAGGTGTTATTTTTTCGGTAAAACTTGCTGATACGGCCATTACTGCATATAAATCAGGAAAAGTAATGTTTCAAGGGGGTGGTGCAGAACGTGAAGCAGCACGCTGGGGGCAAGCAGGTGCTCCAAGTACTAAAATCGCCTCCACGAAGGGCGATACACTTCCGGAAAATTTTGCAGCATTATCTGTTTTAGGCTCAGACGAGACCGGTACAGGGGATTACTTTGGTCCTGTAACCGTTGCCGCTGTTTATGTTCCTGCCGATAAAATAGCACTCGTTCAGGAACTTGGTGTGAAGGATTCCAAACAATTGACTGATGACTATATGCGACAAATTGCTCCGGATTTAATGAAAGTGTGCGTTCACAGTATTTTAACGCTCCGTAATGATAAATATAATGAAATACAGGCACGCGGGAATTCTCAAGGAAAAATAAAAGCGCTGCTGCACAATCAGGCATTAAAACATGTACTAACAAAAATAGCACCGGAAACCCCGCAATATATTTTAATCGACCAATTCGCAGAGCGCGGAATTTACTACAATCACATTAAAAATGAAAAAGAAATTGTTCGCCAAAATGTCCTGTTCTCGACAAAAGCAGAAAACCTGCATGTAGCTGTTGCAACAGCCTCGATTTTGGCGCGCTATGCATTTCTTAAAGAAATGGATCGACTTGCAAAAGTGACAGGGTACCCACTTCAAAAAGGAGCGAGCGGCAAAGTGGATGAAATGGCCGCTAAAATTTGGTTAAAGCATGGCGAAGATACACTTCGTTCCATGACGAAATGGCATTTTGCCAATACTGAAAAAGCACGCAAACTTATACAAATGAGAAAATAGAAAAGGAGCTGCCGCCATTGGCACAGCTCCTTTTTTTACTTTTCCATTACTGCAAAATAATTTTCCTCATCATCAGCAAAGTTGAACACTTTCCCGAAAGGCATCTTCATGAAATCCCCAACTGTAATTCCTTTTGCTTTAAAGTCCTCATACAGTTCATCTAAATTTTGTGCATAAAACATTAATGAAGGCGTCGATAAATTCAATTCAGGAGACATTTCTTCTATTTTCTTTTTATCATGCAATACAATGCTTGTCTGCGTTTCATCATTTGGTGCAATCGTAATAATACGCATGCCGTTATTGATGTCGGAAACTACAGTAAATCCTAACTTTTCAGTCCAGAACTTCTTTGACTTTTCCTGGTCTTCTACATACAACATGACTTGCCCTAATTGTTCAATCATTTTTAGAACTCCTTTTTATAAAGCGTACTTTATTTTACCCAAGTATAACAAATAAAAAAACGGCAGGAGATAAAAACTCCCGCCGTTGCATTATTTTATTTTTTTTCTGGCACAGTTCCCATAAAGTCTTCACGTTTCGTTATGTCTACACGCTTAATAAATAGCGCTAAAATTAAAGCTACGACTGTAATAGCTGCTGCTACGAAGAAACTGTACGTAATCCCGTCAAGCATTGCCTGCTGCATTACTTGCGCTTGGGCTTGTGCAATTTGCTCAGCACTCGGCTGTACTGAAGATGAAGCATTCGCTTGCATATCCGCTGCAATTTCAGCTGCACGTGTTTTTGTGTGTGAGTTGAAAACTGTAACTAAAACAGCTGTACCAATTGCCCCTGCTACTTGCTGAGCTGTATTGTTCATCGCTGTACCGTGCGGATTTAAACGGTTTGGCAACGCATTTAAACCGTTTGTCATAATCGGCATCATAACCATGGAAATACCGAACATACGAATTGTATAAACTGAAATAATGAATAAATATGATGAATCAGCTTCCAAATAACCTAACCCGACGGTAGCAAATGTTGTGATCGTCAAGCCGATAACAGCTAAGATGCGTGGCCCGAATTGATCGAACAACTTCCCTGTGATTGGTGACATGATTCCCATTACAATTGCACCTGGCAACATCATTAATCCTGCTTCAAATGGTTCGATTCCTCGAACACTCTGTACATAGGCAGGTGTTAAAATCATCCCTGAGAACATCGCTACAGATAATACCATCGATACGACAGATGCTAGTGCGTATGAAGGATATGTGTAAATTCGTAAATCAAGTAATGGCTGCTCTAAACGGAATTGGCGTACAATAAACCATATTAGACCAATTGCCCCTACAGTAATCGTTCCCCATACTTCTACTGCTGACCAGCCAGCTGAACTCGCTGTACTGAAGCCGTATAATAATCCGCCAAAACCGATTGTAGACAATACAATAGAAAGTATATCGATTTTAGCATCACGGTTTGGAAGGACATCTTCCAGTTTCCAAACTGCCAGTAAAAGTGATAAAACGGCAATTGGTAGAATCATTTTAAACAGTACGCTCCAGTCGTAATGTTCCACAATCCACCCTGATAGTGTTGGTCCAATTGCTGGTGCCAATACCATAACTAAACCGAACATCCCCATTGCCTGCCCACGTTTTTCAACCGGGAAGCTGATCAGCATTACGTTCATTAAAATCGGTGCCATCGTTGCTGCACCAGCAGCCTGAATCATACGACCTGCCAATAAAAAACTGAAGCTAGGCGCAAATGAGGCCAATGCTGTACCAATAACAAAAATCGCCATCGATATAATGAATAGAGGTCGTGTTCTGAACTTCGTAATTAAATACGCCGAAGTAGGAACCAATACCCCGCTTACAAGCATATAGCCTGTCGCTAACCATTGTACTGTCGAATAATCTTTAATATCAAAAGCAGTCATAATAGACGGTAAAGCTACGTTTAATAATGTGTTATTTAGAAATGCTACAAACGCCCCGACAAATAATACGGCAATCATTAAATACGGGGGTTTTTGAAATGTTTTTACATCTTGTGTCTGTTCCATATTTTTATTTCCCTTCTTTAATCTTTCAATCTTCCTATTTCTGTACTCGAACTATTTTATACTCGGAGTCCAATAAATTCAACAATTTTATACTCGCAGTCTAAAAACATTGCGAATCCGCGCTTTAAACAGTAGAATGAGAGTACAATTCAGAGTATATAGTACAAAAAAATTCATTTTTATTATGTTATATGCACAGTAAATCGTTTTAATTGATATGGAGGAAGTTCAGTTCATGAATCAACGAAAAAGACAGGTGCTTGATAGTGCATTGCAGCTTTTTATCGAAAAAGGCTTTCATGAAACATCAATACAGGACATTTTAGACAAAGCGCTTATTTCAAAAGGGACATTTTATAATTATTTCTCATCTAAAGTGGAATGTTTTAAATCGATTATGGAACAGACTAGATACGAAGCAAGCTTATTACGCCATGAAATGCTGCTAAATCAAGATATTACCGATGAAAACTTATTATTGGAACAAATTCTCGTTCTTATGCAAATCAATAAAAAGCAAAATTTAGTATCCTTGTACGAAAATATCTTTCAATCGAATGACAAGGAGCTCCGTCATTTATTGGAACGCTATCGCCTATTGGAAATTGAGTGGGTATCCAATCGTTTCACAGATATTTTTGGTGAGGAAGTCCGCCCCTATTCTCTAGAGCTTGCCATTTTATATTTTGCGATGGTTCACCATTTAACTTATTCCCACCGTATCTTCTACAGTGAAATGATCGACCAGAAGAAGATTCTGCAAATTGCATTACGTAACGTTAAAGCAATTTATCCTAGTATGTTGGAAAATGGCGAAATCCTCATTACACAGGATGCACTTCAACTAGTGGAAGAGAAAAAAATCTACCAGTCGATTACAAAGAACGATTTAATCGAACAGGTCCATGGATTCCTTGACCAGTTAAAACTGGATACTGACAATGTGGTGGGTGCTCAATTTACGGAAAGTATTCTGGATGAACTGCAGCGTAATGAGTTACGTCTTGCTGTTATCGAAACTTTGCTTAAGCCTTTCCGTGAAGCTTTTGCAACCACTCCTCATGCCGGAGAAAATGTCGAACTTGCAAATTTATTATGGTACTTTATCAAAAATGGGGACCAGAAGTAATACTCGTTTCTAATTCCCTTACCAATAAAAAGGTCGTATTGAACGTTATCTGTTCAACACGACCTTTTTATTAGTTATTGCTTGTCGAAATGTGCACTTTCAATTGCTTGCCCTTAATCGGCGTTGTTTTCATTGCTTTTAACACGAGATTGCCTTTACCATTTAGAATTTCTACGAATGTAGATGTATCGAGAATTGTAATTATGCCGATATCTGCAGCAGTCATCCCCGGAATTTTTGCAATCGTTCCGACAAAATCAACAGCACGCAGCTTTTTTTTCTTACCGCCATTAAAATAGAGCTTCGTAATGTTTGCATCGACTTTGGCATTCTTTTGTTTCTTCTTTTGTGGTCGGCTTTGCATCTTTTTGTCAAATGCCTCTGCCTTTGCCTCTACTTCTTCATGTGTAGGCACATCCATCTTCGGGATCGTAAATCCGATCAGTTCTTCAATCCCCGCCAGAAATTCATGTTCAAATGGGGTCACAAACGTAACAGCCTTCCCTTCCTTGCCGGCACGTCCTGTCCGACCGGTACGATGTACATACGCTTCCTTTTCCATCGGTAAATCATAGTTAATTACTAACGAAATGTTCTCGATATCAATACCGCGCGCCGCAACATCTGTTGCCACTAAATAGCGGAAGTCTCCGCGCTTATAATCATTCATGACAAGTAGACGAGTTGACTGGTCCATACCGCCGTGCAGCTTATCGACACTGTATTCGCGGTCATATAAATAATCGTGCAAGGCATCGACACGATCCTTCGTACGACAGAAAATAATACACGTATCCGGATTTTCCACAACCGCAACCTTTTCGACAGCAGCTGTTTTTTCTTCGTCCTGTACTTCAATTACTGCATGCTCAATTTTTGGTGCAGCCTCTTCCGAATGGACTTCGATATCAACCGGGTCTTTTAAATAATTGGATGCCAGTTTTTTTATCGTTTCAGGTACTGTCGCTGAAAACAGCATCATTACTTTACGATGTTCAACATGAGCCAGTATCGCTTCAACTTGCTCGATAAAGCCCATGTTTAGCATCTCATCTGCTTCATCAAGGACAACATAGCGGATTTTATCAAGCTTCAATGTTCCCTTTTCGATATGGTCCAGTACGCGTCCCGGAGTACCCACTGCAATATGTGTTTTTTGCTTTAACTCGTCCTGCTGATAACGGAATGGCTGCTTTCCGTATAATGCAGTAGCTTTAATACGTTTGTAACGTCCAATATTGGTAAACTCTTCTTTTACTTGGACAGCCAATTCACGTGTCGGTGTTAATACTAGTGCTTGTGGCTTGTTTTCAATCCAATCAATATTTTCGCAAATCGGAATCGCGAATGCAGCAGTTTTTCCGCTTCCCGTTTGTGCTTTAACAATTAAATCTTGTTCCTTTAATGCATGGGGTAATACTTTTTGCTGAACTTCAGTCGGTGTGCTGTAATCCAAATCTTTAAGCGCACGCTGTAATTCGGCTGATAATGGATAGTCGTTAAAATTAGTTGTCATATTTATTCCTCATTTTCTTCTATTAATGAATGATTCCCGGATCAACAATAGCGATAAATTTTTTCGTAGCTTTAGAAAGTGAAACATTTTTTAAATGGACAATCCCTAAATTGCGCTTAGGAATTGGCTGTTGGAGCTCAATTTCATACAAAAGCCCTTTATCCAAATAATCGGTCGCAAACTCCTTTGTTACACTTGCGACACCTAAATTGATTTTTGCAAATTCCAATACTAGATCATGTGAGCCTAACTCGAATTCAGGTGAAATGGTATAGCCTTGTTCTTTTAAATAGTTTTCAACGTAATTACGCGAGTTTGCCTTTTTCTCCAAAAAAATTAACGGCAGCTTCATCAGCATATCGAGGCGAATTGGCTTTTTTGATAAATTTTTATATTTTTGTCCGCACACAAATATATCATGAATTTCCTTACAAGGGATAACTTGAAGCTGTGGATCGTTAATCGGCAAGTTGCATATGCCCAAATCCGCTTCTCCTGATTTAATAAAAGCTAATATTTCATTCGTTGTACCGTTTAAAACCTTTAGTTTAATGCCAGGATATTTAATATGGAATGCCTCTAAATAAGGCAGTAGAAAGTATCTTGAAATTGTATCCCCAACACCGATACGTAAAACGCCTGTACGTAGATTTTTAAATTCGGCGATTTTTTCTTCACCCGCGTCTAAAATGCCAAGAGCGGAATTGACATATTCGTGTAACAACTCGCCCTCTACTGTTAAGGTTACCCCTTTTGGTGTTCTGTTAAATAAAACAGTATCAAGTTCTTTCTCAAGTTTTGAAATTGACTGGCTAACGGCGGGCTGTGTCATATATAAAGCAGCTGCTGCCTTTGAAAAACTTTTACTTCGACTTACTTCATTGAATATGCGATATGCTTCCAACTTTATTATCATATAACCCTCACTTATATCAGATATTAGAATTATTAATTTTACTTATATCACATGAACAGGTTATAGTAAACATTGTGAGATTACTTATGTTTTGCTTAAAAGGTAAGCAAAAGAATTAAAATATAACTTACAGCTATTGAAGGAGAGATTATTTTGGAACGTGTAGTAGGAACGGTTGTACGAGGTCTTCGTGGCCCAATTATTAATGAAGGGGACGATATTGTTCAAATCGTTGTTGATACAGCGTTAAATGCTGCAAAGACAGAAGGCTATGAAATTGAAGATCGTGACATTGTAACTGTAACAGAATCTGTTGTTGCACGTGCACAAGGAAACTACGCTAAAATTTCAGATATCGCATCAGATGTAAAAGCCAAATTCGGTGATGATACAGTAGGTGTTATTTTCCCGATTCTTTCGCGTAACCGATTCTCTAACATTTTAAAAGGAATTGCAGCAGGCACTAAGAAAATCGTTCTTATGCTAAGCTACCCATCTGATGAAGTGGGTAACCATTTAGTATCATTGGATGAGCTTGATGAAAAAGGTATTAACCCTTGGACAGATGTGCTGACAGAAGCTGAATTCCGCGGTCATTTCGGATTTAACAAACATACATTTACAGGTGTGGACTACATCGAATATTATAAAGAATTAATCGTTGAACAAGGTGCGGAAGTTGAAGTCATCTTCTCGAACAACGCTAAAACGATTTTAGATTATACGAAAAGCATTTTAACTTGCGATATTCACTCTCGCTTCCGTACAAAACGTATTTTAAAAGCTGCTGGTGCAGAAAAAATTTATGGTCTTGACAATATTTTAGCTGAATCTGTAAACGGATCTGGCTTTAACACTAAATACGGATTACTTGGATCAAACAAATCGACAGAAGATGGCGTGAAACTATTCCCGGACAACTGTCAACCAATCGTTGATGACATCCAGGCGAAAATTTTAGCGGCTACAGGGAAACTTGTAGAAGTAATGATTTACGGTGATGGTGCGTTTAAAGATCCAGTAGGCCAAATTTGGGAGCTTGCAGACCCTGTTGTATCACCTGCTTACACGCCAGGTCTTGACGGCACTCCAAACGAAATTAAGTTAAAGTATTTAGCGGACAATGATTTTGCTAACCTGCATGGTGAAGAACTGAAAGTAGCAATCAAAGAATATATCAACAACAAAGAAGAAGATTTAACTGGTAATATGGCTGCGCAAGGTACAACACCTCGTAAGCTGACAGATTTAATCGGTTCATTATCTGACTTAACTTCTGGTTCAGGCGATAAAGGAACACCTATGATCTACATCCAAGGCTATTTCGATAACTATACAAAATAAAAAACAAAAGGCTCAATTTCCTTCAGCGGAAGTTGAGTCTTTTGCATCCTATATAAAAAATAAAACGGTGCAAATTTTAGATTTCAAAATTTGCACCGTTATTTTGTTTAAGCTAAGTCTTTTATAGGCAGTTTTGATTTACTTCTCAATACCTTCTGTCCACTTGTTCACAACGTCTTGGTTTTCTTCAACCCATTGTTTTGCTGCTTCTTCAGGTTTTGTTCCTGAGTAAATGTTAAGCATTACTTCTTCGATATCTTCTGTTGTCCATTCAAAGGCATCTAAAATCTTGAATGCATCAGGTGACTCTTTTTCCAAGTTTTGACGTACAAATGTGTGAATGCTTTCTTCTCCGCCGAATACACCTTCAGGATCTTCCAAATATTTTAAATCATAATTGGCAAATTTCCAGTGTGGGCTCCAGCCTGTCACAACGATATCTTCCTCATTCTTAATCGCCTGTTCTAAAGCTACTGTCATCGCACCTGATGAAGATGGTTGTAATGACCAAGATTCCAGGTTTGGATATGTTTCAAGTGCTTTTTCAGCAGCCGCAACTACACCTGCACCTGCTTCAATACCTGTAATTGTTGATGCCGCTTCTGTAGATAAATCAGCAATCGATGCTGCTTCCATATAACTTGGTACAACTAACCCGATTTTCGCACCTTGTAAGTTTGGTCCTAAATCTTCTACATCTGCACCGTATTTTTCATACTGTGAAGCATGTGTAGCAGGTAACCAGCCGGATACCATTGCATCAGCTTCACCTTTAGAAACTGCTTCCCACATAATGGCATTGTCCAATGGTGTAATGTCAACTTTATAGCCGACACTTTCCAGAACTTCTGCCACTACATACGTAGAAGCAACTTCAGAATCCCATTCTACATAGGCTAATTCGATTGAACCTAAATCTTCTGTGGATGACGTATTTTTTTTCTCTGTTGTGTCATCTCCACACGCAGCTAATAATAGCGCTGCGCTCATTGCTGTTGCTGCAGGCATCCATTTCATTTTTTTCATTTTACTTTCCCCCATTTGATTTTTGTTTATTTAAACTTTGTGTTAAACGGTCTACAATAATAGCGAAGATTACTAGACTTATCCCCGCAACAAATCCATTACCGATTTGTGCTCGTTGTAGAGCCGATAATACTTCACGACCTAAACCTGGCGCACCGATCATGGATGCAATAACTACCATCGATAATGATAAAAGTACCGTTTGGTTAATACCGGCCATAATAGTGGATTTTGAAAGTGGTAATTCTACTTTTACTAATTTTTGAGTGAAAGTACTACCATAAGAGTCGGCCGCTTCGATTAAATGAGTCGGAACTTGACGGATACCGAGATTTGTAAAACGTACAGTTGGTGGTAATGCGAAGATAACTGAAGCAAATACACCTGGTACGACACCAATCCCGAAAAATGCAACGGCTGGGATTAAATATACGAACCCTGGCATTGTTTGCATAAAGTCTAAAATTGGTTTTAAAATTTCTTCTACTACTTTTGATTTCGACATGAGGATGCCCAGTGGTATACCAATTACAATCGCGATTAAACTTGAAAACAACACGAGTGTAAATGTATTCATAAGCTGTTCCCATAAACCCTGGTTTAAAATGAACAGTAAACCAATGATTGAAAAGATGGCTAAGCCGAATTTTTTGCCTGTTGCGAAAAACGCTAACACGGCAATGATTAAAATAAATACGTATGGTGGAATAGCTGTTAATGTGGACGTAACAAGATCCATTAAATCTTCACCGTTGTTTTGAATGAAACGGAATTGAGCAGAAAACGTATCCGTTACAACATCCATCAGCTTTTCTACATTTTCCGCTACCGGTAAGGGCGTCGCTAAATTTAAAAGTTTACTCATTGTCTACACCTCCGTTTTTTTCAGAGGCTAATGACTCTAAAACAACTCCACGGATTAGTACACCGCGCAGTTTCCCCTCTTCGACTACAGCAACCGGTGTCGGAGAATCGGAAATAACCGATAAAATATCCTGTATAACTGTAGATGGTTCAACAATCGGCATATCATTTCGTAAAATTGGCTGCAGTGATTTTTCACCGGATTGCGCAAGCTCAAGTGCATCATTTGCAGTAATATAGCCTAAATATTTTCGGGCTTTATCAACTGCCAGCAGGACACTTACTTTATCTTCTCTCATACGCTGCAACGCAACTTTTGGTCCTTCATGATCAATTTGAATTGTCATTGGACGGATCATCGCATTTTCCGCCGTCAATACTTTCGAACGGTCTACATCTTCCAGGAATGATCGGACATATTCATTTGCAGGGTTTGTCAAAATTTCTTCCCCTGTTCCTACCTGCATGATTTTTCCATCCTTCATAATAGCAATACGATCACCAATACGAAGCGCTTCATTTAAATCATGTGTAATAAAGACTATGGTTTTTTGTAAATTAGCTTGTAACTCCAATAGCTCATCTTGCATCTCTTTACGAATGAGCGGATCAAGAGCAGAAAAAGCTTCATCCATTAATATGATTTCTGTATCATTTGCCAACGCCCGTGCAAGTCCTACACGCTGCTGCATACCACCTGATAATTGATCTGGATACTGGTCTTTATAGGAGAGCAACCCTGCATTCTGTAAAGCCTTTTCTGCTTTTAATCGTCTTTCCTCTTTTGGAACGCCTCTGACTTCCAGGCCATACTCTGCATTTTGTAAAATAGTACGTTGCGGGAATAATGCGAAGTTTTGAAACACCATGCTCATTTTTTCTCTGCGAACAAGCTGCAGGCTCTTTTTATTGAGCTTTGTAATATTCTGATCATCTATATAAATATCACCACTCGTTGGTTGAATAAGACGATTGAGTAAACGGATTAATGTAGACTTCCCACTTCCTGAAAGCCCCATAATTACGAAAATCTCCCCTTCTTCAATTGTCAAAGTAGCTTCATATACACCTACAGTAGCATTTGTCTCTTTTAATATCTGTTCTTTGGATTTTTCTTGCTTCACGAGCTTTAATGCCTGTGATGTATTTTTTCCAAATACTTTAGTGACTCGGTCAATTTTAATTTTCCCCATAATCCACTTCCTAATATAATTAATTTCATGCTAGTAACAACTTTATATTTATTTCAGGTTGTTAAAAGCAACAACTTTTATATTAATAGACGTTGTTACTATTGTCAAATAAGAAATGATTTTTTTGTTCCTCTATCTAGAAATAAAGTCCCTTAAACAGAAAAAACTACTCCCGAAAGACAATGAGGGAGTAGTTTGTTTTTGTTATAAATTTGACAACCTTTATCGATTCTGATCGAAAGTTGTTACTTTATAGCTGTAAAAAGTGTTTTACATTCGAATAACATTCTTCTTTACCAATAAAAAATAATGTATCTCCGGCAGAGAGTGTTGCGTATGGACCAGGCGAAACAATTAGCTCATGATCTTTTTTGATGCCAATTATTGTAGCACCCGTTTCCTGCCAGAAATTGATCTCGCCAACATTTTTCGATAGAAATGGGCAATTTTCAGTAATATCGATTTGAAAAGGTACAAACGGGTTTATCGACTGATAGCGGCTAGTCCGGTTGACCATTTCTCCTAATGTATCCTGGAAATGATGCAACTCATCAATTTGGCGTTCAATACTGTCGGTTAATTGTTTTTGTAAATCTCTTATTGATTTAACACCTGTTAACCGTTGAATGTATTTAGCTGCATTTTCATAGGAAACGATGACAACACCGCTCCCCTTTGTCGCTTCTACTATATTTAAATCCTGCAGTACGGCAATCGCCCGTCTCGCGGTTTCCGACGAAACACTGTATTGAGATGCCAACGATGAACGGGCATAAATCTTTTCTCCGACAACATATTTTTTTTCAACAATTTTAGCGGCAATATCTTCTGCTATTACTTGATATTTAGGCTGCTTAATTTGGATTTTCTTCTCCATTATTTGCACTCCTTTGTGCTGTGTTCAGTATGCATAAGCAAAATTCCTATATATATACTATATCGAAATTATATACCTTTTTATAAAAACAACAAATGATTCGCTGATTTCAAACAATTTCCCTTAATAAATTGTATTAAAATATAGGTATTTTTTTCTGTTAAATACTAACAATAACATTATTATCTTTTTTATTCGAGTTATTTATCATTTTTTCGACAAAAATTATACTTTAGCACTTTAACTCAATAAACTTGTTTATTATTCAGAAAAATGATGATAAAATTTTGATTATTGTAAATTAGAAATAGGTGTAAAAATGAAAAAATTATTTAGAAAAAAACCAATCAATGACCTTATACTTAAAAGTGGCAACATGCAGTTGCCCAAAACAATGGGTCCTTTTGATTTGATTATGTTAGGTGTCGGTGCCATTGTCGGTACAGGCATATTCATTTTACCGGGGACCGTCTCTGCGCTCCATGCCGGCCCCGGAATTGTCTTCTCCTTTACGATTGCTGCAGTCGTTTGTGCATTAGCCGCACTATGTTATTCTGAATTTTCTTCTACTGTACCCGTTGCAGGAAGTGCCTATTCATATAGCTATATCGTTTTTGGAGAAATCATAGCATGGCTTGTCGGCTGGGCATTATTATTGGAATACGGTCTTGCAACAGCTGCCGTGGCAACAGGCTGGTCAGGTTATTTTGTTTCGCTGCTGGAAGGGTTGAGTATCCATTTACCGGTCGCTTTGACAGGGTCATTCAGTCCTGAAAACGGTACTTATATTAACTTGCCTGCAATATGTATTATCTTTGCGATAGGTGCTTTACTATCATTAGGAATGAAAGAATCGACACGTTTTAATGCATTATTGGTCGCAATCAAACTTGGCGTTATTATATTGTTCATTGCAGTAGGTGTCTTTTATGTGAAACCGGATAACTGGACACCCTTCCTGCCATTTGGAATGAGTGGTGTTTTCACAGGTGCCGCGCTCGTATTTTTTGCTTACTTAGGGTTTGATGCAGTATCTTCTGCTGCCGCGGAAGTAAAAAATCCCCAGCGGAATATGCCTATCGGAATTATCGGTTCCCTGCTTGTCTGTACAGTATTGTATGTAGTAGTTTCACTTGTACTGACAGGGATTGTTCCATATACAGACCTGAATGTAACCGACCCAGTATCTTATGCGATGCATGTAATCGATCAGGAATGGGCAGCGGGAATTATATCACTCGGAGCCGTCATAGGCATGATGACCGTTATATTAGTCATGATGTATGGCGGGACACGATTGTTGATGGCATTTGCCCGTGATGGCTTAATGCCAAAAATGCTGACACAATTAAGTGAAAAGCGCAAAATGCCTACCAAAAATACGTGGCTGTTTACAGTGATTATTTCATTTTTTGCAGGGTTTGTTCCATTGGATTTGTTGGCGGAACTTGTTAATATGGGTACACTGGTCGCATTTATTTTCGTGTCTGCCGGGATTCTCTATTTGCGTAAAAATAAAGACTTGCCACAAAATCGGTTCAAAGTACCTTTTTATCCCGTTTTACCAATCTTATCATTTATTTTATGTATTTTTCTGATTACTCAACTTTCCTTGCACACATGGATCGCTTGCGGTATATGGTTTATTATCGGTATAATCGTTTATTTTACGTACGGAAAAAAACATTCTACGATGAATTCAAAATCTGAATAGTTGAACAGAGTTGGTACAATAACCGCTCTTTAAAAAGCACAGCAAATTAGGTCCCATAATTTGCTGTGCTTTTATTTTTCAAAGGAATTCCCCACATTATTTAAGAAAAGCGATATGCAAATTTTCTGACCTTATTAAATTGTTTGTTTTTGAACCTTTTACAGATGCCAACGAATTGCTAATATGAGAGATAATTTCAAGCAAGGGAGCATCAATTATTATGGAATCGTCACGATCAATCACTACTTCATCAGAGAAAACAAAAGATTTAATTATTACGAGCCTACTTATTTCACTCGTATTTGTAGCCACATTTTTTATTAATATCCGTTTGCCGATCGCTGCAAATGGGGGGCTCGTTCATTTAGGTTCTGCCATGCTTTTTATTATCGCAATTTTATTTGGTCCAAAGAAGGGCGCAATGGCCGGAGCATTCGGTATGGCACTGTTTGATATTTTATCCGGCTGGACATTGTGGGCTCCATTTACATTCATTACACGGGGTCTGCAAGGCTATATTGTAGGTAAAATTGCTTCAATGCACGGAAAAAATGGCGGAAGCATTATTTATAACTTTGCGGCTATCGTAATCTCGATTCCATTTATGCTTGGCGGTTATTATATTTGTGAACGTGTTCTCTATGGAAACTGGGTCATTCCACTTGCTTCAATTCCAGGAAATCTCGTTCAAAACGGAGTAGGTCTTCTCATTGCACTACCTGTATGTATCGCTTTGAAAAAACTGCCTCTTTTCAAATAAAAGGGTGGAACATAGCTCAAAAAAAGCCAATTTCCTCTGAGGGAAAATTGGCTTTTTTTGCTGAGCGTCTACTTCTGTCCCAGCTGTATTTTTTATTTTACTAACTTACTGATTGCTTTAAATGTATCGCCTTTTGCTACTTGCTGCATTTCGAATAATGCCATTTCTACACTAGTTACACGAGCACCAAGCTGCATCATTTTCTGGATGCCTACTTCTCGGTTACTTTCTGTTCGTGAAGACACACAGTCTGCCAGCACTTCGACTTCATAACCGTTTTCCAGTAATTGAGCAGCTGTTTGATATACACAAATATGCGCTTCAATTCCGGCCAATAAAATCTTTTTGCGTCCTGTTTGCTGTAATGCTTGTACAAATTCCTCAGTATCATAAGCACTGAATGTAATTTTTTCAATCGGTTTTTCATCTGTTAAATGCTCCGCAACTCGCTCATCTGTCGGACCAAGCCCTTTTGGATATTGCTCAAGCCATAAAATAGGTAATTCCAATAATTTTGCCCCTTGTACCATTGTGGCGATATTACCTACAACGAGTGCGCTTTCCTCGACAACTTGCGCCAATTTCCCCTGAATATCAATCAGTACTAATACTGCTTCTTCTTTTTTTAACATGAATATACCTCCCCTAAGTTGCATTCTTCTCTATTATACTGAACTTTTCCACTAAATGAATAGTAGATCCTCCATTGAAACGAAATGCATGACACTGTATAGTGAAAAGAGAAATGGAGGATTTACATGTTGCGTCTTAGTTGGCTCATAAGTATGGGCATTAGTTTATTTGGAGTATTAATCATACAGCATTTTTTTACGGTAAAACCGGACGATGTTGCAAATGGAGGAAATCTTGGCGCACTAGGTTTAGCACTAGTCGCACCATTTATTATACTAAGTTTATTTATTACGTTTCGCTTCTTTACTGAAAGTGCAAGAAACGCAAAAGATCAACTTATGCGTTTGGTTTATTTAATATTTGGAGTTGCACTGTTAGTGGCGTTCATCTATTATGCCATTGATTTTTCAGATAATGTGTATGCATCCCTCGGCGGTGATACGAAGACACCCGGTTCCACAATCTACCGTTTCCCCCTATTAAATGAGTATACGAATCACGTTTTTCTTAATTTTTATACGTTTGGTATTGTCCATACATTAAGCGCTTTAGTCGGGGCTGCTACAGGAATGGTCAAGCCCGCCAAACAATCTCCGCAATAATAAAAACCCGAATGGCCATTGTACCATTCGGGTTTTATAATATTTAATTAGCGTACTTCCGCACCAGCTGCTGCTAATGCTTTTAATACTTTATTGTGCGCTGCGACTACTTCTTCGTCTGTTAATGTTCGCTCTGGGTCGAAGTATGTTAATGAGAAGGCTACTGATTTTTTACCAGCCGTCATTTTCTCCCCTGCATAAACATCAAATACTTTTACTTCTTTCAATAAAGAAGTTCCTGCACCTTTAATAATGCTTACAATTTCACCAGCTGGAGTTGCTAAATCCAATTCTAATGCAATATCACGACTCATTGCCGGGAAGCGCGGAATCATAGAATAAACAAGCTCCTCTTGTGTAGCACTTAAAATGGCATTTAAGTTCAATTCAGCCACATAAGTTTCTTTTACATCAAATGCTTTTTGTTCTTGTGGATGAAGCTGGGCAATGACACCCACTTTTTCGCCATCTAATAAAACATCAGCTGTACGACCAGGATGTAAGCCGTCTACTTGAGCTTTTGCATAGCTTACACGAGATGTTAAGCCTAATTTTGCAAATACTGCTTCAACAATAC
Organism: Solibacillus sp.; assembly: GCF_040273735.1. Taxonomy (NCBI): domain Bacteria; kingdom Bacillati; phylum Bacillota; class Bacilli; order Caryophanales; family Caryophanaceae; genus Solibacillus; species Solibacillus sp. Next base: position 158,230 of record NZ_JBELZM010000003.1, on the reverse strand, counting down.
CTTTTGCAACGAAGAAATCAACATTTTTCTTTTCGCCCTGCCATGTATTATCAATCCATTTACCTGTTAGGACAAGCGCTAAGTGCTCTTCTTCAAATGGTAGCTCTTCAGCAGTTTGTCCAAGGAATACTGAACCAATTTCATATAATGCTACTGTTTCCGCTTGACGGGCTACATTATAGCTTGCTGCCTCTACTAAGTGAGGAATTATGCTTTGGCGTAATGTTGAGCGTTCTTCAGACATAGGCATTAATAATTTTGTCGTCTCTTCAGCTTTTAATGCAAACTTTTGAGCGTGCGCTGCTGAAGTTAATGAGTAAGTTACCGCTTGATAAAGACCGGCACCTTCCATAACGTTGCGTACAATACGGCGACCTGCTTGATATGGCGTTAAGCGGCCAACTTGCTCACTCGCCGGTAAGCTTACAGGAATCTCATCATAGCCATACATACGTGCAATTTCTTCAACAATATCTTCCGGAATTTTAATATCCTGACGTCTTGTCGGAGCATCAATGATCAATAAGCCATTTGCTGCTTCCACATCAAATTTTAAACGCTCTAAAATAGAAAGCATATCCTCTAGAGAAATCTTCATACCTAAACGACCGTTAATAAAGTCAGGTGATACAACAACACGAGCAGGTGATTTATCAAGTTCATCCACTAGCACTGTACCTTCAAGTACTTCCCCGCCTGCTAATTCAGCAAGTAATTGTGCCGCACGTTCTGCTGCAGGAAGGACACGGTTCGGATCAACACCTTTTTCAAAACGTGCTGATGAATCCGAACGTAAGCCGATTTCTTTTGAAGTGCGGCGCACAGAAGCCGGATTGAAGTAGGCTGATTCGATTACTACTGTCGTTGTAGTATTTGATACTTCTGATTTAGCACCGCCCATAACACCTGCAACCGCTTCTGCTTCTTGACCATTAGTAATGACAAGATTGTGGCTAGCCAATTTACGTTCCTGATCATCAAGCGTTGTCATCACTTCGCCATCACGAGCCATACGTGTCACGATTTCACCAGTTGCCAATTTATCGTAGTCAAATGCATGTAATGGTTGACCGTATTCCATTAATACATAGTTTGTAATATCAACTACGTTATTATGTGGTCGTACTCCTGCAGACGTAAGCGCATGTTGCAGCCATAATGGAGATTCCTTTACTTCAATATTTTTTACAACTTTTGCTGCATACATCGGATTTGCTTCTTTATCTTCTACCGTTAATTTTAGAACGTCTTCTGCTTTTTCGGCTGAAGCTGTATAATCGATTTCCGGTAATTTTACATCTTGGGATAAAATCGCTGCTACTTCATAGGCAACCCCTAGCATGCTCATTGCATCCGAACGGTTCGGTGTTAAACCAAGCTCAAGCACTGTATCACGTAAGCCTAAAACTTCCAATGCATCTGCACCTGGAGTTGAATCGGCAGGTAATACATAGATTCCATCCGCATAAGCTTTTGGTACAAGACGACCTTCAATGCCCAACTCTTGAAGTGAACAAATCATCCCGTTTGATTCTTGTCCGCGTAACTTCGCTTTTTTAATTTTAATGCCGCCTGGCAATTTCGCCCCTGGACGTGCTACGATGACTTTTTGACCAGCATCGACGTTTGGAGCACCACACACGATTTGTTGAAGCTCTTCTTCCCCAACGTCCACTTGACACACATTTAATTTATCTGCTTCCGGATGTTTTTCTTTTGTTACAACATGACCAACAACAACATTTGACATACCTTGTGAACGGTCAATTACTGCATCAACTTCAATCCCCGCGCGCGTAATTTTTTCTGCTAATTCATTTGCTTCTATAGAAGAAATGTCTACATATTGACTTAACCATTTTAATGAAACTAACATTTATTTTGTCCTCCTTCTTACACTTCTGCCTGGTGGAATTGTGATAAGAAGCGTGTGTCATTTGTATAGAAATGACGAATATCATCCACACCGTATTTTAACATTGCGATACGTTCTGCACCGATACCGAACGCGAAACCTGAAAGCTTAGTTGAATCGTAGCCAGCCATTTCAAGTACGTTCGGGTGTACCATACCGGCACCTAGGATTTCAATCCAGCCAGTTTGTTTACATACATTACAGCCTTTTCCTGAGCATTTATGACAAGAAACGTCTACTTCTACAGATGGCTCTGTGAATGGGAAGAATGATGGACGAAGACGGATTTCGCGTTCTGCTCCAAACATTTTCTTCGCTAATGCATCAAGAGTTCCTTTTAGGTCAGACATGCGGATATTTTCACCGATCACAAGACCTTCAATTTGCATGAATTGGTGTGAGTGTGTTGCATCGTCTGTGTCACGTCGGAATACTTTACCTGGGCAAATCACACGAATTGGTTCGCCTTTTTTCGCTTCCATTGTACGGGCCTGAACTGGTGACGTATGCGTACGTAATAATGTTTCTTCTGAAATATAAAATGAATCCTGCATGTCACGAGCCGGGTGACCTTTAGGCAAGTTCATTGCTTCAAAGTTATAGTAGTCTTTTTCTACTTCTGGTCCTTCTACGATTTCGTAGCCCATTCCTAAAAACAGGTCTTCGATTTCTTCGATTACACGTGTTAACAGGTGACGGTTTCCTGCACGCACTTTTGCACCTGGTAACGTGACATCGATTGATTCATTTTCCAGCTGTGCTAAAATCGCCGCTTCTTCTAATACAGCAACCTTGTTCTCAAGTTCAGCTGTTACATTTTCACGCACAGTGTTAACTAGGGCACCCATTTTTGGGCGTTCTTCTGCAGAAAGTTTCCCCATTCCTTTTAATAAGTCCGTGATTGGTCCTTTTTTACCTAAGTACGCAACACGAACATCGTTTAATGCTTTTAAGTCAGCTGCATAGGCAATTTTGGCTAATGCTTCTTGTTCTAATTGCTTTAGTTGTTGTTCCATTTACAAAGTCCTCCTTATAATATTTGTGGATAAAATCTTTCTCTTAAATAATTTCCACAATATTTGAAAATAAAAAATCCTCGTCCCCTAAGAAAGGGACGAGGACGAGTTTCGCGGTACCACCCTAGTTATTGCATAAAGCAATCACTTCATTGGAGCTAACGACTATGTCTAGCCGGCAATCCTTTCACCACAAGTGGATCCCGGATGCTGCTCGCGGGGTGAACTTCACTATACAATTTGTTAGCAAGCTTTCAGTCATTGGCTTGCATTCCCTAAAACAAATGTTGTATACCTACTCTTCCCGGTCAACGCATTTCGTAATATGTTCTCCAACCAGTTTAATGCATTTTCGTACATTTATCAACTAGCTGGAGTGTGTTTCATCATTACATATCCCAAAGAAGGATTAATAAAGAACCTAAAACAGTCAATACTACTAAACCGATTCCGTATACGATGTTCGAGTAGATAGCCCACTTATCATTTGTTTCACCAGCGTGCATGAAAATCATAAACTGCAAACCAGCTTGAATGAATGCTGTTACTAAAAGGATAACCATCCCAGTTGCGAATGACATATCTGTGAAGTAAACAAGCATTGCAACCACTGTTAAAATCAGTGAAAATACGAAGCCCATAATTTGGCCGATTGGAAAGAACTTAGCCATAGATTACATCATTCCTTTCAAGTAAATGAAACTGAAGATGAAGATCCAAACAACATCCAGGAAGTGCCAGTATAGTGAGAATACAAATGTTTTCCCTGCTGTTACTGAGTTAAGTCCACGTTTGGCAATTTGGATCATAATGAAGATTCCCCAGAATAAACCGAACGTTACGTGAAGACCGTGTGTTCCTAACGTTGTTAATAAAGCAGATGTGAAGGCACTAGTAGTAATACCTGCACCAACATGTACATAGTGTACAAATTCATAAATTTCTACAGAAATGAACGCTGCACCAAGTAATAATGTAATACCCATAAATGACAATGTCGCTTTTTTACTGCCAAGACGCATTGCATGAATAGCTAAACCGATTGTAAAACTTGATGTTAAAAGAATGAATGTCTCTGCAAGTACTGGACCGATTTCGAAAATCTCAGCTGCAGTCGGACCGTCACCTGTACGACCCGAAAGAACAAAGTATGATGCGAATAATGTACCGAATAACATAATTTCCGCACCTAGGAAAGTCCAGAACCCGAAGATTTTCAGGTTATTTTCCTCTGTTGAATATTCCAATGGAACATTGTTATTAACTTTACCCATTATTTCGCACCTCCTTCTTTTTCATATTTTTTCTCGATTAACTCAACTTCTTCTTTATGGATATGGTAGCCATGGTCGTCTTCTAGTGAACGGTAACCCATACAAGCTAAAATACCGATTAAGCTGATGATAGCTAAAGTAAACATACTGAATACTAGAGCGAAACCACCGATGAAGAAGAAAACTGATAAGATAAATGTTTGACCTGAGTTATTCGGCATGTGAATATCTTTAATTTCACCTTTGAATAACTTAACGCCGTTTTTCTTAGAATCCCAGAATGCTTCTGAAGTTGCATCAGTTACGTCTGGAGTAATTGCAAAGTTATAGTGTGGAATTGGAGTATGTGTCGCCCACTCAAGACCACGTGCATCCCATGGATCTGAACCGATGTCGCGTGGAGAGTTTTTGAAACTGTACCAAATGTTCCATACTAGCATTAAGAATGAAACAGACATGATTCCGGCACCGATGAACGATACCATGTTTAATGTACTGAATCCAGCTGCGTCAGAATATGTGTACATACGACGTGCTTGACCATCTAAACCAGTGATATACATTGGAATGAATGATAGTACGAAACCTGTTGACATTACCCAAACTGTAGCTTTACCTAGACGCTCATTTAACATGAAACCGAACATTTTCGGCCAGTAGAATGTTAAACCTGCTAACATCGCGTAAACAACACCAGGGATGATTACGTTATGGAAGTGAGCTACTAAGAACATTGTGTTGTGGTATTGGTAGTCCGCTGCTGACATCGCAAGCATAACCCCTGTTACACCACCTAATGTGAATAAAGGAATGAAGTGTAATGCATACAACATTGGTGTTGTAACAACAATTTTCCCTTTATAAAGTGTAAATAACCAGTTGAAAATTTTAACCCCTGTTGGGATCGCAATTGCCATTGTTGTGATCGAGAAGATCGAGTTCGTGAATGCACCTTGACCCATAGTAAAGAAGTGGTGAGTCCATACAGCGAACGAGAATACTGAAATTAAGATCATTGACCAAACCATTGACGTGTAACCATATAAGTTACGACGTGCGAATGTCGAAATTACTTCAGAGAAAATACCGAATGCCGGTAAAATTAAGATATATACTTCAGGGTGACCCCAAACCCAGAATAGGTTGGCCCAAAGCATGTCCATACCACCGTCGCCGATAGCGAAGAATTTTGTATCCCATAGACGATCCATCGTACCCATAGCTAAAGCTACTGTCAATACCGGGAATGCAAATACGATGATTAAGTTTGCAATAAGTGCAGACCAAGTGAACATTGGCATTTTAAATAATGTCATACCTGGAGCACGCATTTTCATGATAGTCGTAATGAAGTTAATACCTGTCATTAACGTACCAAGACCCGCAATTTGCAGTGCAAGCATGTAATAGTTTGTACCAACTGATGTACTGAACTCATTATCCGCTAACGGGAAATATGAAGTCCATCCAGCATCAGGAGATCCACCGACGATGAATGAGATATTGAATAATCCCATCCCCATGAAGAATAACCAGAATGCCAAGTTGTTTAAGCGTGGGAACGCTACGTCACGTGCCCCGATTTGTAATGGTACTAAAAAGTTAAAGAAGAATGTAATGAATGGCATTGCCATGAATAGAATCATGACTACTCCGTGTGTTGTAAATACTTCGTTATAGTGCTGTGCGTCTAAGAAACCGTTATCTGGAACAGCTAACTGTAAACGCATCATTACGGCATCGACACCGCCGCGGAAAAGCATAACTAAAGCGGTGATTAAATACATGATACCAATTTTTTTATGGTCAACAGTTGTAATCCATTCACGCCATAAATAGCCCCATAATTTAAAATAAGTAACGATCGCTACTAACGCGATTGACCCTAAAACGATAGAAGCCATTGCGATATAAATTAATGTGCTTGGGTGTGGAACTGCAAACTGTGCAAAGAATTCCGACATAGTAGTACTCCTTTCGAAAAGTTGTTACTTTCAAAAATTAGTGTGAAGAATGATCCTCTTCATCTTCTTCGTCTGAAGATTCATGGTTATGTTCCGGAGCTGGTGAGAACTCTAGATGTGTACCAGTATAAGTTGATTTACCAAGATGACCTGGCTCTAATAATTCGTCAAACTTTTCTTCTGTTAATGGAGCAGCCGTTTCATGAACTTCTGTTACCCATTCGTCAAATTCTGTTTGAGTCAAAGCTGTTACATCAAAAATGTTTTCTGCTGTACCACGACCTGAGAAGTTCGCGTTACGTCCCCAGAATTCGCCCGGGTTATCTGCAGCTAAGTGTAATGTTGTTACCATGTCTGCCATTGCGTATTTCTGACCACCAAGTTGTGGAATCCAGAAACTTGTAATTGGACCGTAAGAATAAAGTTTGAATTCAATTGCACGTCCAGCAGGAATGTATAGGTAGTTCACTGTTTCAATACCTTGTTCTGGATAGCTGAAGTGCCATTTCCAGTTAGATGATGAAGCATAAATAACTAAAGGTTCCTGATCTTCATATTCTTGAGGAACATTCTCAACAATGTAGTTACTCTTAACAGAAACAAATGATAAGAAAATAACGATGATAACAGGAATACCAATCATAATTGTTTCTACAAGCCAGTGACCATGAATATGCGGTGGCTCGTAATCTGGACTTTGTTTTGATGCACGGTATTTAAATAACATAAACACCAAAATTGCTAATACTGTTAGAACAATCCCTGACATTAGGTAAATTAATAACATTGTGTCATCGGCTTGTCTTTGAGCTTGAGGACCTTTAGGATCAAGTACTGCTAACTTATCGTTACAGCCTGCTAATAGGATAGCACCTAGTCCCATGAAAGAGAGTAATGTTCCCTTCATATTTACTTTCATAGTTGGACTCCTTTCCAATTAAATAGAGCTTGTTAGATTTTGCTTAAGCGCTTTCATGTGAGAGCGAAAATAAAATAATGACGATAGTGCTACTACGAATGAATAATTTCACTTATTACCATTTACACTATGCATATAGTGGCAAATAGCCAGATCATCAATTCATCACCAATTAGAACCTTTAAATTGAATCCCATAATTAACAGTTTGCACACTATTTTAAAAAGCATTATTTTATTTTTTTGTTGTGACAACTTAAGGCGTCTGTCTAACCTACTTAGATTTTAGTTAAACATCAAATAAGTGTCAAAACATCAAATTGGAAAAAACCCTTATTTCTGCCATTTTTCGAGCAATTCTTTTTTAATATTTTAAAATAATGACGACAAATGCAGTAAAACAGAGCAATTACGAGCTAAAAGATGCCCCCATTTCAAAAATGACATTTCTATGAACTCGTTAAAGTTCATATTTTGCGACTAATCAGAAAGCGCAATTTGTTTCTTATTATGGGTTTTATTTCCACTTTTTACCTAATTCTTTAAAAGAAATGGGATTTTATAAGTACTTACTTACAAAATCCCTCGTTTAAATTTTCACCTGTTTATTTTACAAATGCATACAATAAAATACCTGTTGCCACCGCAACGTTCAGTGATTCTGCCCCGCCCAAAATAGGAATGATGATGTTCTGGTCTGTTTTTGCCAAAATTTGCGGATTAATGCCACTCCCTTCATTACCCACAATTAATGCAAATGAATCACTCGCTTCCACTTTTTTGTAAGAGATCGATTCATCCAATGAAGTACCGTATACACGAACACCATCAGCCTGCAGATTTTCCACCCATTCCAACAAGTCGCCACGTACGACTGGAATATGGAAATGAGAGCCTTGGGCGGAACGCAAAGATTTCGGATTAAATGCATCGACACTGCCTTTCCCTAAAATAACTGCATCTATATCTGCAGCATCTGCAGTTCGGATCATTGTGCCGATATTTCCCGGATCTTGGACCGCATCGACTAAAAGTACCTTGCGCCAATTAAATTGTTCATCTTCAGAAATTTGGCGTTGTTTACAATGGGCAAATACCCCTTGGGAATTTTCAGTTTCCGCAATTTCTTTTGAGACTGCATCATTTACGTGTACTAATACCACTTCGTCTATTGTCCATAATAATGGTAGGTCAACACCATCACGCACAATGATTTGCACGATTTGATCTTTATGTTTTAACGCTTCTTCCACTAGATGAAAACCTTCTACTATATACTCTCCTGTTTTTTCACGTTCTTTACGTTGTGTAACAAGCTTTTTCCAATGCTTTACTAGCGCATTTTGTGTCGATTCGATTCTTTTCATGATTTCCCGTCCTTTTTTACGTACTCGATTGTATATTTTATCACAATTATTTTGTAATCCATAATGCAATGCCATGTATAAAGTTTATTATTTTGAACAAAGTATGGGAAAAGGAGGTTTCATATGGATTTTCAAATTCGACAAGCAATTACTGCCAATGTAATGGGCTCAGATGCCGCTGAATTTCAGGATATCGTCAATGATGCAATTGCGCGGGGCGAGGAACATTTACTTCCAGGCCTTGGTGTATTTCTGGAAAAATGGTGGAACAGCGCAAGCGAAAGTGAGCGAAAAGATTTTTCACAAAAATTAGCAAAACAATTTGTCAGCTAACATTTAGCTTAACCACCCATCATTCAATTATGATTCAATACAAAAAAGCAATCCAGCGTCTCCCGGATTGCTTTTTCTATGTAGTGATGGGGCATTCCATCTTGAATACAGACATCACTTGTAGTTCTTCACGAATCGTCACAGCGTCTCCCGTTGTTATTCATGTAGGTCTACTACATTATTTATTTGCCCTTCCTGCCCATAAATAATGTATGATTCGCAGCGGCGACTACAACCCGTAGTACAATGCCAACTGCCTGCTGTTTGTTTTACGCCAATAAAGATACTAAAACTGCTTTTTGTGCATGCAGGCGATTTTCTGCTTGCTCAAATATATAAGAATTTGGACCGTCAATAACTGACGTCGCAACTTCTTCCTCACGATGCGCCGGTAAACAATGAAGGAACATATAATCCGGCTTTGCATGGGCTACCAATTCATCGTTAATCTGGTATTTCGCAAAATCCTTCAGTCGTTTTTGCGTTTCTTCCTCCTGCCCCATAGATGTCCATACATCTGCATAAACAGCATCTGCATTTGTAACAGCCGCCACTGGGTCATTAGTCACGATAATTGTACTGCCGTTACGAGAAGCAATCACTTGTGCTTTTTCAATAAGATGCGCATCGCATTCATATCCTGGTGGGGTTGCAACTGCTACATGCATACCAACATGTGCTGCAGCAACAATAAGCGCATGTGCTACATTATTGCCATCACCTACATATGCGATTTTTAATCCTTTCAATTCCCCTCTATTTTCGGCAATTGTTTCAAGATCAGCTAATGCCTGACATGGATGATCAAGATCCGTTAATCCATTAATGACCGGAATCGACGCATTATGAGCCAATTCTTCCACCATCGTATGGGAGTTGGCACGGATCATAATTCCGTCTAAATAACCTGACAAAACCATTCCTGTATCGGAGATCGGTTCACCACGCCCAATTTGCATATCACGTGCATTCATATACATGCCATATCCCCCGAGCTGCTGCATTCCTACTTCAAACGATACACGTGTACGAGTTGAACTTTTTTCAAAGATCATGCCAAGTGTTTTACCTTCCAATAATCGTGGACATTTGCCCGCTTTTGTTATTGTTTTCAACTGTGTCGCCAGTTCAAGCAGTTGCTTCACTTCTTCACTCGTATAGTCAAGCAGTGTTAATAAGTCTTTTCCTTGTAAACTTTCAACGGGCTTTAATTGCACCTCTTCTAATAATTTCATCATTACACACCTCTGTGAGCTTTATGTTGGTTTTATTATACAAATGAATAATTATAAAATCAAGTGAATTATTATAAATTTTTTAAATAAATTTAATTGTTCAATAAATCCACATATTAGTAAACTGTTTCATTAAAACAAATAATTTACCCAAGCGGTATTTTTACTGTTTATTGGAGAAAATTTTTGTTTTTTTTATTGAATTCCTATTCATTATTTAGCATACTATTTACAGCAGTAATTTTTGGAAATAATTTACTTGTTATGCTAATTGATTATTTAGGAGGAATTATTATGCCGAACGCTATCCATACAGTGGAATTACCATTATCAAACGATGTAATATGGAATTTTCTAAAGGATTACAATAATTGGGCACCATTAATCCCAGGTTATATCGAACACGAAGCACAGCATGATAAACAGTTCACTTGGACTTTACTAGCAGATTTAGGGTTCACAAGAAAAAAGATTACACTTCAAGTCGATATTACGGAATCTATCGAGCCAACTGATGTAAAGTTTAACATTAAAGGAATATCCGACAATTTTGACGGTAACGGCTATTTTAATATTGCATGCGGCAATAACGAATCCGCTCAAGTTACAGGTAGCCTGGATTTATCTGCCGGCGGATTTATGGGGATGATGATCAACCCTGTATTGGAAAATTTCGTACCTAAAGCAACGACGGATTTAACGAACTCAATTGAAACAAAGCTTACTGCCCTACATGATGTAAACTAAAAAAAAAACCATTAACTTTCCCGACAACCGGAAAATTAATGGTTTTTCTCATTTTATTGGAAATTGTACAGCAGGTTTCAGCATACGATGCACTCAATTCCCTCATCATATTCACTGCAGACACTAATACAAACCTTATTCATATATAATGTAGTCACAGTAAAATTCGTCGTTTGATAACTGCTAAACTCATTCATCTTTTCATGAATGCCTTCTCCAGTACATTTTAATATAGCTTCTTTTCTCGTCCAAACCTCTGAAAACTCCGTACCATTAACAATTCTTCTTTTTTCCTCTTCATGTAACACCCAGCCATGAAGATGTTCATCATAAAATAAATTTTCTTCCTCTATATCAACACCTACTTGACCGCGTTCGCTTAAAACATAGACAAGGGTTGTATCATTATGGGACCAATTGATATAGTAAGGGGCATCCACAAAAAAAGGTTTGCCAGTAGCACTTTTTTTAATTGTAGAAATTCCTAATTGATCTTCAATTAGCGACAGTGCCCATTTGCTTCTTGCACTATTTTGATTTACTTTCAATGTCCAATTATTAATTATATATAGCTTCAACATACATTTTCATTTATGCCAAATTCATTTTCTATACAAGTACAGTCATTTTTATAAATTGTTGTTCAGAAGCATATTCCATCAGCTTTCCAATATACTCTTTATTTACGGTTGGCATGTTTTTAATTTTTAGAAGCTGCATCGTTGTCCGGCTGTCAAAGATGGCATTTGAATCGTTCGCACCGTCCCCGTCCAATTGTGCAACTGCAAGGTTTTTTACTTCCTCTGTCATGCCGTCACTTAAAATATAGCTTTCGTAATAGACTTTATCGACTAATTCAATTTGTAAATCAAGCTCATTTAAAAGTCCCACAAATTCTTCAAATGGAATCGGTTCCGGATGACATACATGGAATACACGAACAGACTGCTCGTTGGCCAGTACAGATTTCACAATTACATCCGCAGCAAAATCAACTGGTGTGAAATCCACCATCCATTGAACTTTTGGTGCTTTGTTAACTAAAATCATCAGCTTCAGCATACGATAAAATGCATTTTCGTGTATGTTGCTTTGGAATTGCCCGTCACTGTATCGTCCCGATAAATTTCCCATACGGTAGACGAATACTTGTTTCCCTGCATTTACCTGATCTAAAATCCATTTTTCCGCCTTCAATTTTGTATCTGTATAGACACTTTCAAGCTGCAAATATTCCTGAATTTCATTCATATCCTTTACACTTTCCCATTTTCCTTCTGTTAGTAAATCCTGGACAACTCCTACAGTTGAAATATGGTGAAAAACGATAGCTGAGTTAAATTCGACAAGTTCAAAAATATTTTTTGTTCCTTGTACATTTACTTTCTCAAAATGTTCTCGGTCACCGAAATGTCGAACATCTGCTGCCGAATGGATTATGGCATCAAGATTTTTAGAAAGGGTCGAAAAGGCTTCTTTTGATAAACCTAAGTACGGCTTTGTTAAATCACCGTTTACAATTGTCAGTTGTGCACTGATATCACGGTTAAAATATTGCAGCATTATTTGCTTAATGCGCTCGCTTGCATTGTCGCCGCGAACTACTACATAGACATTTTTCCCTTCCTCCAGCAATTGATAAGCGATATGACTTCCTAAAAAACCTGTCGCTCCTGTGACCAATACCGTGTTCACATCCTGCAGTTGTTCATCGATTGACATAACAGGCCATTCTGTTAAGTTTGTAAATTCTCCAGTAAACTGTTCTACTTCATTCATTGCTGTATAAAGGACTTTTTCCGCTAACTTTTCAACTGTTTTTAAATCAAAGAAATCTTTTATCGTTAATTTCGGATATGTTTGTTTTATGTTCGCAAGTATTTCAATGATTTTCAGTGAGTGTCCGCCAATATCAAACAGATTATCTGCTACACTTATCCCGTCGATTTTCAATACCTTTTCCCATACCGCGACAAGGTCTTTTTCGACTTGGTTACGCGGTGCGATTATCTCCCGAGAACTTGTTAAAGAAACGCGCTCCGCCTCGATTTTTTCCAGCGCTTTACGGTCTACCTTACCAGTCGGCGCAAATGGAATATCCTCAAGCTGCATGAACTTTGATGGAATCATATAGCTTGGTAAATCTTTTTTTAACGAATCGATAATTATTGTATAGTCCATTTGTTGTGCTGAAGTGAAGAAGGCTTTCAAGTTTTGATCTTCGCCTTCTTTTTCAACGACAACAACCGAATTGTTCACAAATTCCATTTCATTCATCTTCGTTTCGATTTCAGCAATTTCAATTCGATGTCCTCGTATTTTAACTTGCGTATCCTTTCTTGAAACAAACTCGATATTGCCGTCACTTAACCGCTTCACAAGATCCCCTGTTTTATAAATCTTCCCTTCAAAAAGTCCGGCATCAAATGGATTTTCAATAAAGACTTCCTTCGTTTTTTCTTCATTATTCAAGTATCCTAAAGAAATTCCAACTGAAGATACCCATAGCTCTCCGATTTCATTTTCAGCGCAAAGCTGCCCCTGTTCATTGACGATATATACTTTATTTCCAGGTAATTGCTTCCCGATTGGCACGCTATATACATCTTGCGCAAGATCTCTCGGCACCTCATAAGCTGTTGCCATTACCGTAATTTCCGTTGGGCCGTATAAATTGAAAAATCTTGTCCGATCACCTACAACCGATTTAAAGTTTCTCGCTAAATCTCCTGTTAGAAGCTCCCCTCCAACACCTACAAGTTTTACCGAAGCAAATAAATCCGAGTTTTCAGCTGTTATATGATTCACAATCCGGTTAAAGAATACAGTCGGTAATACTGGAATGATTGTAATACCTTCGTTTTTTACTACATCCAGGAAATTGTTTTCGGACATTCGCTCTTCATCATCGATTAAGTATAATAATGAACCTGTTAATAACGATAAGAATGTATCTAAAACAGATGCATCAAAACTGTATGTTGCAAATTGCAAAATTTTATCTTGTTTCGTAACTTGCCAATCGTTTTGCATATAATCGACCAAGTTCAGAATTCCCTGTTGACGAATCAATGTACCTTTTGGCTTACCGGTTGTACCAGATGTAAAAATTGTATAACACACATCCTGTGCCTGGTCCTGTACCTCTTTAAATGATTGAGGCAGAGTTTCATCGTTTAATTGTTCTAAACTTAAAATATGTATGGATGAATCAAGCTGTAATGTATGCAGATTTTGTTCTGCGCTTGCATTCGTAATAATAAATGATGTTTTAATATCCTCAATAATATAACTGTTCCGTTCATTCGGATGTGATGGATCCAATGACACATATACTCCGCCTGCTTTAATAACACCAAGAATTGAAATAACAGTATCAATACTTCTCTTTAAATAAATTGCTACAAATTCTCCTTTTTTAAGTCCATTTCCGATTAAATAGCTCGCTATCTTGTTCGACTCTTCATGTAATTCCGTATATGTTAATTGGCGGTTTCTTTCCTTTACAGCAACAGCATCTCCTTGCTGAAGTACTACCTTATTAAATTTGCGTAATATCGTATTCATCTAAATAACAACCTTTCATCAAAAAATAATATTCAACTGCATAATTGGACGAGGGGTGCATTCAAAATATTTCAAATGCCCCCCTAGTATTTTTTATGCAATTGATTTCGTTAATTCTTTATTGTACTTACGACTTCTTCCAGCTCTTCAGAAGTAATTTTCAAGTTCTCGGACATGCTGCGGATATTACTTAATGTACCGCGTTGGTTTTCAACATTGATCGCGATTCCTTCATATCCGTCAACAATTTCACTGGCATTTGTTGATAATGTAATAATCATTGCTGCAGATTCTTCCACCCCAGCAGAAATTTCCTCAGTTGCAAATGATACAGATTGCAACTTATTCGTAATTTCCTTATTGAATTCGTAGATTTTATTGAACATTTCATTTGTTTGCTGTGTAGAAGCTTTACCGCCATCAACGCCTATTTTTATGCTTTCCATAAACTTCTGGGCTTCAGTTACGGCTTCACGCACACGCAAAATCAGTTCCTGAATACCTTCTGTTGATTTTGCTGACTGCTCGGAAAGTTTCTTTACTTCCTGTGCTACGACGGCAAATCCTTTTCCATGCTCACCTGCACGCGCTGCTTCAATACTTGCATTTAATGCCAATAAATTAGTCGCATCCGAAATATCGGTAATGACTTGTAAAAACTTACCGATTTCATCTGACAATTTTACAAGAGTGCCGATATTCTGATTTGAATTTTCGACATTCGCCACAATCACTTCCATTTGATCTGCTACTTCTGCAGTCGACTTACTTCCATCTTTTGAATACGATGTAACCTCTTCTGCATATTTGTATACATCTGTTACATCTATTGCGATTGTTTGAATCTGACTAGACATTTCTTCCATTGACAATGCTGCCTCTTCAATTGAAGTTTCCTGCCCTTTTAAATTCGTTTTCATATTCTTTACTGCACCTGTAATCGTATCGAAGCTTTGGAATGTCGATGTAAAGGCAGATTCCAGTTGAACCGAGTCCTCTTTTACTTTGCTAGAAGAATCATTAACACTGTTTACAATATTTCTTAATGAGGCAATCATTTCATTAAAACGTGCATTTACTGTACCCAATTCATCTTTTCCTTCAGGCAGGCTTACTGTTAAATCACCTTTGCTTGCTTTATTAATACCTTCTAATAAATAAGTTAAAGGCTTTAGTTGTGACTTAATGACGAAATATTGCACAATTAGGGCAATAGCCAATAATACGATTAGTATCATTGAAGACCATTTTAATAAGCCCATTTGTCCTTCACCAACACTTGATGCATCTACATCAATGGCATAATAGGCAATTAAATCATTTTGGGGATTAAAAATTGGATACATAATAGTTACCCATGTTCCGTATGCATCTTTATAAATATCCGTAAACTGGGGTTCACCCGTCTCTTTTAAAACTTTCAAACCTTCAACAACTATTTCCGGCTGTTCATATAAAGTACCCGGTTGCAGGCCTTCCCCTAAAAACATTTCCCAAATTGCATTATCAAAAGAAATTAAAGTTGTTTCATTATTTTTTTCGCCAGACAATTCAACACCGTAAATATACCCTTGCGCTACGATCGGATTGTATTCACTCATTTTGTTGAACATATCAGTATACTTAGTATGTAAGTCACTTTGAACATCTGTATCCTGCATTAATTGTTCTACTTCATTTCCTTCTAGCTTTTCATACCACGATTCAGAAATTAGCTGAGTCTGCTCTCTCAGCTGTTCTTTAAGTAAATAACCCTGAACGAAATAACTGATACCGATAAGTATGGTTCCCACACATAATATAGACAGTATTGTTACTAAAATATTTTTTGTGAAAAATGTTAGATTCCGAAACATTTTTTATCCTTCCTTTTATCTAATTATTTTGTTTTTCATCCTTATCTAAATGCCATGAAAAGGAAACATTGGTATATGAATAAAATAACGCCGGTAAAAACTATATCATTTAAACTATTTTAAGTCGAGTGAATATAGTCTCTTTGAATTGTTTATTCTTTTCGCCAACAACACTTAAAGTAATCCTTTATACCTATGTATTATTCGGATTATTAATTATCCACTTTTCTGAATATTCAACATGAAATAACATTACTAGTAAGAACTAGTTTTATAAATATAAAAAGAGAGTGAACTTTATTTCGTTCACCCTCTTTTACTCTAAATACATGATTCATTTATAGAGAACTATTGAAACACACCATCGCGTATAATTGTAGTATTTACTGTAACGTTCACTTTCATTTCGGAAAACATTTCATCCCATTTTTTTTTATCAATATCAGCATTTCGATTCTGTGCTTTATAATATTCGCCAAACTGGAATATATCGGTATTGATTTCATGGCTATAATCTATAATTCGATTTATTTCACTTTCAATTTTTTTGTTGATTTCTTTCTCAAGTTTATGAATGATGCTCGGATTATCCATGCTCACATCTGAATCAACTTCCAATAATCGACATTCAATTTTAATCGTTAAATTGAATTCAGGCATTGCTGAATCTACCAGTTTAATCTTCCGCTTTGAATTTATAGAGTCAATGGCTATTGGCAGTCCTTCAGAAGAATCCGAGGGGGATTTTTCCAATGTTGTTATAGGTATTTCTAATTCAAGCGTTCCATTATGGGTCTTCCCTTTAACCATCAATATATAAATTGCTTCCTCTGCCGGGAGTTTGCCGACTATTTTCCCTTCGTTAAAAAAAGCTATACCAGATATTTTAATATTATTTTCTTCTCTCTCTAATATCGGCATGGAATAACTGTCTATAAATGATAGTTTATCTCTGTTGATTTCATGGAGAGTCGATGAAATAATATACTGCTTGTCTACATTATATTTAATTAATTGATAAATATGTTGTCCAAGATCTGATATATTTTCATACTTATACTCTAATAGTTCGTTCAAATCCCCTTCCACAGAAGCTATATATGTTGCATTGCTGATTTCGGAATTCATTTTTAAAATATGAATGTTCTCATTTAATCCTACTTTCGCCAGCTCTTCACCGTATAACACAACCCGTAATTGCCCAGAGCCAATAGTCTTCGATGTTTTTAAATCAATTTTTGAACGTGCCCCCCTACTTGTTAATGCAGTTGCAGATTGCAATTCAATTTTACTTTCTAAATCCGGATTAATTTGTCGGATAACAGCAGTGGCGGCCAACTTATCCTCATCAGCTAAATCAAAGCCTACCAATGTCGTTAAACTGATTCTTTCAAGAATTTTCTGTTCTGCACAACCTACCAAAACGATAATACAGGCAAACAGGAAAATCAGTTTTTTAAACGTAGTCAGCTCCTTCATTCCCTTCTCGCTTGTCGTTTAAAGACTTTTTTCTTTAGGAGAGCAATGAAATATAATAAGACAGGGTAAGCAAATACGATATAAAATGCATAGTACCCAAAATAGTTGTTGAATGTATTAATCTGAAACCGTGTCTCCACAATCAACGATCCTATAAATATAAAAAGGGAGAAAATAATAATAAATTTCTTATCGGTTATATTAATTATTCGGCTAACCCCCCTATAAGCTGACCATGCAAATAAACAAAGGTTCGGCAAGATTATCATCATCCAGTAACAGACCGTTATCAGTTCAATCCGTTCAAGGAATGGCAAACGGACAATGCTGAATAATGATAATGTTGCCCAAATCGTTTTCTCAAGCTGTTCCCCACTAAAAAATGTTAATGTAACCAACATAACAAACAAATATATAGCCAATGTAAACAACAATCCAAAATGTACAAATTTTTGTGCCTTATTCTTTTCTTTGACATAAGGATAAATCGCATTAATTATTTCAAAACCTACAATTGTAAGCGTCATCGAATACGCTCCTTTGAGTAGACTTATAAAATCATTATCTAGTACAGGCAACAGGTAATTTACATTCGAATATTCAATAGGAAATAACAGTACAATTAAAATCCAGAGACTTAATAAAAAGCTAAAAAAACAGACTCCAATTATTACTCGCAGGCCGCCAGTGAATGCATAGCTTACAGTTATAATCAGTGTAATGGTAATAAACGAAGAACTTAAGCCCGGAAATACCCATGTATTAATAACATCTGTATAATTTTTAATAATGGCAAAATACGCCAAACTGCAATAAACAATATAGATCAAATTAATAAAATTCCCTAAATATTTACCGAATAAATCCAAATTCACTCCATAAATATCATTTGATTCGTACAATTCCAGCGTTTTAAAAATTATAAAGACAATAAAATGTGCTGCAATAAAACTAATGATGATGGAAATCCAGGCATCTTGTTTTGCATCTTTATAGATAATGCTTTGAAATCCATGAACTCCCACACCTATTTGAGCAGAAGAAATGATGAAAAAGAGAAGAGGGGCATTGAATGTTTGAGTGGGATTAATTTGCAGCATGTTCTTCACTCTTTCACCTTCTCCTTGTCTCCCTTAAGATTTACACGTATTTTTGAATAATCAGGATTCTCCACTCTCGCATTTAAAGATTTTCGAGCGATGAACGGATATGGTAGACGAACGAGGCTATCGCCCAAATCTTTAAGTCTAGGCGGGTATAATGGCGCCATATAGGGAGCGCCTAAACTTGTTTGTCGTAATAGATGAATCACAAGAATACAAAGGGCAAGCATTATACCATAGTAACCCCAAAATCCAGCTAAAATGATGATTGGAAAACGTAGCAGCCTAATAACATTTCCCATCATATAACTCGGTGTTATAAAGGAAGACAGCGCACATAGAGCGACAATAATTATAAGAATATTACTCGTAATCCCTGCCTCCACTGCTGCTGTACCAAGTACGATTCCCCCGACAATCCCAATTGTTTGTCCTATTTTTGTCGGTAATCTTGCCCCAGCCTCACGAAGCAATTCCATAATCAGCTCCAGAAATAGCGCCTCTAATATAGGAGGAAACGGTACTTTAGCCCTCGATTCACTAAGGGGAACTAAAAGTGGCTGTGGGATCACTTCATAATGAAAAGTTAATGATGCAACATACAGTGGTGTAAAAAATATAGAGATAAAAATGGCTGCAAATCTTAGCCATCTGACAAATGTTGCTATTGGCCACCGCAAGTTTTTATCTTCTCTACTTTGGAAAAACTCAATAAACGAGTAAGGGCAAAGTATTCCCATCGAACTGCCATCAACAAGGATGCCTATTTTCCCACCCAATAAGCCATCGCAAAATCGATCGGGACGCTCCGTTAATAACATCTGAGGAAAAATAGACAGGGAACTGTCATCGATTAACTCTGCCAGTTCCGCACTATCGATTAAATCTTCAATATCGAGAGCTTGTATTCTTTGTCGGACAGTATTTATATTTTGTTCTGATGCAACACCATCTAGATAAAGTATAGAGAGCGCTGTATTGGTCTGGTTCCCAACTTTTAATTTTTCATTACTAAGATTTTTACTTAAAATAAATCGTCTAACAAGCGAGATATTTGTGGAGAGACTTTCATTGAACCCCACTTGCGATCCGATAACTTGCGATTCATTTTCAGGTGCAGACAAACCTCGCGATTCTCTTGCTGGAATAATGACCATAGTGACCAGTGCATGTCCCGCCACATGAATCATAACAGCGCCCGTTAACATAGTATCGATGCTCTGACTTAAATTTTTTTCCACGTTCACTTGCGGCAGAGGTAACTGACTATGGATACTACTCGGTGTTCCTTCTTGTATATTCAGCAGAACAGGTAATATTTTACCGTTCAATATATCTTCTTTTATTAAGTTATCGATATACAAAATAGTAATTGTATCTGTTACATATCGAATTACTAAATCAGCCGGTGAATGAATTTGCTCTTTTACTTTTTTTATGAAAACATCAGTTGAATCGGAAATGGGTTGCCAATCATCCGTTTTGGTAGTTACTTCGGAATTTGATGAAGTAGATTGGGGTTTTTCACCCAGTTTATCTTTTGAAGGCCTTGTTAAATCTCCTGTTTGTTTTTTGAACGTTTCCTTTTTATTCTTTTTTTCAAAAAACATAAGCTTCCCCCATTTATCTAAAATTATACTTTTTGCACTCTATGTTTTACTGATTAATGAATTTATTATCGCCAGATTATAGTCAAATATTCAAAAAGTACTTATTTTATTAAGAAAATAGGTCGGGTTGCAGAATTTACAGGGAAATAAAAGGTTGGTAGTTAAAGGGGGTTATTTTAAAAAAAACATCCATTTCCTTATAAGGAAATGGATGTTTTTGTGTATTACAATTTTAAGCTGCTAATTCCTAAAATTGTTCTATCTGCAGTTTTTATAGATTATTCAAATGTAATTTTATTCACTGTGTCACGGTCTAATCGTTTAATTACTTCTACGATTAATTTCACAGCATTATCATAATCATCACGGTGCAGGATTCCTGCGTGTGAGTGAATATAACGTGTTGCAACACCGATTGCCAATGATGGTACACCGTTTGCTGTAATATGGATACTTCCTGCATCCGTACCACCGCCAGCCATTGCTTCGAACTGGTATGGAATGCCCGCTTCATCAGCTACATCTAGGACAAATTCACGTAAGCCTGTATGAGATACCATTGATGCATCAAATACGACAATTTGTGGACCTGCGCCCATTTTTGATGTGGATTCTTTCGGTGTCACGCCCGGTGTATCACCAGCAACACCTACATCTACAGAAAAACCGATATCCGGCTGTACTTTAAATGTCGAAGTTTTCGCACCACGAAGGCCGATCTCCTCCTGTACATTCCCTACACCATACACAATGTTCGGATGTTTTTCGTCTTTTAATGCTTTTAGTACATCAATCGCAATCGCACAGCCAATTCGGTTGTCCCATGCTTTCGCTAATAGATGTTTTTCGTTTTTCATCACATTGAATTCGAAATATGGTGTAATCATATCGCCAGGACGTACGCCCCACTCCATTGCTTCTTCTTTTGAAGTGGCACCTATATCAACGAACATTGATTTAATATCCACCACTTTGTTTCGTACATCAGCCGGTAAAATATGGGGTGGCTTTGATCCGATCACACCAATGATTTCTTCCCCTTTACGCGTTGTAATAGTCACACGTTGGGCAAGCATTACCTGGCTCCACCAGCCGCCTACTGTTTGGAAGAAGACGAACCCTTTATCATCGATGCGTGTAACCATGAAACCTACTTCATCCAAGTGACCCGCAACCATAATTTTCGGACCGTTTTCATCGCCTGTTTTTTTTGCGATTAAACTGCCCAAGTTATCTGTTTCTACTTCATCAGCATATGGTGCGATGTACTTTTTCATCACTTCTCGTGGCGCACGTTCATTTCCTGGAATGCCGTTTGCATCAGTTAAATCTTTGAACATTTGTAATGTAGCATCGAGCTTTGTCATATCGGTTTTCCCCCTAATAATTACTCATCTTTATTATAGCGACAATATTTCGAAATGTGAAATAGTTTCTTGACTCTATGTAAATTAATAGCCATTGCGTTGTCGCTCATAATTCTTTTCATTTTTTAATTCATACGCTTGCAAAACATCATCGATTGTAAAATTCAGGTTATAGGCAATTATACTGTATTGTTTCCACATAGCACTGTAATTATCTTCTGTTTGGTGCTGCAAAAAGGTTAGAATCGTCTGTGTCGTATTAAGAAATGTTTCAGTTAACTCTTGCTTCTCTTTTAAATAGGGCCACTCCTCCAATAGAAAGCCGCGCATATTTCCAAGTGAAAGCATAAAGTGAACCGAATCTACAAACTCCTCTAAAAGGACAGCTCTTTCCGATGGTCCTTTCGTTGACCAAAACTTGAAACAGCGAGTTTCGTTAGCAAGTTCACTTAGCTCAACTAATAATGCGAGGCCTTTTTCGGCAAACACATCCTTTTGTACTTGTTGGTTTTCTTCAATAAATCGATCAAGTTGCCGCTGCTTTTCAAATAATTGACGAAATTGCATTAAAACATCCCTCTTTTTCAAAATAAAATGAAACTTTTTATACTACTCAATCGTATAGGAGGGAATCACCGTAAGCAAGGAGGAAGTTTCATGGCTATATTATTACGAATTGCCATCATCCTTCTCATCATTTACATATTTTATAGAGGGGTACGCTACTTAATCGACCCAAAGCGTAAATTGGATGAGGCCTATGAAAATGGACAATATTATTTTTATGATGATGTGAAAAACATTCGGAAAAACTTTTTCATTTCGTATAAGGGAGCATTATTTGAAGGAGAAAAGTATTTAGGTACGACTGACAACGCATTTGAAGTCGTAAGTATTTTCGTCTTTGTCCATGATGCGATGAAACTTCAAGGGTTTACGAAAGAAGATTTTTTGTATTTGGAAAATGAAATTCTCATGAATTATCCAAACGCCTCGATAAATTGGAAAAATCCGATTGAGCAACTAATGAAAGATTAACTGGAGATAGCGGACCTCATGATTTTGAGGTTCGCTTTTTTGAAACTTTTTCCATCTATTTCCGTATAAATGGTTGAGGTGAAATATTATGGAAGTATATATTAAAAAAGCAGGTTACATACCAAATAAATCGAGCATAGAACAAATTGAATTTTCGATGCAACCCGGTACAATCATTGGTTTAATTGGAGGAAACGGCGCAGGTAAAAGTACTACAATTCAATCAATGCTCGGTGTAGTTCCTTATTTTGAAGGGACGATTACCATCCCCTCCTACGGTTATGTTCCAGAACGTCCATTATTATATGAGCATTTCACACTGCGCGAGCATCTTCAATTTTTGATCGATGAATATAACGATAAGACACTCTGGGATAAAGCAAAGCAGTTACTTACACTCTTTCAAATTGATCAGCGACTGGATGATTTGCCGGTCTACTTTTCAAAAGGGATGCAACAAAAGGTGATGCTTGTATTGGCTTTTTTAATTGAACGTCCACTTTACATACTGGATGAACCATTTATGGGTTTAGATCCACGGGCTATGCGGGAACTGCTGGTTTTAATTGATGAACGTAAACAGCAAGGTTCATCCTTTTTACTTTGTACACACCAATTAGAAATGGCTGAAATGCTTTGTGACCATTACATTCTCCTTCATGAAGGAAATATCCAAGCTAAGGGAACATTGAGTGAGCTTCAACAAATGATTGGACAGCCTATTTCTTTACTGGATATATTTTATGAATTGCAAGGCAGGTTATAAATATGTTTACTAAACGTCTTTATCGCTCGTTTCAATTTAATTTTAAACTATTTAAATCAATTACAGATTGGACAGTCCTTCTATACTTGGTAGTACCTAGTGTCATTATCGGCTTTTTCTTATATCGCGATATTGCTGGTAATTTTCAAGTAGTGGAGATTCAGCCAATCCCCTTACTCCTGCTGTTTTTTGGAATAAGCTTCTTCTTAGTTAAACCATCTTTACGCCTCTTTATATATGATGCAGATCTGCTATTTTATAAGCAGCAGGGAAGAAAAATTCATCATATTAAACTATGGGGTTATAGTTATTCATTTTTACATTATAACTTTGTACTTGTCATTCTGTTTATGCTTGCTTCGCCTTTTATCGTATTTCCATTTTGGAAAGTCCTTTTCGCTTTAAATATACTAAGCGTACTCCATATATATATACAGTATAGATCGCAAAAGTGGTTTACTAAATGGCCGTTACTTTTCATTGTTCATGCACTCATTGTTTTTAGCCTCAGCATTTTACCATTATGGGGATTTTCCATATTGCTTTTTGCTGTTCATCTACTCTTACTAAATACTGTACTAAGCAATCGTTATTGGACAGTCGAAACACGGTGGGAATATGAGGCCTTTTACAGTTGGATGAAGCGCATTTATCAATTTAGCTTGGAAATGCGTTATTATATGCCGGCTAAGACAAAGCAGCCGCTTATTTTACTTGCGAAAAAGAAAGTATTAAGTACACATCGGATCGATAATTTAATTTACAAAACATTATTGAGAAAACTGAATTACTTGAAATCGCCTGTTCAACTCATTGTCATCAGCATTGGCCTAATGTTCGTTCTACCTGTATGGGCAAAAGCAGTTGTTCTCATATTTTCTTTTATCGGTTTAAACATTGCCCTTAGTTCTATCCTCAATGAAATTAAACAAGCACCTTTTTTTCAATTAATGTCTGTTCACGAAAATGAGTGGCTTCAGGCAAAAACCCGTATCAAGTACCGTTTTTTTGCACCGATCAGTGTTGTCATGATGCTTCTACTTTTTATCATTTAATACACAAACGGATGCTGCATTTTACTGCAGCATCCGTTTTAACGATTATGTCCGTAATGGCCAGGATTCGCGACTGCCCCGATCGTACTTACCCAGCGGTTTGTATAATTGAAGAATCCGGCAACATATGCGGCTTCCATTATTTCATGATCATTAAAGCCAGCCTCACGTAATAAATCGACTTCCTTTGTCGTTATTTCATTTGGATATCTTGTTACCCGATAGGCATAATCACATAACGCCCGCTGCTTTTCCGTAAGTTTTGCAGAGCGGTAATTGTATGTTAATTGATCAACCCATCCAGGATTTTTAGTTATCCCGCGAAGGACATCACTATGTGAAGTAAGGCAATAATTGCAATTATTCGTCGAAGAGACAACGAGCCCGATCATTTCCTTGTCTGCTAACGACAAATACGTTGTTTCTTCGTTGAACAAGGAATATTTAAATTCCAAAAATCCTTTATACTGCAACGCATTCAATGGAAGAATTTTAAATAAGTTATTTACAAAACCGTTCTGCTCCAACTGCTTTTCAATATGCTGATCGAAAAGTTGCTGTACATCTTCCGGTATTTCCTCTTCATTTGGCTTCTGTAAATAAGATAACTGCTCTTCGTATTTGCTCATTTCATTACTCCCCCTTTTTAAATTTACTGAATTTATTATAAATTACAACTATTAATCTAACAAATGAATAATCTGCCGATCTGTATAAAAAAAGCATAGACAAATTAAGTCTATGCTTCGTAATGATATTAAAATAGCTGAACGAGTAAGAAAACATGAATTGCTCCAAGTAAAGGAAAGCCAAATGCAAATTTGTTGTGCTTTGTTTTATGGCGGAATAAGTACATTCCTAAAACACCGCCTAGTGCCCCTCCTAGAACGCCCAATGTTAATAATGTCCGTTCGGAAATACGCCATTCCTTGTTTTTGGCACGTTCCTTATCTATGTACATATATACACATAATACGAGTGAAACAACTGCAACATATGAAAGCGCTGCTAATTCCATATGAATTCCCCCTAGTCAAAAAAGACTGATAAGGAGCAATTCCCTATCAGTCTTTATTATATCTTCAACTAAATATTCTGCACCTGTCGCCTACGCTTCCGGTGCAGAAATAATTTTTGTCAAAAATTATTTAGCAACTGCTTTTTTAGCTTCTTCAGCTAATTGAGCGAATGCTGTTGCATCAGTTACAGCTAAGTCAGCTAACATTTTACGGTTAACTTCGATACCTGCTACTTTTAAGCCGTGCATTAAACGAGAGTAAGATAAACCGTTCATGCGAGCAGCTGCATTGATACGAGTGATCCATAATTTACGGAAATCACGTTTCTTTTGACGACGGTCACGGTATGCATATTGACCTGATTTCATTACTGCTTGGTTAGCTACTTTGTATAACGTGTGTTTTGAACCAAAGTAACCTTTAGCTAATTTTAAAACTTTTTTGCGACGAGCGCGTGTTACTGTTCCGCCTTTTACGCGTGGCATAGTAATTACCTCCTGCTAATTCTTTCGAATGCTAATTTTTATTTTTGTTATTAATAATCTTTTAAACGGTCAAGATTATTTCATGTAAGTTAATAATGTACGGATACGCTTGAAATCGCCTGAAGTTGCAACTTTTGCTTTACGTAAGTGACGTTTTGCTTTAGTTGATTTGTTAGCGAATAAGTGAGAGCCATAAGCACGGTCAAATTTTAATTTACCAGTACCTGTTTTTTTGAAACGTTTCGCAGCTCCACGGTGAGTTTTCATTTTTGGCATGTCGATTTCCTCCTAAACTTGTTTCTACATACGTATTATTTCTCTGTCTTCGGTTGAAGAACTAAGAACATGCTTCGGCCTTCCATCTTCGGCTTTTGTTCAACCGTAGATACTTCAGCACAAGCTTCAGCAAAGCGATCTAGCACACGCTGACCAATTTCTTTGTGTGTGATTGCACGACCTTTAAAGCGAATTGAAGCTTTAACTTTATCTCCTTTTTCAAGGAACTTAATCGCATTACGTAATTTCGTTTGAAAATCATGTTCATCGATTGTCGGGCTCAGGCGAACCTCTTTCATCACGATAACTTTAGAATTTTTACGAATTTCACGGTCTTTCTTTTGCTGATCGAACTTAAATTTACCATAGTCCATGACACGAGCGACTGGTGGCTTGGCTTGAGGGGCCACAAGGACAAGATCCAAGTTAGCACGAGCGGCAATTTCCAACGCTTCAGTACGCGTTTTTAAACCAAGCTGATCACCATTGTGATCAATTAGACGAAGTTCTCGCGCGCGGATGCCTTCGTTTACATACATGTCTTTGCTAATATTAATCCACCTCCAAGTGTTTGTCGCGAATACATGAGTTGGTGTAAAGTATAACCCTGTCGAACGGTACACCTCTGCGTGATGTCCATATGTTCCTCTTGTCTTTACAAACAAAAAGGACGGACATTTGAGATGTCCGCCCGCTATATGTGCATACGCATTCATGCGTAAAACAATTCAACGTTTCTGATACCTGCTCGTAACTTTTATAAAAGCACTTGTCAGGTGAGAAGCGGGCAGCCTCTACTTTCAAACTTTTGTATTCATAACTTAAATAATCTTAACACGTGACAAAAATAACGTCAAGCATTTTTATATGATTAATTTTATTGTTTCTCTTTTTCTTTTAAAATCAATGATATTAATTTTCATTATCAGGTTTTACTTGAAAAATTCGTGGTATCTAATTAAGGACCCACATTTTATCGATAGGAGGAATCTTAAACATGTTCAGACATCAAAAAGAATTACAATTTGAGGTAAAAGTAGAAAGACCAGATCCATTATTAGCGAAACAAATCCAGGAAGTTCTTGGCGGTCAGTTCGGTGAAATGAGTGTCATGATGCAATATCTGTTCCAAGGTTGGAACTGTCGTGGTGAAGAAAAATACAAGGATTTATTGATGGATATCGGGACGGAGGAAATCGGTCACGTTGAAATGCTTTGTTCCTTAATAAGCCAATTACTTGATGGCGCATCACCGGATGATCAGCAAAAAATTGCGCAAGATCCGATGATGGATTCGATTATGGGTGGCATTAATCCGCAACATTTAATTGTTAGTGGTCTAGGAGCTACTCCAAAAGACTCTAACGGTGTACCATGGAATGCCGGTTATATTGCAGCGAGTGGTAATCTTCTAGCAGATTTCCGTGCAAACTTAAATGCCGAATCACAAGGCCGTTTACAAGTTGCGCGTTTATACCATATGACAAAAGATGAAGGTGTACGTACTGTATTCAGAAAAATGCTGGCACGTGACCGTTATCACCAATATCAGTGGATGGCAGCTATTAAAGAACTTGAAGAAAAGAAAGGCTTCGTCGTTCCTGCTTCATTCGCACCGGAAGACGAGCTGGAAGCACAGCCGCATGCCTATGAGTTATGGAGCTTATCAGAAGGTACCGCATCTAAAAATGGTCCGTGGGCACAAGGGACAGCACCAGACGGAACTGGTGAATTTGTATTCTTGGATAACCCGGCACCAATGGGACAAGTACCGAACCCAGCCGTACCGCCAACAACTTTACACCATGATATCGATGTCGACAAAAAGTTGTAATATAAAATAAAGAACTACCTTTCATTACTTCTATTATATAGTAGCAAAAAAGGCGCCCCACATAATACGGGACGCCTTCTTCTTATTATTTCTTCACTTCTGCTGTAATATCTGCAAGGAACTGTTCAAAGCTGATTGTTTCTGAATCCTTTGAACCGTAACGGCGGATATTTACCGCATTTTCTGCTACTTCTTTATCTCCAAGTACAAGCATGTACGGAATTTTTTGCATTTGTGCTTCACGGATTTTGTAACCTAGTTTTTCTTCACGGTCATCCATTTCCACACGAATACCAGCTGCTGCTAATTTTTCTTGTACTTCGCGTGCATAATCATAATGCACTGCATTTGATACAGGAATAATTGTTGCTTGCACCGGTGCCAACCATGTTGGGAATGCCCCTTTGTATTCTTCAATCAAGAATGCTACAAAACGTTCCATTGTCGATACAACACCACGGTGGATAACAACTGGGCGTTGCGGCTGACCATCTTCACCAATGTAAGAAAGATCGAAACGTTGTGGCAATAAGAAGTCAAGTTGTGCTGTCGACAAAGTTTCCTCTTTACCAATTGCTGTTTTTACTTGAACGTCTAGTTTTGGACCATAGAATGCTGCTTCATCTTCAGCAATGAAGTAGTCATATCCAAGCTCATCCATCGCTTCTTTTAACATAGCCTGTGCAGTTTCCCACATTTGATCGTCATCAAAGTATTTCTCTGTATTGTTCGGATCACGGTAAGAAAGACGGAATGAGAAGTCTTTAAGATCAAAGTCTTTATATACTTCTAAAATCAGTTCCACTACTTTTTTGAATTCAGCTTTAATTTGGTCCGGACGTACGAAAATGTGCGCATCATTTAAAGTCATCCCGCGTACACGTTGCAGACCAGATACCGCACCACTCATTTCATAACGGTGCATTGTTCCAAGTTCCGCGATACGGATTGGTAAGTGACGGTAAGAGTGCAGACCGTTTTTGAATACCATCATATGGTGAGGACAGTTCATTGGACGTAAAACAAGTGTTTCATTGTCCATTTCCATTGGAGGGAACATGCCGTCTTGATAGTGCTCCCAGTGTCCTGACGTTTCGTATAACTTTTTCGAGCCAAGCACTGGTGTATAAACGTGCTTGTAGCCTAAAGATAATTCTTTGTCTACGATGTAGCGTTCAATAGTTCGACGGATTGTCGCACCGTTTGGTAACCAAAGCGGTAAACCTTGACCAACTGTTTGGCTAGTCATGAACAAGTCCAATTCTTTACCGATTTTACGGTGATCACGTTCTTTAGCTTCTTCAAGCATTTGAAGGTGATGTTTCAACTCGTCTTTTGTGAAGAATGCAGTACCGTAAATACGTTGCAGCATTTTGTTGTCTGAGTTACCGCGCCAGTAAGCACCAGCTAATGATAATAGTTTGAACTCTTTTAATTTGCCTGTAGATGGTACGTGTACACCACGGCAAAGGTCAAAGAAATCGCCTTGGTAGTAGATTGATACTTGATCATCTGCTGGAATTGCTTCAAGTAGTTCTAATTTATACTCGTCGCCGACTTCCTCGTAAATTTTCTGTGCTTCATCACGAGAAACTTTTTTGCGCTCGATTTCGATGTTTTCAGAAATGATTTTTTTCATTTCTTTTTCGATTGCCGGTAAATCTTCTGCAGTAATCGGCGTTGGTGAATCGATGTCATAGTAGAAGCCTGAATCGATAACTGGACCGATACCTAATTTCGCATCCGGGTATAGACGTTTTACTGCCTGTGCAGTTAAGTGGGCAGTTGAGTGACGAAGAATTTCTAATGCTTCCTCCGATTTGTTTGTAATGATTTCGATTGCGCCATCTTGTTCGATTCCTGTTTTTGCATCGATTAATGTGCCGTTGATCTTACCGGCTAAAGTTGATTTTTTAAGACCCGGGCTGATTGAGCCTGCAACGTCCAATGTAGATGTTCCCTTGGCGAATTCCTTTACTGCGCCATCCGGGAATGTTAATTTGATCATTTCTGACATGTTGTTGTCCTCCTTTAAAATATTTGCAAGTGATAAAATGCCGTCGCTTTTATAAAATTCTTTCGGCACTTTTAGGCAAAATAAAAAGCACCGTCCCAACAAAGGGACGATGCTGTATGCTCGTGGTGCCACCCTTCTTCCTTCTTCGTTTATACGAATCAGAAGCTCTCGGTCAGTTAACGTACTGAGAAACGATGACGGATTGGCCCCGTCACTGCTCCAAGGTAGTAAAGTATAACGCTTGTGCTAGGAAGCTTGCAGCCGTGTCTTCCCTCTCTAAAAGCCAGTTCGTTAAACTTGTTGTCCTTTTCAATGCATTTATTGTTTATTTACGTACAAAGTATACGCTCGATTTTGCAGAAATGCAATATTGAATAACAAAACTTTTAATATTTTATTTTCTGCGGTTTGTTCCTGTAATTTCAAGCGGAGTTGTTAATGCTTGTACTCGTTGTAAAATACGGCCCGATTTCATTTCATCAATTGCCCCATGTTCAGTTACGGACCATTGTTCCTCCAACTGTTTGTAATTGAAGTTTGAAGAGATAAATGTCGGCAATTTTTCCGCCATACGGTAATGCAGGATCGACCCGATAATTTCATCTCTTGTCCAAGTAGAAATCGGCTCTGAGCCTACATCATCGAGCATTAGTACCGGTACTTTTTTTACAAAGTCGATTTTCTGTTCAATCGATCCTTCTGTTACAGCCGACTTTAATTCACGGATGAATTCCGGCATATATACTAATAAAGTTTGAATACGTTCTTTCGACAAAGCATTTGCGATGGCACCTAAAATATAGGTTTTCCCAACACCGAATGTTCCGTATAAATACAGCCCTTTTGCAGGAAGCTCTTTCGTCTCGCGGTATTGCTTCCTGAATTCAACCATAAACTGTGTCGCAGCCATACGGGAGTTATCATTCATATCCATTTCATTAAAGTCTGCCTTCAGAACATCCTTTGGCATATACATCGTCTTCATCATTGAAGCTAGTTCACGCTGGTCATCTTCTTTTATCATTTGTTCGCACTTGCGGTAAATAATATTAATTTGACCATTCGAAAGCATTAATTGCGGAACATGGCCTTTATAGAAATTTTGACAGTGCGATGTAGAACCGGCTCCACAGCAAGTGTGCTTTTGCTCAACAAATTCAAAAAGAGTTGTCATGCCATATTGAATAACAGCCGAGTTTTCCGTCATATTATGGTCATTCATAAACTGTTTTACACTTGGATGTGTAAGAACCCGGTTTTTTAATTCATTATATTTTTGCTCAAATGATGGGATATTTATTTTATTGAGCGAATCTTTTATTGGTTCGATCGTACTCACCTGCTTTTTAATCACTATTTAATTGCTCTAATAATTTTTTGCGCCGCTCTTCAAAATCAAGTTGGTTTTGAGTATTGTTGGAATTAGCTTGTTGAACAGGTTCTTGATCTTTTTCTTTAAACCAATCCGGAACAACGCCAACTTTTCTTGCCCCGCGCTGTTTGTTTTTCTTATCTTGCATTTCAGTATAGATCTTCGCTTGATTAATCGTCTGAATTTTATTGTTTCGCCATGTATTTGCGACACTGTTAATATATTTTTCTGGCAATGCACCTTCTGTTTTTTCCATTACATACTCTAGCATGTAATTGACGACAGCCGGGATCATCTTGTAATGCAGAATCAATTTTTCCGCTGTTGCTACAACATACGCAAACGGCTCATGACCATCGTTTAACTCTTTTGTGAAAACGTAAGGCGTCGCTTTTTCATAGCGGGCCAATTCTGGTGTAAACACATAATCCCCTGGATAATATTTCGGTAAATCCTGCTCGGTAATTTTCACATCTACTTTATTTTCTTTATAATTCGATTCAATGTAAGCAAGTGCATCTTTAGCCAATAAGATGTTTTTCAGCTGCATATTCAATGCAAGAGTCTGAATTTGGTTACGTCCAAAACGGCTCGTTTTATTCGTTAATATAAATTCAAGAATGGCATTGACAACACCGACTTTAATTCCGTGTTTTAATACAAGGTCATCCACTTGCTTTACTAACATTTCAACCGGTTCTTTACCGTTAAGTAAATTTTTCATGAAATCATATGGCAATGTTTCATCGAACGCCGGAATCCATTTTGACATATCTTTTACTGTAACTTTAAATGCAAGCGGTGTATCCATCGTAATTTTAGATGCCTTCAATTGAGATCCATCGCTTTCTTCTACAATGCGAAGAGCTTCTAAAGCGTTTGCCGGAGGGTTTAACATCCAGTTACCGGCGATAGACTGCACAAAGTTTTTCGTTAGTTTCCCATTGCTCTCATTATAGGCATATTCCATTAGCACATTGACCGCACCTACTGAAAGGCCTTGCTGCAATACGAGTTCCTCGGCTAAATCGACAATAAATTTAACCGGCTTCTTCCCTTTATAAAGTGATTTCAGGAAATAATAAGGAACCGTTTTATCATAGTGAATCGACTGATCATCTACCGTTAAATAATCTTCTGTCACTTTAATAAGATTGCGTTCATTTCGCTTTTCAATATAGTCCAATGCTTGTTCGGCTGTTTTTATTTGATTATACCGGATTTCAGATGCCAATGCTTCTACAAACGATTCCGGCAAGTTGCCTTTTGTCGAATCCCACACATGACGTATGATGACGTTCGCCACTTCTATCGGGATATCATAAGAACTGTAAAGCGATTCTGCTATTTTTACATGCCCTGAAAACGGTTCTTCACCATGAGTCAAAATCAGCAAATACTGATAAGGTGTAGAATTTTTATAATCAACGAGCGCTGAATCAGGAGAATCGGTTTTCGAGTTATTATTTTCTTCAACTTTATTCAAATCGTTTTTCGTAACCGTAATTTGCGATAAGTTTTTCGATTTACGATCACGGTAACTATGTTCAACCTTTGCGATTTCCATTGTATTTTCAGCTGTTTTTGCACCTTTTTTCAGCCAGTTATTCATGACTACTTTCATAAAGTTTTTATTATAATTTAATTCGTCACTCATAGAAATATAATGAATCAAAACATTCAATGTGCCGTAAGAAACCCCTTTTCTAATGAAATTATTAAATTCCATTACAACGGATTCCGGAGGCAAATAACCATTAAATTTTTGGAAAACTTCAATCGGTGAGGTTTTTTCTAAATACTCGATTAACCCTTCTTTATCATTAATATTTTGCTGTGTTTTTGCAGGAGCGGTATTGATTACTTCAACCGAACGGAAAATGTCCTGTTTTTTAATCAGTTTCGGCTTTGCGGCACCTACGTTCAGCTGGTAGTATTCTTCACAACGTTTTTCAAGCTCTTTTTTCGTAAGTCCTTCATCTGTATCCCATGCCAATAACACTATTCTTTGCATATCCGTCACAGAGAAATTATACATAAACGCTAATTTAGCAATGGCAATCTTAATGTCCAGTGTAAATAATTTACTTGGGATTAAGTTTTGGCTCATCCCCATCATGAAGCTTTTAAAATCAAATAAGTCATACTCAAACGGGTACGACATTTTCGAACGTTCGTTTACCGAACCTGTATTTTCCTGCATTACTTGCTTTAGCTCAGTTTCTGTTATTGCAACAAATGCATCATTAAAGCTGCATGTTACATCTTTGTATCCATTTAGGGAAATATCATGTTTCGATAATTTATCTCGTAATGATTCATATTGTTCGCGGCCGATTTTCCGTAAAAGCGCTACAGAAAGAATCGAATCGTCAAAGAAGTCATGGCCAGTCAATGGTGGATATAAAATATACTTCATCGATTTATATGAGTCCATCATCTTCTCAAATGACTTCACTAAACCAATTGCTT
Source organism: Solibacillus sp. (assembly GCF_040273735.1). NCBI lineage: Bacteria > Bacillati > Bacillota > Bacilli > Caryophanales > Caryophanaceae > Solibacillus > Solibacillus sp. Next base: position 124,145 of record NZ_JBELZM010000003.1, on the reverse strand, counting down.
CTAATACAATTCTTGCTTCCAGTAATTGCTTCGGTTTAAAACTTAATGAATCGAGCAGGTTGCTATGAAAACAAGTTGCTTTTTCGTGTTGTTGTGTTTCAACCCATAACTTTAAGTATAATGCCGTAGCTTCAACACCGATAATCGGCTGATAGCATAATTGCAATGCAAGCTGATGCTCACTAGTGATAGTTTGAGGGCAATGAATTTCACAATGGTCATATGGATTTAGCTGATTCATCATTACCATCTATCCCTCCTAGCACTTATTTGTCATTTGACTGACGGGTCATGATTTCTTTCAGTTCCTCGATAAATACAGTAATATCTTTAAATTGTCGGTAAACAGATGCGAAGCGTACATAGGCCACTTCATCAATTTTCGCAAGTCGGTCCATTACCATCTCCCCGACATCTTCCGAGCGTACTTCTGCATTGCCTAATCGGCGCAATTCTTTTTCGATCGATAAAACAATCTCTTCTAATTGTTCTAATGCAACCGGCCTTTTTTCGCATGCTCGTATTAGACCACGCAATACTTTTTCACGGCTAAACTCCTCGCGTGAACCATCCTTTTTCACAACGATTAACGGGGTTTCCTCAATTTTTTCAAATGTCGTAAAGCGAAAGGCGCATGATTCACATTCACGACGTCTGCGAATTTCTTTATTATCATCAACAGGTCTTGAGTCTACAACGCGTGTCCCATTGTATTGACAAGCTGGACATCTCATATAATAATTTCTCCTAAAAGTTAGTTTAATTCTATTATAACAAAAACAACGCGCTTGAAATAGTGCTTCACGCGCGTTGAAATTTTCCAATGGAAAGTCATTCAATTATATAGTGCATTGTTGCTTCACACAATAGAAAAAGCCTTTTGCAAAAATGATTTACTTTCCGCAAAAGGTTCTTTCTGTGTCATTAAGGCGTATGTTTATGCCTTTTTAAAGTGATCCGTCACATTTGATGAAGCAATAATTATGCATTTACTGCTGCTAATTCATTTGCAATTTTCTTTGTTAAGTCTACTACTCGAGCAGAGTAACCCCACTCATTATCATACCAGGCGATTACCTTTACTTTACGGTCACCTAATACAATCGTAGTTAAACCGTCTACAGTAGATGAGTATGTTGTTGTATTGTAGTCAGAAGATACTAATGGCTCCATAGAGAAGTTTAAAATACCATTCATTTTGCCTTCAGCTGCCGCTTTAAATGCTGCATTTACTTCTTCTACTGTTACGTCTTTTTCTACATCTACAACTAAATCAACTAAAGAAACGTTTGGTGTTGGCACACGTAATGCCATGCCGTGGATTTTTCCATCCAATTCCGGTAACACAAGACGTAATGCTTTGGCTGCACCAGTTGAAGTCGGGATAATAGATGATCCGCAGTTACGTGCACGACGTAAATCTTTATGAGGATTATCGATGTTGTTTTGATCGTTCGTATAAGCGTGAACTGTTGTCATTAAACCGTTTACAATACCGAACTCATCGTTTAATACTTTTGCTACAGGAGCTAAACAGTTTGTTGTACAAGATGCATTTGAAATGACATCATGCTTTGATAAATCCAATTTATCGTCATTTACACCTAAAACAACCGTAATATCTTCGTTTTTACCAGGAGCAGTTAAAATAACTTTTTTCGCGCCAGCTTCAATGTGTTTTGCTGCTTTTTCACGGTCATTGAATTTACCAGTAGCTTCGATTACGATATCTACGCCCATCTGAGCCCATGGTAATTTTAAAGGATCACGTTCACTAACTAATTCAACACGTTTGCCGTTTACAATTAAAGCACCTTCGACTGCTTCAACAGTTCCAGGGAAAACACCATGATTTGTGTCATACTTTATTAAATGTGCTAACGTTTCAGATGGATAGCTTGCGTTCACTGCTACGATATTCACGTCACCGCGCATCATTGCTTGTCGGAACACCATACGACCAATGCGGCCAAAACCATTAATTGCAATAGAAACTGTCATATTATTTAAATCCTCCTAAAAGTACGATTCATTCGTTTTATTTATTCGTTGATTAGTATAACACATACTCGAAAAAGTTGAACATATTTAATCCACTTAATTAAATTTGTTATTTTCAGATAATACATACCCTCAAAACAAAAACCTCAACCAACTTTATTAAAAATGGTTGAGGTTTTATTTTACTTCAGCACGTTCCACTCATACAAAACATTTTGTAGCTGAATTGCTGTATCTTCCAGCGTGCCATTGTTATGAATAACCGCATCAGCTAACTGTTCTTTTTCAATGACCGGGATCTGTGTCGCAATACGGGCATTTGCTTCTTCTACCGATAAGCCGTTCCGTTCCATTAAGCGCTGCAGCTGCACTTCTCTTTTTACAGAAACTACAATAATTTTTTCAACGAAATGTTCCAGCTTGCTTTCGAATAGCAGCGGAATATCCATGAAAATATTTTTTTCGCCAAACGAGATAAATTCATCACGCTGACGCAGCATTTCTTCACGAATAGCCGGATGTATGATGCTATTTAAAGTTTTACGCATTTCCTCATTATGAAATATAATACTTCCCACTTTTGCACGGTCCATTGAACCATCATGTGCAATGACTTCCGGTCCAAATGCTTCTGCAATTTTTTTTAATGTCGGTGTGCCGGGCTCGACTACTTGTCGTGCTACTACATCTGCATCAACGATCGGCAATCCGTAAGACTCAATCATTTTTGCAACTGTGCTCTTCCCGCTGGCAATACTACCCGTTAAACCAATAATCACAGCAATTCCCCTTTACTTTTGACATTGCGGACAATATGTTGATGTTCTGCCCGCGATTACGAGCGACTCTGTATTTGTTTCACATACAACACATTGCTTTTTTCCATACATTTTCAGTCGATGCTGCATCGTACCTGCACCACCATTAATACTCCGGTAATCTGAAATTGTCGATCCGCCCGAATCAATGCTTTCCTGCAATACATCACAGATTACGTGAAAGAGCTTCGTCTTTTGCTCACGACTTAACTCATTCGTTATCTTCCCGGGATGAATAAGCATTTTGAACAATGCTTCGGTTGCATATATATTGCCGCAACCAGAAATCACCTGACCATCCATGATAACTTCTTTAATCGGTTTTTTTGCGAATTTCGGCTTTTCACTTTGCATGAGGAAAAAATCACATGCGATTTCATCAAAGGGCTCCGGCGCCATTTTTAACAATGGCGGATGATCGTCAATTTCTTTAATAAAGCGTAATTCACCAAAACGGCGGATATCGGCATAGACAAGCAATTCTCCGCTTGCCAATGTGAATATCGCATGAATATGCTTCCGGAATTTTTCTTCCGTAATCTCCAGCACATCATTAACTACAAACCATGCTCCACTCATCCCTAAATGATTCACTAAAATAAAACGTTCATCATTTTTCTTAAGATGAAAGAATATATATTTCGATCTGCGCTCCAATTTATCGATTGTCATATCGCGTACTAACAGTTCAAATTGAGAAGGCTTTGCGTTTTTTACAATCGCCTGTTTACCTGCTTCATGCGATGTATAAACGACATCGGATAAAGAGACAGATTCAATTGTCTTCCCTTCTACGATAGGCCGTAAATCACGTACGACCCCTTCTACTTCTGGTAATTCAGGCATAAATGGTACTCCTTATTTCGCATCGTACCATGTAGGACCATATGAAAACTCAACCTTTAACGGCACGCTTAACTTAATTGCATTTTCCATAACTTCAGGTACGATACGTTCTAAAATTTCAACTTCTTCTTTTGGTGCTTCAAAAATCAGCTCATCGTGTACTTGTAATAATAGCTTCGTCTGTAATCCTTCTTCTTCAAGGCGTGCATTCATGTCAATCATTGCTTTTTTAATAATATCCGCGGCACTTCCTTGGATCGGTGTGTTCATCGCTGTACGCTCCGCAAAACTTCTTAAATTGAAGTTCGAGCTTGTGATGTCCGGCAAGTAGCGGCGGCGATTTAAAATCGTTGTAACGAAGCCGGCTTTCTTGGCCTCTTCAATACTTGTATCCATATAGTTTTTTACACCCGGGAAGCTTTGCAAGTAGTTTTCGATAAAAATTGCCGCTTCTTTGCGTGTAATATCAAGGCTTTGTGATAAGCCATAATCGCTAATCCCGTATACAATGCCAAAGTTAACAGCTTTGGCTGTGCGACGCATTAAGCTTGTCACATCATCCGGATTTTCAAGATTGAACACATCCATTGCCGTACGTGTATGGATGTCCATTCCTTGCTGGAATGCCTCTACAAGCGCATCATCACCGCACATATGTGCTAATACGCGCAGCTCGATTTGAGAATAGTCTGCAGCAAACAGAATCCAATCTTTTTTCGAAGGAACAAATGCCTTTCGAATTTTGCGCCCTTCTTCCAAACGAATCGGGATATTCTGTAAATTCGGGTTTGTTGAGCTTAAACGTCCCGTTGATGTTAATGCCTGTTGGAAACGAGTATGCACTTTGGAATCCGCTTCATGTACCTCTTTAATCAACCCTTCAATATAAGTTGACTTTAGTTTCGCGAGTGTTCGGTATTCCAGAATATGCTTTACAATATCATGCTCGGACTGCAGTTTTTCAAGCACATCGGCTGCTGTCGAATAACCCGTTTTCGTCTTTTTGATGACAGGTAAGCCTAGTTTATCAAATAAAATGACACCAAGCTGTTTCGGTGAATTAATATTGAATTTCTCGCCTGCCAGTTCATAAATTGTCGCTTCCATTACTTCGAGCTTTGTCTTCAGTTCATCACCCATTTGACGTAATGTATCGATATTGACTGTTATCCCTTCGCTCTCCATTTTCCCTAAAATATGTGCAAGCGGCAGCTCCAGCTCTTTATATAATTCAAACTGTTCATTTTCTTTCAGTGTTTGCTCTAAAACTGGCTGCAGCTTCCATACTGCTACTGCTTTTCGGCTTACATGTTCTGCTACATGATCTGCACCAGGAACAATCCACTTTGCCCCTTTTCCGTAAATCGCTTCATTGGATTGTACATCCTGATAACCGAATTCTTTTGCAAGTGTTGCAACATCATCACCTGAAATCGACGGCTTTAAAATGTACGAAGCTAACAATAAATCGAACTCCACACCTTTTAGCTCGATCCCTAAACGATGGAGCATTGCTTGTGTCGCCTTACTGTCGGCAACATATTTTTTCTTGGTTTCATCTTGAAGCCATGCTTTTAACTCCGCATTATCAACAACATTCTCAATCGCTGTATAAACAGTACGGTCCCCATCCGACAATGCTAAACCGAGGGCATTACAGCTATGGTAATGTTCATTTTCCAACTCCAGGTGAACAGCCATCGTATCTTTGAGCATGTCAGTTGTAATAGGCTGCACATTTTCAAATACTAGCTCAGCTTGTTCAGTTTCTACTGCTTCAAAATCGCTTTTTTCGATTAAAGATTTAAACCCAAGCTCCTGCCATACATCAAGAAGTGCTTCCTCATCCGGACCTGTATAAGCTAATTCATCAATTGTAATTTTAAGCGGTGCATCTGTATGAATTGTCGCAAGCTTTTTTGATAAGTGTGCCATTTCTTCATTATCTACCAGCTTTTCTTTCATTTTCGATGCTTTCAATGAATCCATCGCTTCATATAGTTTTTCTATTGTACCGTGTTCCTTCAATAATTTAATCGCTGTTTTTTCACCAACGCCTGGAACTCCAGGAATATTATCCGATTGATCGCCCATAAGCCCTTTCATATCGATAATTTGCTCTGGTGTCAGTCCATACTTTTCTTCAATATGGGCAGGTGTATATTTTTCAATATCCGTAATCCCTTTTCGGGTAATATATACAGTAACATCCTCTGTTGCGAGCTGCGTTAAATCCTTATCTCCTGAAACAACGATAACTTCTATCCCTTGTCCAGCAGCCTGTTTCGCTAACGTTCCAATAATGTCATCCGCTTCGTACATTTCCAGCTCATAGCGTTTAATCTTATATGCATCGATCAGCTTGCGAATATAAGGGAATTGTTCGGAAAGCTCTGGCGGGGTTTTTTGACGGCCCCCTTTATATTCACCGAAAGATTCATGACGAAAAGTGGTTTTTCCGGCATCAAACGCAACAAGCATTTGTGTCGGATTTTCCTCACCGATAATTTTTTGCAGCATCGTCGTAAATCCGTAAGTCGCATTTGTATGAATCCCACTGTCGTTCGTCAGCAAAGGCAATGCAAAAAAGGCACGATAAGCTAATGAGTTTCCATCTAATAAAAGCAATTTTTGTTTTGTCATGCAAGTTCCTCCATTTATATAGATCAATTTCGCCTTGGCTTCATTGCGTCCAGATTCTGCTATGTGCTTGCGCAAAGTACTCATAAAACGAATCTGTAACATCCGCCGTTGGCACCAACTTCACTTAGCAGTTGTTAAAACATTCGCTGAATGATGTTCGGTACGATTATATGTTCTCTTTCTACTTTAGCGATTGTTCACATGAATTGCCAATATTTAATGTGGTGTTCGACAGATTTTTTAGGCAAACAAAAAGGCCCCTATTTCTAGGAGCCTGGAATCTTTACTTTAACTTTTTAAATTTATAGTTTTTCACGACTTCGCGTTTTTCTTCATAGAAAATTTCTTCAAAAATAACCGTTAATAAAAAGGCATTTAAAAATGGAATGATAACATACATCGGCATGCCGCCTAAATCGTATGGCATTAACCCGCGCGCAAAAACTTCTACGAATCCGATTTGCGTGAAATAAAAGATCGCACCAATACCAACTTGCCAGATCGGACGCTTATCTTCGCGTTTTTCAAACCATAGAACTTTCTTGAACGAATCACGTACATCTTCTGCAATGAACGAACTTAATACTAAAATAGCAATAAACAAAATTGGTATATGAAAAATTTCCACCTTCACGAAATTAATATTGGATTGATAAAAAAGCGCCGTCACAGATGTTGCCATAATAAATGCGATTAAACAATTCTGTATTACTTTACTCAAACTTCGCCACTCCCCCTATTTGAACTAACTATACTATAGTATAACAGTAAAATAATAGTTTCCAATAATATAATTTGAAAATTTAATGAAGTTAAATAATGTAATTTTTTCCACACGAGGAAAAAGCCATTTAGAATGGTTTCATTCCAAATGACTTTCACATTTTTTAATCTAATTGTCCGGATAACAGTTTAGCATATGGCGAGTCTGACGGGATAATAATCATTGTCTCATTGCCGATTGTTTTCTTGTATGATTCTAACGTTCTGAATAAACTGTAGAATTCCGGGTCTTTCGAGTAAGCGGCATTATAGATTTGTGCAGCCTGTGCTTCACCTTCTGCTCGGATGACAGAGGCCTCTTTATTTGCTTTCGCAAGTGTTACCTGTACTTCCTGATCCGTTTTTGCCTCTTTACTTCGCTTTTCCGCATCCCCTTCAGACAGATACTTTTGCGCAATCGATTGACGTTCCGAAACCATTCTTGTATAAACAGACTGCTCGTTTTCCTCTGGTAAATCCGTACGGCGAATACGTACATCAATTACTTCAATACCGAAATTGGCTGAATCAATTAACTCATTGACACGTTGCGTAACACGGTCGTTAATATTCCCGCGTTTTGAATCTTTTTCATTAATAATATCGCCGTATTCCGTCTGACCGAACTCTGTACGAAGTGCCGAATAGATGAATTCCTCCATACGATTTTCCGCATTCAGCAACTGTCCGGCATTTGAAATTAATGCCTTCGGATCCGTCACACGCCAAACAGTATAGTTATCAATAATAATTCGCTTTTTATCTTTCGTACTGATCTCTTCTTCTGTCATATCATGTGTCATCAAATTGCTTGGAAGAGTTGTCACACTTTGAATGAACGGAATTTTCATATGAAGTCCCGGTTCACTTTCGTACTTCACTACTTCCCCGAATTGGCGAACTACTTTATATTCATTTTCTTTTACAATATACAGATTCGCAATTACGATAATTAATGCGGCAAAAACAACCGTTAATACTATCACGGAAGATACCCATTGCTTTACATTTATCGGCTTTTTATCTTTTTTTAATGGTGTAGGTGCTTTTTTTGCTTTTGTATCACCGTTGTTAACTTGTTGATCAGGACCGTTTGCCTTCGGTACTTCCTTTACTTCTTTCGATCCTTTTTTGTTGCCGAACAGTTTTTTCACAAACTCATCTAAATCGCCGTCAAAATTATTTTTGTTGTTACTCATTCACTTTTGCTCCCTTCTTTTTTCTCTTCTGTAGAAGGAGGTGTCGTTTGCATTGGCTGAATCGGCAAGTACTTCATCGTACCGCTGCCGTCATCATTCATAATATAAATTTGGGCATTCGGTAAAACTGCCTCCAATGTTTCGAGCACTAATCGTTCACGTGTAATATCCTTATTCAGGCGGTATTCATCATAAAGCTGGTTAAATAGCGCTACTTCACCTGTCGCTTGCTCAATACGTGAAGCCTTTTCCCCTTCCGCTTTTGAAAGAATTGCCGCTGCTTCACCAACCGCTTCACTTACACGCTGGTTTTCATACTTTTCCGCTTCGTTAATCTTTGTATTTTTTGTCTCCCGTGCATCGGTAACATCTGTAAATGCTGCACGTACTTCCTCATTCGGAACTTCTACATCTTGCAGCTTTACACCTAAAACCCCAATACCGATATCGTACTTATCGATTAACGATACAAGCAACTCACGTGTTTCCGCTTCAATATCCGCTTTACCATCCGTTAATGCCTCATCGATTGTTGAGCTGCCAATGATTGAACGAATCGCACTGGATGTCGCATTATGTAAAATCGTTCGCGGCTCCTGTGAACTAAATAAATATTTTTTTGGCTCAACAATGCGCCATTGAACAACAAGGTCTGTTAGAACAATATTTTCATCACCTGTAATCATTTTTGTTTCTTTATCGAATGCTTCCACCGTACCGTCCGGGTTTTGCTTATAGCCGAACTGTAAACTGTATGTTTCTTTTGATAAAATCTCTACTGACTGTATTGGCCACGGTAATTTAAAATGAAGTCCTGAATCTTGTATTGTTTCATCCGCTTGACCAAATGTAATCACTACTGCCTGTTCCGATTCATCTACTGTATACCAGGATGTCGTTACAACAATAATTCCTACGACACCCATTAGAATAAGCGCTACCCACATTAATGTTCTTTTTACACTCATCGTATAAAGCCTCCTTACTTTTCAATTTCCTCTTATTCTACGGGTAATCAATTGTAAAAGTTTCATATTTTTTCAAATTGAGTAATCAAAAAATATGAACAAAAAAACCGCATAAAAAGCTTCCAACTTTTTACGCAGTTTCTTCATTATTATATTTAATTTCTTGCTAAGCGTTACCTTCATTTAGAAACGGGGGTTTCTATTAAGAACTGTAACACCGCAATATGAAGTTCAATTAAATGTTTTGTAAATTTACTGTTAAATTTTAATCTTTCAAAGGTAATAACACTTTAATACTTGTCCCTTTTCCGACTTCACTTTCAACCATAATTTTTCCGTTATGTGCTTCAATCAAATGCTTTACAATGGACAAACCAAGACCTGTCCCTCCAGAATTTCGGCTTCTTGCCCGGTCTACCCTGTAAAAGCGCTCAAAAATACGAGAAATCTCCGCTTTTTCAATGCCGATACCTTCGTCTTTCACTTCAAATATCCCATATTGATCATTGGCACTAATACGTAGTGTGACCGTAGTTTCTTCTTTAGAGTAGGCGATCGCATTGTTAATTAAATTCGTAAAAATTTGCATTAGACGATTTACATCACCTAAAATAACCGCATCCTGTTCTATTTCTACATCAAACTGCATATTTTTATTTTCCAATTGCGCGCTTGTCAAATCAACAACCCGAACTAAAATATCCTGCAGCTTTGTTGGCACTACATCGAGTGTAAAACCATGCCGCTCAATTTTGGATAGCTCGAGCAAATCATTGACGAGAACCTGGATCCGGTTGCTCTCATCATAAATGATCGTCAAAAAGGACAGCAGCATCTGCTCGTCTTTACATGCCCCGTCTAGAAGTGTCTCGGAAAATCCTTTAATCGAAGTAATCGGTGTTCGCAGCTCATGCGAAACATTCGCTACGAAATCTTTTCGAATCTGCTCCAATCGCACAAGTTCACTCACATCATGCATAACTATTACGACACCAAGCCAGCGCCCATGTTCACCAACAACAGGCGCCCCATAAACTTGCTCATAATATTCTTCATTTGCGATTTCCATTTCAAGCTGCTGACGATATGGTAATTCCGTTAAAAAAACATGATCGATAAACTTTTCAAGCTCTTTCGGTAATCCGAGCATCATGAAATTCTTACCAATGAGCTTCTCTTTAGGCAGCTCGAACAACGTCTGGAATTTCCTGTTAACAATCGAAATATTGCCTTCCCGGTCAATCATCATTAATGCACTGCCCATATTTTCAATCAATGTTTTTAAACGTTCTTCTTCAATTGCTCTTGTTTTCGTAATATCCTGCAAATTCCGTGCCAAAATGTTAACGGAATTTCTTAACTCAACAATTGTATTCGGTCCATTCGCAAAAGCGCGCGCACGATAATTACCTTTTGAGAGTTCTCTCGCAGTTTTTGTAATATTAACAATCGGGGTAATAAAATTGCTTACAACCCGGTATGCCATAAAACTCATAATAATTAAACCGCCTAATAGTAATGCAGCAATAATCAAATATATTTTCTGCTTCGTACTTTGTAATCCCTCGGCATGTCGATCAATTGTATAAGTATCTAAAATGGCTTCTTTCTGTGTTTCAGTAAGTTCAATCTGCTCCTGCTCGATCACTTGCTCCAATTGCTGCTCGGAATCCTTTGTCACTTCATGGACAAACTCATCGGCGAAAAATGGAAAAAGCTGCCCTATGAACAGTCCTAGAACAGCTAAACTTGATCCAATTACTAAAATAAACGAATAAAATAAACGATTTTTCATTGCGTTCATTATTTTTTGGGCTCCTCAAATTTATAACCTAAACCACGGATTGTTTTAATAAACAGTGGTTTACGACTATTTTCTTCAATTTTATCCCGCAGATGGCTAATATGAACATCTACGATACGAGTATCCCCGGCAAAATCATAGTTCCATACAGCACTAAGCAGCTGATCACGCGTTAATACGCGGTTTTTATTTTCAAGTAAATAAACAAGCAATTCAAATTCTTTCGGCGTGAATTCCAAAGACTGTTCATCGATAAATGCTTCAAATCGCTCCGGGAAAACTTTTAAATTACCGAATGAGTAAACTACTTCACTCGATTCAACTGCTTCTTCCACAACCGGGCCAGAGAAACGTCGCAGCACAGCCTTTACTCGGGCGATTACTTCACGCGGGCTGAATGGCTTTGTCATATAATCATCCGCACCAAGCTCTAAACCTAATACTTTATCAAATTCATCGTCTCTCGCAGTCAGCATAATAATCGGTATATTGATGCGTAAACGTCGTAATTCTTTACAAACTTCAACTCCATCAAGTTTTGGCAGCATTAAATCCAATAAAATCAGATCCGGTGTTTGTTCTACTGCTGTATCAAGACCCGCCTGACCATCATGGGCCAATAGAACTTCAAAACCTGCTTGTTCCAAGTTATATTTCAATAATGTTGCAATTGGCATTTCATCTTCTACTACTAAAACCGTTTTAACCATTATAAGTTCCTCCAAAATCGATTTGAAACCCCCATCTCAAAATCAATCTTCCAGTGGTTGGCTATCAACTATTTCGTTAAATATGTACTGATTAAAGCACTATCTTCATAGTAACAACTTTTTTTGAAAAGTACAATTATTCCTCTGTTCAGCTAACTATATGCTCTTTATTACTTGAAGAAAATTTTAATCCTTATTATTTCGATAGGTAAAATTTTTTTTACTATTGACTGAATATTTATTATTATGGTAACATTTAGAAAAATTGTTTATACAGCCACAAGAAAAGCATGTATAAATTTTTTTGTTTACAATCCCTAGTAATTCAATATGTTAAGTATTTTAACGGAAAGTAGGTGCTTCCATGGCAAATGGAATCAATATTGAGTTAGTAAATTTAACAAAAAATTTCGGTGAAAAACAAGTATTAAAGGATATTAATTTAACAATCCCCGCTGGACAATTCGTTGCGATCGTTGGGAAAAGCGGTTGCGGAAAAAGTACGCTTCTACGTATCATTGCAAATTTAGAACAAAAAACGGCAGGGGAATCTTTAAAGGACGGTATTCAACAGGAAGACTTTTCAGGCGTTCGCGTCATGTTTCAGGAGGATCGTTTACTTCCATGGCTATCTGTTTTAGAAAATGTAGGGGTTGGCACAGAGTTAAAAAAGGATTGGCAACCACTCGCATTAAAATCACTTGAACACGTAGGATTAAAAGACCGTGCAAAAGAGTGGCCACATGTACTGTCAGGAGGCCAAAAACAACGGGTTGCATTAGCTCGTGCGCTTAGTGCACAGCCAAGACTTTTGTTATTGGATGAACCGCTTGGTGCATTGGACGCCCTGACACGACTGGAAATGCAAAATCTAATTGAACAATTGTGGTTAAAACAAAAATATACGTCGTTACTCGTGACACATGATGTGGCAGAAGCAATTGCGTTGGCAGATCGAATTATTTTAATCGAAGACGGAAATGTTGCTTTAGATTTACCGGTAAAACTCCCTCGTCCAAGAACACGGTCAAATCCGCAATTTGCGGAGCTTGAGGAAATTCTGCTTCAGCATTTATTAGGACAACAAACAAAAACTGAAACACCAATTAAACCAAAAGAATTACAAGCAATTATTTAAGGAGGTATTACAAATGAAAAAACTATTATCTGTCTTTTTGCTCTTAACTTTATCAATTATTTTAGTCGGGTGCTCATCATCGAATGCCGAAAATAAAAAAGTTCGAATCGGCTACCAGAAAAACGGCACAACATTGCTGTTAAAAGCGAATGGCGAACTTGAATCTCGATTAAAGGAATTAGGTTATTCAGTGGAATGGTCTGAATTCAATACAGGAAGTTCAATTCTGGAAGCATTAAACTCTGGAGCTATTGATTTTGCCAATGCAAGTGATGCCCCATCAATGATGGCATTATCAAAAGGTATGAATTTCAAATACATCGCAGGTGAAGAATCTTCTCCACAATTCGAGGGGATTTTAGTAAAAAACGATGGCTCTATTCAATCAATTGACCAATTGAAAGGAAAAAAGATTGCATACAATAAAGCTTCCATCTCTGAATATTTATTAGTTTCTGCTCTGGAAACAGTTAATCTGACACTGGATGATGTAGAGTCCGTTATCTTAAGTCCTGCAGATGCGACTATAGCATTTCAAAACGGCGAGGTTGATGCCTGGGTTACTTGGGATCCGTATATGACGGTATCAGAAAGTAAAGGAAATCAGATTTTAGCTACAGGAGAAGGCATTGTGGAACACCGCAGCTTCTACTATGCATCTGAAAAATTCATTGAATCCAATAAGGATGCAGTCGTTGCCTATGTGGAAGAACTATCAAAGGTCGGTGAAGCCATAGATGCCGATTCAAGCGATGCCGCAGAAATTCTTGAAGAAAATACTGGTATCGCCGCAGATGTCTGGGTAACAAGCTTAGCCCGACGTTCATCTGTTGCTACTTATTTGGATGAAGCTGCACAGGCGGATTTACAAAGATTAAATGAAGATCTTTATGACATTGGATTAACGACTAATCTGGTAGAAAATCTCGAAAACTATATTTGGAAACCATAAGAGGTGAGAAAAATGAAGAAGAAAAAATGGTTTCATTTGATTGAGCCGTGGATCATTCCTATTTTAATTATTGTCATATGGGAAGTATCGAATAAAACAGGTATCCTTTCCAATACAATTTTGCCCGCCCCTTCCGATGTAGTAAAAGCAGGCTATGAACAAGCAGTTTCCGGTGTTCTGTTTGATCATCTTCAAATTAGTACGACGCGTGCTCTAATCGGATTCCTTATTGGCGGAAGTATCGCTTTTGTAATCGGAATTTTAAATGGAATCGTCCCTTTTGCACAGCGTTATTTGGATACTACTATTCAAATGCTGCGTAATATTCCGAATCTGGCACTCATTCCATTAGTTATTATATGGTTTGGGGTTGGTGAGGAGGGAAAGATTTTCCTAGTGGCAATCAGTGTATTTTTCCCGATCTACGTCAATACATACCATGGCATCCGCAATGTTGATCCACGGTTAATCGAAATGGGGAAAATTTATAATCTTTCGAAGTTCAAATTGTTTTTTAAAGTGATTATTTTAGGCGCAATGCCATCCATTTTAGTAGGTGTTCGCTACTCATTAGGAATTATGTGGCTTACTTTAATTGTTGCAGAAACGGTTGCGGCAAGTTCGGGAATCGGCTATATGTCGATGAATGCCCGTGAGTATATGCAACTTGATATTGTTGTATTAGCCATTATTTTATATGCTATTTTAGGAAAAATTGCGGATTCCATTGCAAAACTATTAGAGAAAAAATTATTAAAGTGGAATCCCGTGTATCAGTAAACTAAAAAGGGCTTCGGTGTAAACAACCGAAATGCCCTTTTTTTATTTCAGTGCTTTCATTACATCTTTAACAGCATCTGCGGATTGGTCAAGCGCTGTTTTTTCATCTTCTGTCAGATCAAGTTCGAATATTTTCTCGATACCGCCAGCACCTAATAATGTCGGAACACCTAAGTATATCCCTTCATATCCATACTCGCCTTCTAAATAGGCAATTGCCGGCAATACTCGCTTTTGATCTTTTAAAATTGCCTCTGCCATTTCCACCATTGCTGCAGCAGGTGCGTAATAAGCAGAACCATTACCTAATAGATTTACGATTTCACCGCCACCTACACGGGTACGCTGCACAATTTCTTCTAAACGTTGTGCAGGTATTAAGCTTTGTAAAGGAACCCCACCTACCGAAGCATACCGTATTAAAGGCACCATCGTGTCTCCATGACCGCCTAATACAAGTGCAGATATATCTTTTACAGATACATTAAGCTCCTCGGCAATAAATGCGCGGAAACGGGCAGTATCCAACACACCCGATTGACCAATAACCCTTTGTTTCGGGAAGCCTGATTCTTTAAATACTGTATATGTCATCGCATCAACTGGATTTGTAAGTACAATAATCGTTGCATTAGGTGAAGTACGGGCTATTTCCATTGCAACGGCTTTCATGACACCCTGATTAATCTGCACTAAATCATCACGACTCATTCCTGGCTTACGGGCAACACCCGCAGTTATTAAAACGATATCCGAGTTTGCTGTATCCTCATAATCGGAAGAGCCTTTTACATAAGAATCAAAGCCTTGTACTGGCGCTGCTTCCCACATATCCAATGCTTTTCCTTTCGTTGGATTTTCTGCTGTTGGAAGATCAATAATTACTACGTCGCCTAATTCTTTCTGTGCTGCTAAAAATGCTGAGGTTGCACCTGTAAAACCACTACCTATAACTGAAATCTTTTTACGTTTTAATGTCACCAAGAACCACTCCTTCATCGCAATTATAATTTCACATGAAAATTATATACAAAAAAAGGGAGAAAACATAATGTTCTCTCCCTTTTTAAAAATTATTTTTTGATTAGCGTTAAAAGTAAACTATTTCCATTTATAGTAAAATTATATAACTATATTATTCATTGCTAAATAATTTGTTCATAATTTCACATATACAGGCAAATGAGTAAAACTTTTAATTAGAAGTTTTCGATTAATTTTGAAGCGAATTCAGAACATTTAACTTCTGTTGCGCCGTCCATTAAACGTGCGAAGTCATAAGTTACATATTTAGAAGAGATTGTTTTCTCTACTGAATTTGTAATTAAGTCCGCAGCTTCTTGCCATCCTAAGTGCTCAAGCATTAATACGCCTGATAATAATACTGAAGATGGGTTTACTTTATCTTGACCAGCATACTTAGGTGCAGTACCGTGAGTAGCTTCGAAAATAGCGTGTCCAGTTAAGTAGTTAATGTTAGCACCTGGAGCGATACCGATACCACCAACTTGAGCAGCTAATGCGTCAGAGATGTAGTCACCGTTTAAGTTCATAGTTGCTACTACGTCGAACTCGTTAGGACGAGTTAAGATTTGTTGTAAGAAGATATCAGCAATAGAATCTTTTACGATGATTTTGCCTTCTGCAACAGCTTTAGATTGTGCTTCGTTTGCAGCAGCTTCGCCTTGCTCAGCTTTGATTGCATCGTATTGGTTCCAAGTGAATACTTTATCGCCGAATTCAGCTTCAGCTACATCGTAACCCCATTGTTTGAATCCACCTTCAGTGAATTTCATGATGTTACCTTTGTGTACTAAAGTTACTGATGGACGGTTGTGTGAAATAGCGTACTCAATTGCAGAGCGTACTAAACGTTCAGTACCTTCTTTAGATACTGGTTTAATACCTAAACCAGAAGTTTCTGGGAAGCGAATTTTGTTAACGCCTAATTCGTTTTGTAAGAAGTTTAATAATTTCTTTTGCTCGTCAGAACCAGCTTTGTACTCGATACCAGCGTAGATATCTTCAGTGTTTTCACGGAAGATTACCATGTCAACATCTTCTGGACGTTTAACTGGTGAAGGAACACCGTCAAAGTGACGTACTGGACGTAAGCAAACATATAAATCCAACTCTTGACGTAATGCTACGTTTAGAGAGCGGATACCGCCGCCGATTGGAGTTGTTAAAGGACCTTTAATAGCGATTAAGTATTCGTTGATTTTTTCTAAAGTTTCAGCTGGTAACCATTCGCCAGTTTTGTTGAATGCTTTTTCACCTGCTAATACTTCTAACCATTCGATTTTCTTTTCACCGTTATAAGCTTTTTCTACAGCTGCGTCAATTACGCGAGATGCTGCAGCCCAGATATCTGGACCGATACCGTCACCCTCGATGAAAGGAATAACAGGATTGTTTGGAACGTTTAATTTACCATTCTCTACTACGATTTTGTTAGTCATTGGAAATTTGCCTCCTAATAATCATAAATCTAGGACTGTGTCAAATCACAGTCCCAGATATTTTAACATACTTTTTTAATTAGCGCTCGTTAATTGGAACGTATTTTTGCATATCTGGACCAACATACTCCGCACGTGGACGGATTAGACGGTTGTTTGCATACTGCTCTAAAATGTGCGCTACCCAACCTGAAGTACGAGATACTGCGAAGATTGGTGTGAATAAGTCATGCTCGATACCTAAAGAATCATATACTGATGCTGAGAAGAAGTCTACGTTTGCAGGTAGTTTCTTTTGCTCAACGATCATGTCATGGATTTTCACTGACATATCGTATAATTCTGGTTTGCCTGTTAATTTAGTAAGCTTTTCAGACATTACACGTAAGTGAGGTGCACGTGGGTCGCCTTTGCGGTATACGCGGTGACCGAAGCCCATGATTTTTTCTTTGTTATCTAATTTGTTTTGAACCCAAGTTTCAACGTTATCGATTGAACCGATTTCAGTTAACATTTTCATAACTTGCTCGTTAGCACCACCGTGTAATGGGCCTTTTAATGCGCCGATTGCAGAAGTTACACCAGAGTATACATCTGATAATGTTGCAACACATACACGTGCAGTAAATGTAGAAGCGTTTAATTCATGGTCAGCGTGTAAAATTAACGCTTTATCGAATGCTTCAATTTCGATTGCTGCTGGTTCTTCACCTTTAAGCATATATAAGAAGTTTGCTGCATAACCTAATTCTGGTTTTGGAGCAACTGGTTCTTTACCTTGACGTACACGTGCAAAAGTAGTTACTACTGTACCAATTTTCGCTTGTAAACGGATTGCTTTACGGTAGTTTGCTTCAGCTTCCATAACATCAGCTTCTTCGTCAAATGCACCTAACATAGATACAGCTGTACGAAGTGCTGCCATTGGGTGTACTGTGTTTAAAGGCATAGATTTGAATAAATCTGTGATTGCCGCTGGAATTTCCATATTTTTAGCTAGTTCTTCTTTTAAGTTAGCTAATTCTTCAGCGTTTGGTAAACGCGTGTTCCATAACAAGAATACTACTTCTTCAAAAGTCGCATTGTTAGTTAGGTCGTCGATGCCATACCCTACATATGTAAGTGTATCATCGATAATTGAAGAAATTTTCGATTCTGCTGCTACGATACCTTCTAAACCTTTTGTTGCTGACATAAAAAATCGCTCCTTCACTTAGTAAATTAATTTTGTAAGTGCTTTCTTTTTACTCTATAAAAAAGTCGCACACTCATATCGTTCTGCTCAATTGAACCTATAAGTAAATCGCTTACAAATTTCATTATAATCAATTTTGACGGCTTTGTGAATGAATTAGTAGTATTTTAGGAAAAAATCACATACGTGATAGAATTCATGCAAAAAAGAGAATTTATAATTTGTAATGAGTTAATCAAGGTATTAATTAGGAGTGAGATAAATGGATTATACAAATAAAACAAACCAATGGCTAGTAAAAAGTAGGAACTTTATCGTTCTTTTACTTTATTTTATCCTTTTTTATTTCATTCCCCCTATTATTTTCGGTCTATTTTTCGCTTACTTACTATTTCCTGTATTCCTCTTTTTCAAGCAGCAATTTAGACTGCCATTCTTTCTCGTAGTCATAATACTTTCCGTATTTCTATTCTCGGTTGTCGTATCTGTTATCATGCTCATCATTCACAGCTTTATCACCATTCTTCCTCAGCTGCAGTCAACACTCTTATCTTTGGACAGTACCTATATGAAACATCCGCTTCTTCCGTTTATTGTAGAAAAACTTCAAAGTTTAATTAGGGACTTGCTGTTCTATACTATCAATTTTATAAAAAACAGTTTTCAATCCATATTTGAATTTTTCATTTTCATTGTGACATTCTACTTCGCGTTGATGGAAAGCTATAAAAACCGATTATGGTTTTTCGCTTATATTCCGAAAGCTTATCGCACTGCATGGGCTCGCTACTTCCAAAAAGGAATGGAGCTTATTGGCCGCTTTATCGTAGTGGAAATGCAATTGTTTACGCTGACGTTTATTCTGCTGTGTATAGGGTTTTATTTTTTGAAGTTTGAAGCATTTGTTATTAAAGCCTTTTTAATTGCCTTTGCAGATTGCCTGCCTTTTTTAGGAATCGGAATTTTCCTGATTCCAGTTTCTATTTATTATTTCATTGTAGACGAACCGATAATGGGCATTGCCATTTTGGTTCTGTACTTTATTGTACAAATGATAAGGCAGCTAACTGAATCAATGCTCTGGTCACACACGTTGCATTTACGTATGATCCACACATTTCTAATCAGCGCTGCCTCAGTATTATTATTCGGTTTTTACGGAATCATTCTCAGCCCAATATTATTGATGATTGCCATTAAAGTGAAACAACACGCTATTTTTGCAAAATAACGACTTGTCCTCTTTTCATTTTTTTACGTAAAAAGAAGAAGATGACCGGTTTAAACAGATTTCGCGTAATTCCTGATACAAATAATAATCCAATAATATCCGTAATGAAGCCTGGTAATGCCAAAAGTATGCCGCCAACAAAAATCATAAATGTTTCAATGACTGGTACTGCGGGTGGCTGACCTTGCTGCATGCTTTTTTGAATATCCTGTATAGATTTTGTACCGCGTTTTTTGGCGATCAACAATCCTGCAATGGATGTGAAAATGATTAATAACAATGTATAGAAAACACCGATCGCGTTTCCAATTACGATAAATACCGCAATTTCTGCAAATACGAGTGCGAGTAATCCAAATAAAATCTTTTTCATATATGAACCCCCTCTTCTTCTATTTTATACGAAACAGCGAAGAAAAAGTTTCAAAAAGAGATTATAACAAAAAACAAACCACCATTTTCATTATATGAAATGGTGGTTTTGCTGTACTAAATTATTTTTTATCCGTATTAATCTTAAAGAACGCTCGCGTGTCCTTTATAAATAACACCTGTTTCGGCATCCATTGTAATTTCCTGTCCGTGCTGGATTAGAGTAGTTGCTTCTTTTACACCGACAATTACAGGAATACCTAAGCTTAAGCCAACTACAGCAGCGTGTGATGTTAACCCGCCTTCTTCAGTAATAATACCTGCGCATTTTTCAATCGCCGGCATCATTTCACGATCAGAGCCTACTGTTACAATAATTGCTCCTTCTGTGTCGTAAGCTAATGCTTCTGCTGCATTGTTAGCGATAATTGCATTACCAACAACTGACAGTTTACCAATACCTTGTCCACGTGCCAATAAGTCGCCAATTACATGCACTTTCATTAAGTTCGTTGTACCCGCTTCACCAACCGGAAGACCAGCAGTAATAACAACTACATCACCGTGGCTGACAAACTCATGTTTTAGCGCTTCATCAACTGATAACTCTAAAATTTCATCCGTTGTTGAAACTCGCTGCGTTAAAATCGGTTTCACGCCCCATACCAATGTCAATTTCTGAGCAACATTTGGCTGACTTGTAACTGCGATAATTGATACACCTGGTCGATATTTTGCAATCATTCTTGCCGTATTTCCGCTTTCAGTTGGAGCTAATACTGCTTTAACACCAAGGTTAATCGAAGTATAGGCAACTGCCTGAGAAATAGCTTCTGTCATATTTGCCTCTTTTTCACGGCTTCGTTTTGATACAATTTCTCGGTAATCCAAAGCATTTTCCGTACGAATCGCAATTTTGTTCATTGTCGCTACAGACTCTACCGGATAAAGACCTGCTGCTGTTTCCCCAGAAAGCATGATTGCATCTGTACCATCCATAATTGCGTTTGCAACGTCTGATGCTTCTGCGCGAGTTGGACGTGGATTGCGCTGCATTGAGTCCAGCATTTGTGTCGCTGTAATAACAGGCTTACCGACTTGGTTACATTTTCGGATTAATGATTTTTGTACTAAAGGAACTTCTTCTGCAGGAATCTCTACACCTAAATCCCCGCGGGCCACCATTAAACCGTCTGAAACTTCGATAATTTCATCGATGTTGTCAACGCCTTCCTGGTTTTCGATTTTAGGGATAATTTGAATGTGGCTGCCGTTATTTTGCTCCAATAGCTCACGAATTTCGAGTACATCCTTTGCAGTACGAACAAATGAAGCTGCAATGAAATCGATACCTTGCTCAATACCGAATAAAATATCTGCTGCATCTTTATCTGTAATGCCAGGTAATTTCACAGAAACACCAGGTACATTAACACCTTTTTTATTCTTTAAAATACCGGCGTTTTCAACAATTGTATGGATTAACCCTTGCTCCGTATCTTTCGCAAGTACACGCAATTCGATTAAGCCGTCATCCAATAAGATTATATCGTTTTGGTCTACGTCTTCAATCAGCTGATCGTATGTGATGGAGAAACGTGATTCATTTCCTAAAACTTCTGTCATCGAAATATCGATTACTTGTCCTGTTACTAAATGTAACTCACCGTTTTCCATTGAATGTGTTCTGATTTCAGGTCCTTTTGTGTCCAATAAAATTCCAACCGGTTTTTTCATGCGTTCTGCTGCATCACGAATTGCGGCAATACGGTTTGCATGTTCTTCATGATTTCCGTGTGAGAAGTTTAAACGGGCAACATTCATCCCTGCATCAATTAACTTTTCTAACATTTCTGGTGATTCACTAGCTGGTCCAATAGTACAAACAATTTTAGTTTTTCTCATAGTTTTGTCATCTCCGTTTTTATGCACTTTAAATTGAAAGCTCTTTTGATAATGTATACAAACTTAAGTCTGCTTGGTGCTTAGTTTCAAATGCTTTTCTTAAATCATAATCGATTATAGCGTGATTTTTCACGCCAACTGCTCTTCCACCTTTGTTTTCCAACAATAGCTCTACCGCTCTTGCGCCAAACCTACCTGCTAAAACGCGATCCCGAGCAGATGGAGACCCTCCCCGCTGTATATGGCCTAATACAGATGTTCGAATTTTAATTCCTGTGCGTTCTTCCAAAAGCTGCGCAAGTTTATGACCATTCATCACACCTTCAGCGACAATTATAATACTGTGGCGCTTTCCACGAGCTGCCCCACGCTCAAGACGTGTTACAATATCATCCAGATCATACGACTCTTCAGGTATTAAAATTGATTCCGCACCAGCGGCCAAACCTGCCCAAAGAGCAATGTCTCCTGCATCGCGGCCCATTACTTCAATAACAAACGTATTTTCATGACTTGTTGCCGTGTCTCGGATTTTATCGATGGATTCAACGACTGTATTTAATGCCGTATCAAAGCCAATTGTATATTCTGTACCAGGTACGTCATTGTCTATTGTACCGGGAATGCCGACACACGGGAATCCTTTATCTGATAATTGCATGGCTCCACGGTAAGTACCATCTCCGCCTATGACAACTAACCCTTCGATTCCCTCTTCTTTCATGCGTTCAATTGCTCTATATTGAATATCATCCTGCTTAAATTCAGGGAAACGTGCTGAATACAGTTTCGTTCCGCCTCGTTGAATAATATCGCCAACAGAACCAATATCTAAAAGTTCGAATTTCCCGTTATAAAGACCTTCATACCCATGATATACTCCGACAACATCAACATTATGAAAACGCGCTTTACGAACGACTGCACGAATAACAGCATTCATTCCCGGTGCGTCTCCACCACTCGTTAAAACCGCAATCTTCTTCATACGACCTTTTCCTCCTATTACGCTGCTACTAACCACATTAACAGAAAACACGCTCATATGTAACTATTCTACAAAACAAATTGTAAAGCTTTTGAAAAAAATGAAGAATGCGCTCACACGCATTCTTCAATGTATATCACTGTTATAAAACAACCTTATTGTTCTATATATTGGCCAATATTTTTAAATTTCATATAACGATTTTCAACTAATTGATCTTCGCTCTCTTTATTTAAATCATTTAAAACGTTTGTAAGATATTCTTTCATAAAGGTTGCCTGCTGCTCAATATCTTTATGGGCACCTCCGGCAACTTCCGGTATAATCCCATCAATAACTTTAAGCTGCTTTAAATCAAGGGCTGTTATTTTCATCGCTTCTGCCGCCTCTTTAGCATAGCTTGCATCTTTCCATAAAATCGATGCAGCTCCTTCAGGAGAAATTACCGAATAAGTTGAGTTTTCAAGCATCAAAATTTTATTTGCAACTCCAAGGGCAAGGGCACCGCCACTTCCACCTTCACCAATTACAATACTAATAATCGGTACCCGAATGCCTGCCATTTCAAACAAATTACGCGCAATTGCTTCACTTTGACCGCGTTCCTCAGCTGCTTTACCCGGATACGCGCCTTTCGTATCGATAAAGCAAATGATTGGGCGTTTGAATTTCTCTGCCTGTTTCATTAAACGTAACGCCTTCCGGTAGCCTTCCGGATGAGGCATGCCAAAATTGCGGCGAATATTTTCTTTTGTCGTTTTCCCGCGCTGGTGACCAATGATCGTAATTGGCTGACCATTGAATGATGCAATCCCGCCGACAATTGCTGCATCATCTTTAAATGTACGATCTCCATGCACTTCGATAAAATCTTCAAAAATACGTTCAATATATTCAAGTGTCGTTGGACGGTCAGCATGGCGGGCTACTTGCACACGGTGCCAAGGCTCCATATTTGCGTATACGCTTTTTTCAAGTTCCTGCAAGCGTGTTTCCAACTTCTCAATTTCTCCACTCATATCCACATCTGCTTCCGTGGCAATTGTTTTTAACTCTACAATTTTTTCACGAAGTTTTACAACCGGTTCTTCAAATGCCATTAATTTAGACATGCGATACGCCTCCCTGTACATGCAGCTTAACAATTGTTGCAATTTTGTCTCGCATTTCTGTTCGGTTAAAAATTGCATCAAGCTGTCCATGATCTAGTAAAAATTCTGCTGTCTGGAAATCTTCCGGTAACTTTTCACGTACCGTTTGTTCTATTACACGACGTCCCGCAAACCCAATCAGACTTTGAGGCTCTGCAATATTATAATCGCCGATCGATGCAAAACTTGCCGATACACCACCTGTAGTAGGATGTGTCAAAATTGAAATATACAGTAAGCCTTCCTCGCTATGGCGTTTTAAAGCAACACTCGTTTTTGCCATTTGCATTAATGACAATACCCCTTCTTGCATCCGCGCACCGCCACTTGCCGTGAAGATAATGAATGGCACTTTCAGCTCTGTCGCCTTTTCTACAGCGCGTGTAATTTTTTCACCAACAACCGAACCCATCGACCCCATACGGAAGTGCGAATCCATTACCGCAACAACGACCTGCATCCCTTTTAATGCACCTACACCTGTTAATACAGCTTCGTTTAACCCTGTCTTCTTAATATCCGCTTCCACTTTTTCAACATATGCAGGGAAGTTTAGCGGATTGATAGTTTGAAGATGATCGTCCATTGAAACAAATGAACCCTCATCTAAAAAACAGGCAATTCTTTCATTGGCATTTAAACTAAAATGATGCTGACATTTAGCGCATACTTTTAAGTTTTTTTCGAGTTCTTTTGTGACATGAATCGTTTTACATTTAGGACACTTGGTCACGATGCCTTCCGGAAAGGATTTTTCATCTTCTTTTCTAGTAATATTATCAGTATTTTTTTTACGACTAATTGTAAATAAATCACGAATTGCCATCGTAATCCCCCTTTATATTCACGTAATCATTCTTTAATAATGACCATCCATTTTTCATATGAATCAATTGCTTCATGTAAATAACCCATTTGCAGTGAAGCAAGCAGTATTTTTAATTCCATTTTCTCTTCTTCTGTAATTTCATTTGCCGATAGATTATTGCTGAAAGAAAGAAGCTGGAGCCAAATTTTTAATGCAAGCCGGTTACCTGAAACGATTATACACTCACGAAGTATGTCTTCTCTTTTTAACTCCTGCCCCAGCTCTACCATTACAAAAAAGCTCTGCCAAATTGGTAGTGCCCTCAAATTGTCAGACTGGCAAATAATTCGAATCGCTTCTTTTTCGTGCATTTCTCTCGTTGCATGCACATCCGCAATCGATTTTTCATCCTGCAAAATAAATGATCCGACAATTTCAACAAACTGATGGTGCTGCATACTCGCCAAATATGTACCACCGCCATGCCTTGTTTCAATTAACCCCAGCAACTCCAGACTGCGCAGAGCCTCCCGAACCGAAGACCTTCCCACTTGCAGCTGCTCGCTTAACATTCTTTCTGAAGGAAGCTTTTGCCCTTCCTGAATATTTTGCTCTGCAATTAAATCGTGTAATTGCTTAACAATTTGAATAAACATCTTTTTTGCGGGCTTATCTTCCACATTCTTCACCTCACCGTGACTAACGCTTTCCATTATTATCAACAAAAGTGGTCAGACCAGTTACTAAAGTAAGGATACAAAATGTTTTTCACATTGTAAAGGGAAAATATAAAACTTATATTTTATATATAATAAAATTTGCGAATATATAACTAGATTTACGTTTTTTCGATAAATTTAGAAGAACCCATATAAAAAGAGCGCCTCTAAAGCTATTAGAAGGCGCTCTTTAATACTATTTATTTTATAATAATCTGTTTAACTTTTATTTGTTGTTTATTAAATCGTTGCTCGTAAAAGCCCTCTATATAAAGCAGGCCCTCTTCCCGGATTTTCCCGACAACTTGCTCGTATTCCTTAGGGAACAATGTTAAAGAGACTGATCCAAACTCATCTTCCATCTGAACAAATGCCATCAGTTCACCGCGTTTTGTGCGGAGCTGTCGCATTTCGCGAACTTGACCGATCATTTTTACGAACGTGTTGTCTTTAAGATACGACAAAGTTTGAACAGTTGCCGTAACTTCCGGAAAATGGCTTCGTAATTTTACGATTGGATGATCTGATAAATAAAAACCGAGCACATCCTTTTCGTACTGCAGTTTGATTTTTTCCGGAATTGGGGATGTTTCACTATATTTCGGTTTACCGAATGCGAGCAATGCCCCTTCAAACAAGTCATCCCCGCCCGGTCGTACAAAATCAGCCTGTTTTTGGGCACCTTCGATAGTGGCGAGTAATGTTGCACGATCTTTGCCGAATTCATCAAGTGCACCTGCTTTAATGAGCGGTTCGATAATTTTTCTGTTGAAATTCGCTGTCGTCAACGTCACAGCCAAATCAAATATAGAGTCAAACGGCTTTTGCCTTTCTTGACGCGCAATTAACAGTTTTTGCAAAAATGGCTGCGGTACACCTTTAATCGTGGAAAGACTAAATCGGATTTTCCCGCTTTCCACTTTAAAGTGACGCATACTTCGATTAATCGACGGCGGCAAAATTTCAATTCCCCTTGCTTTTGCCTCCATTATAATTTGGGCAAGCTTCTCTGGATTACCCGTTGCATTTGTCAGGAGAGCAGCATAAAAATTGACCGGATAATTGGCTTTCAAGTACGCCATCTGATAGGAAATAACACTATACGCAACGGCATGGCTTTTCGGGAAGCCATAATCGGCAAACCGGACAATTAATGCATACACTTCTTCGGCTGCCTGCTGTGTATAACCTTTTGTTAAGGCACCTTTTACGAAAGAGGCCCGCTGCTGCTCCAGTACATCCCGCTTCTTTTTACTCACAGCACGACGGAGCAAATCAGCCTGTCCAAAAGAAAAGCCCGCCATCACATTCGCAATGCGCATAATTTGCTCCTGATAAATAATAACGCCGTATGTCTCTTCCAGAATCGGTGTTAAATGCGGATGCGGCATGATTACCTGCTCTTTTTTATGCTTTCTTCTTGCATACATCGGAATGAATTCCATCGGGCCCGGTCGATACAATGCATTGACTGCTACAATATCTAAAAAGTGGGTCGGTTTTATTTCACGGAGTGCATTTTTCATGCCATCCGACTCTAGCTGGAAAATACCATTCGTGTCGCCATTTTGTAATAGCTCAAATGTCTTTTCATCATTGAGCGGAATTTGATTAAAATTGATTTGTGTATTATGAGTAAACTGAATCGACTTCCGGATTTGCTCTAAAATCGTTAAATTACGGAGTCCTAAAAAGTCAATTTTCAATAATCCGTTTTGCTCCACTTCCTGCATCGGCCACTGTGTTAAAAATATTCCGTCATGTCCTTCTTCAATTGGTACGACGTCGACTAATGGAACAGGACTCAATACGACTCCTGCTGCGTGTGTTGACGCATTCCTTGGAAGTCCTTCCAATCGAAGAGATGTTTCAAACCATTTTTGGCGGATAGGCTCTGCCGTAACCCATGCTCTTAAGTTTTCCGACATTGCATATGCTTCCTTCAGTGTAATGCCGTGCTTATTCGGTATTAGCTTAGAAATCATTTCCAATGCTTCACTTTCGAAATTAAACATACGGGCAACATCACGGGCAACTGCCTTGGCAGATAGTGTACCGAACGTAATAATTTGTGCGACATATTGTTTGCCGTATTTTTTCGCAACATACTGGATAACTTCATGCCGTCTCGTATCTAAAAAGTCGATATCGATATCCGGTAGTGTAATACGTTCCGGATTTAAAAAACGTTCAAACAGCAAATCGTATTGCAAAGGGTCCACCTGCGTAATTTCGAGTGCAAATGCGACAAGAGAAGACGCGGAAGAACCACGGCCCGGACCTGTTAATATTTGTGCTTCACGTGCAAACTGCATAAAGTCGGCGACAATCAGAAAGTAATCTGAATAGCCCATCGACTGAATAACATGAAGCTCATAGTTCATCCGTTCAACATACTGATCCGGCACTGCGGATGTATTTAAACGCCGCTGTATACCAGTCACTACTTGCCGCTGCAGCAAGTTTTCCGCCGTCTCTCCTTCGCCAACCGGAAACTTCGGCATATAAACATTATTAGTGTTTATTTCAATTTGACAGCTTAGTAATAAATTTTCCATTTGTACGAGCCATTGTTGCTGATCATTAAACTTCTGCTGCCACTGTTCTGCTGTCAGTAAATGATTTCCCTGTTTATTGCTTTCTGCAGCTTCACTCAGTTTTACACCAGTATGGATGGCCTGTGCCACTTCATAGGCAAAAAAGTCCTTGTCATTAAAAAACAGACTTTCATGTGTTGCAACAATTGGAAGAGCATTTTTTTCAGCGAGCTGAACTGCTGAACTTTCCCAACCTGCTGTATCGGATAAACGGGAAATCCCAATATACACTTCATCCGGATAGGCCTTAATAATTTCTTTCAATAGTGGCTCCGCTTCCTGTTGCAACCATATTGCCTGCTGTTCGATAACAGGAATCATAAAAGCAATTCCTTTTCCATATGCGAGCAGCCATCTTAATGGGATTGTCTGCTCTGGCCGAATGGAAATACTACTGGAGATTTTCAACAAATTGCGATATCCTTCGTTTGTTTTTGCATATAAAACAAGCGGCAATGATTGATCTTCCGACAATTCGAGCTGAATCGTCAAGCCTACTACCGGATGTATACCGGCCCTTTTCATTTCAAACCAAAAAGGCAAAAGTCCGTACAATTTCGTATTAACAATTGCACAGCTTTTTGCCTTTTGCTGATGTAAAAAAGGGATGAGCTCTTCGATACGAATTGTACTTTTCAATAAATCGGCACTTGTCCGTACTTGCGGATATACAGTCACCCGTCATCCCTCCATCATATTATTTATATTCACTGCAAATCACTTTCAAATCTTCAATTACCTGATCTGCCTCTTCCCAAGAATATGCTGTAGCACCAGATGCCAATGGATGTCCGCCACCATTATACTTTTTCGCCAGGCCGTTGATAACCGGACCTTTCGAACGTATACGAACGCGAATCGTATCATTGTCTTCAATGAACATCACCCATGCACGGATATTCTTTACATTGCCCAATGAACTAACTAATAGGGATGTTTCGGATGGTGTAGCATCAAATTCCTGTAAAATAGCTGCAGGCAATTTAATCGACGCCGCACCGTTTCCGTCCATTTCGAAATGCTGGTATATATAACCTTGAAGGTTTAGTAGTTTGCGTTCCATTTCGTACATACCATCGAATACTTCATTTCGGTCGAAATTATATTGTACAAGTTGTCCTGCTGTTTCAAATGTTTTCGGGCTAGCACTTGGATATAGGAAACGACCAGTATCGCCGACAATTCCCGCAAACAACAGGCGTGCCGCTTCATCGGACATATCCCAATCTGCATACGTTTTACCTTCTTCATAAAGCTCATAAATCATTTCACTGCATGAACTAGCATTCGTATCCACCCATAACAAATCACCATAAGCATCATCATTCGGATGGTGATCGATTTTAATAAGTAACTCGCCGTTTACATAGCGCTGATCATCAATACGTTCGGTATTCGCAGTGTCAGTCACAATGACCAGTGCATTTTCAAACTGTGCATCTTCGATTTGCTGAGGGGTTGCCATGAAAGATAATGAGTCGTCATGTTCACCGACCGTGTATACCGCTTTCTCGGGATAATTTGCCCGAATTAACTCAGCCAGTCCTATTTGTGAACCGTACGCATCTGGGTCCGGTCGTACATGGCGATGCAGTACAATTGTTTCATATTGTTTAATTTTGTCAATAATTTGACGTTTCAATACATTTCCTCCTCATCCATAATGAATACCTATTTCATTTTCCAGTAAATATCGTTACAATATTTAGTAGTTTGGCTATTAGGGGGTTCAATATGGTCTATTTAAATTTTCTGTTTGTTGCCTGTATTATAGCGTCACTAGTATTTTATTTATATTTCAAAACTAAGCAGTTCCGTTCGACACTGCCTATTCGTCGTAAATGGTATACTGCGAAAGCCGGGGTTGCGCTTGCCGCATTTCTCATCTTCTTTGGTCTGAATGCAACGATTCTGTATCCGGATATTCTCGGGTTTGCCGTTGCAGCTGTTTTCTTCATCATTGGTGCAGGTTTGGGTGTTAATAATTATAAACGCATGCAGCATGAAGGCCGATACATAAAAGAAGAATACGAATTAAACAGGTAAAAGAACGGGGTCAGTTGAAAGCAATTTACTTTCAGCATGACCCTTTTTTTATCGTTCTAATAGCTGGAATGTCATCATGGCTTTTCCAACAAGATTTGTCGCGCTGTATACTTCAAAATCCATTTTCACGAATTTACGTGACATGTCCAAAATTCTAGGACGGACAGTTAATACACTTTCCATCTGAACTGGTTTGATAAAATAAATATTCATATTTTCAACAACCGCTTCTCCGCGTTTACGACGCTTCAATGCAAAAGCACCTACTTCGGATAATAGGATTGTAAAAGCACCATATGAAATCGCTCCAAACTGGTTTGTCATTTGCGGTGTAACAGTAAATTCCACTTCAATATCCTCTTCGCCCATGACACGCATTTCATTTTTCACTAAATCATCGATCGTCTCGCCATGCTGGGGCTGACGCTGTGCTAATTGAATCGCCTTTAATACGTCTTGACGACTGATAACCCCTTTTAATAACCCTTCTTCATCAATGACAGGAAGCAAGTCGATTCCTTCCCAGATCATTCGGTGTCCAGCTGAAGCGACACTTGTTTTCATTGAAGCAGCAATCGGGTTCTTTGTCATTACTTTATCAATCGGCTCTGACTCTTCTTTCCCGATTACGTCCTTACTCGTTATCATACCGACAAGCCTGTTTTGACCTGTTACAACAGGAAAGGCTCCATGCGTCGTACGACGGTTCTGTCTATGAAAATCTGCGATCGTATCATTATTTTTTAATACAGCCGTATCTTCCATCGGGACGTATACATCTTCAATCAGTAATATATCTTTTTTAATCAGCTGGTCATAGATGGCGCGGTTGATCATCGTCGCCACTGTAAACGTATCATACGTTGTTGAGATAATTGGCAAATCCAGTTCGTCTGCCAGCTCTTTAGTGGATTCAGTTGTATCAAATCCGCCTGTAATTAATACAGCAGCCCCTGTTTTCAATGCGTATTCATGTGCCTGTGTACGGTTACCGACAATGAGCAGGCTCCCTGCATCCGTATAGCGCATCATATCATCAAGCTTCATCGCACCAATTACAAATTTCGTCAATGTTTTAT
This sequence comes from Solibacillus sp., assembly GCF_040273735.1. Taxonomy (NCBI): domain Bacteria; kingdom Bacillati; phylum Bacillota; class Bacilli; order Caryophanales; family Caryophanaceae; genus Solibacillus; species Solibacillus sp. The sequence goes on along the minus strand of NZ_JBELZM010000003.1, from coordinate 92,971 downwards.
GGAGACCTGTTTTTCCACCTAAAACTTGACCATCTATAATATTTACAATTTCAGCAAATGTTAAGCGTTCAATATTTTCTTTCTTCTTCTTTTCAATTCGAATCGTACCTACACGTTCGATTGAGCTTACAAGACGTCGGTTTTCAGCTTCTTTAATTGCTCGGTAAGCTGTCCCTTCACTCACTTGCATTTCCTTTGCAATTTGACGAACCGAAATTTTATCGCCAACCGGTAGTGATTCAATGTATTGTAAAATCTTCTCATGTTTCGTTGACAATTACATCACCTATTTCTCATCATTCATTTATGTCTTTAGTGTACCATATTTAAACGGCGCAATTATACTATTTTCAATACATATACCCGTATAATTGCTTATAAATGTAAGAAAAAGCTCAAGAAATAAATAAGACAAACTGCCCAACAAAATAGATTGTTGGGCAGTTTAAGTTTAAGAATAAATTATATCAAATGGATATACATTCAATAGTAAATTAGAATTCAACAAATTCCCCTGGCTGCAATACTTGTACTTCTGAACCTTCAACAAGTTTCGCAAAGTCAGCCGGATCTTGTTTAATTGGCGGGAATGTGTTGTAGTGGACTGGCACAACAATTTTCGGCTTCAATAAAGAAACCGCATAAGCTGCATCTTCAGGTCCCATTGTAAAGTTGTCGCCAATCGGTAAAAAGGCAATGTCAATTGGATGACGTTTTCCGATTAACTCCATATCCCCAAATAATGCCGTATCACCAGCATGGTAAATTGTTTTACCTTCTGCCGTAAATAAAATTCCGGCCGGCATTCCCATATAGATAATTTCGTTGTTTTCCGTTACATATGAAGAGCCGTGGAACGCCTGTGTAAATTTCACTTTTCCGAATTCAAATTGGCGTGCACCACCAATATGCATATTGTGGACTTTGCAACCTTGCCAGCCTAAATAGTCTGCAAGCTCATTTGGCGCGACAACGAGTGCATCGTGTGTTTTTGCTAATTCCACCGTATCTCCAACATGATCATTATGTCCATGCGTCAGTAAAATGACATCCGGTTTTTCATTTTCAACCTTTAAATCTGTTTGTCCATTTCCGTTAATGAAAGGATCAATTAAAATCGTGGTCCCATTTGTCACAATTTTTACGACGGAATGTCCGTGAAATGAAATCTGCATATATCATACCTCCTAAAATAACCTTCCCTGTATCATTCGATATTTATGCATAATTCTCCTTTTTTTGATATGCTTATACCGTGAATTCATTAATGGAACAACAAAGGAGTTTATACAATGTCGAAATTGAAACAATTACAAAATCATTTAATTGAAAATGGCTGGGATGCTGCTTTTATTACAACACCTGACAATGTCTTTTACTTTTCCGGTTTTAGAAGTGAGCCGCATGAGCGCTTACTTGGAGTTATGGTATTTAAGGATGCAGCGCCGTTTTTAATTTGCCCGAAAATGGAAATACCTGATGCAGTAGCTGCAGGGTGGGCTTTCGACGTTGTCGGACATGAAGATACTGAAAATGCCTGGGATGTTGTTGCAAAAAATGTCGAGGCTCGCAACGTTACATTCGATACATTGGCTATTGAGAAATCTCATTTAACAGTTGAGCGTTTAGAAGCGATCCAAGAACGCTATGAGCAATTAAAGTTTGCAGGTATTGATGAAAAAATTAACGCGCTTCGTATTTCAAAAGATGAAGCGGAACTTGAAAAATTACGTAAAGCTGCCGAATTAGCGGACTACGCAATTCAGGTTGGCTGTGATGCAATTGCAGAAGGCGTAACAGAAATGGAAGTTTTAAACATAATTGAATCCGCTATTAAGGCAAAAGGCTATGCGATGAGCTTCGATACGATGGTATTGGCTGGAGAAAAAGCGGCTTCTCCTCATGGAACACCTGGAAACCGCAAAATTAAAAAAGGTGACCTAATCTTATTTGACCTAGGTGTTATTTACGAAGGGTATTGTTCAGATATCACGCGAACGGTAGCATTCGGCCAGCCAAATGACGAGCAAATTAAAATTTATAATGCTGTTCGCCGCGCAAACGAATCAGCGATCGATGCAGTTAAACCAGGTGTCCGCGCAATGGACTTGGATAAAATTGCCCGTGATGTTATTACAGATGCAGGCTATGGCCAATACTTCACACACCGTTTAGGTCACGGTCTTGGTATTTCTGTTCACGAATTCCCTTCGATCAACGGCGCCAACGATTTTGTCCTAAATGAAGGAACAGTATTTACAATCGAGCCTGGCATTTATAAAACGGATGCTGCTGGCGTTCGTATTGAGGACGATGTAGTCGTTACAAAAGATGGTGTGGAAGTACTTACATCATTCACAAAAGAACTTGTAATTTTATAATATATTAATTTAATTGTATAGAAACTATGAAATTTGCATATACTAAAGCGAGCAGTCCTTTTTAGAGGATAGCTCGCTTTTTATTTTTAAGAGACTTTTCTCAAAATATCCACTTTACAATTTTTAACTTGTTTTCTAAAAGCAAAATTGAGGAATAGACTATTAATTACTTGAAAATAACCGAAAGGAAGTGGTGCATTATGAAAAGATGGTCATTTACAACGCTACTTATAATTGTGCTTACACTATTGCCAATAAGTCAAATTGAATGGAATACGGAAGCCGAAGCAAGTCAAACGAGCAAGGTAGATAACGAAGTCATTTCAAATAGTGTATCACCGAACAAAGCGGTAAAGGAAAAAGCATCTGTTTCAAATACAGGCTTTATGCCAAAAGTAAATCGCAGTTATACTTATAAACCATCATTCGAAGATGCTGGCCCAAAAACATATATCGCTTCTAAAAATAAATCGATCGAAAACTCGGTAGAATTGTTGGAAGAAGACTATATCGGCTATACGTATATTGAAGATCAGCAGCAGCTTGCATTAGGTGTTGCCTATTCAGATATTTTTTTCTTCTCATTAAGCTATCCGATGAAAGAAAAGACAACAATTACCGATACGGATTACTTATATGACGATACTATGGAAACAACACCAGTTTATGTTGAAAGTACAAGTGAAACAGTTAAAACAAAAGCAGGAACCTTCCGTAATGTAGTAGTTTTAAAATATCCAAACGGCTCTAAAATCTATCTAGCTAAAGATCACGGTATTATCCGTATTACTGATTTTGAAGGTAATATTACAACTGAATTAATCTCGGTTAAATAAAATGACCCATTAAAAAAATCCGCTGCGATTGGTTTTGACAATTGCAGCGGATTTTTGCGGTAAAATATTGATTAATTTAATCCTGTCAGTGCACCTAACACATCTTCTACTTCTGCAAATTCAAGCCCTTGTGCGTCTGCTACTGCACGGTATACAACTTTACCGTCCAATGTATTAACGCCTCGCTTTAATGCAAGATTGTCCAGGCATGCACGTAAAAAGCCTTTATTCGCAATTTGTAATGCATACGGAACCGTATTGTTTGTTAATGCGATAGTCGATGTACGTGGAACCGCACCTGGCATATTTGCCACCGTATAGTGTACAACACCATGTTTAACAAATGTAGGATTATCATGTGTTGTTACTTTTTCAGATGTTGCAAAACAGCCGCCTTGGTCAATCGCAATATCAACAACAACAGAGCCAGGTGACATCGATTGAATCATTTCTTCTGTAACTAATTTCGGTGCCTTCGCTCCCGGAATAAGCACAGAACCAACTACTAAATCAGCAGAACGAACAGCATCTGCAATATTATATGGATTTGAAATTAATGTTTGTACATCACGTCCGAATAAATCATCAAGCTGACGTAATCGTTCAGGATTCAAATCGATAATCGTAACATCCGCTCCCATTCCAACTGCTACTTTAGCTGCATTTGTTCCCGCAATACCACCGCCGATAACCGTTACTTTACTGCGAGGAACACCTGATACTCCACCAAGCAAGATCCCTTTACCGCCCGGCAGTTTTTCTAAATAATGTGCGCCGATTTGTGTTGCCATTTTACCCGCAACTTCACTCATCGGTGTTAATAATGGTAAAGAACCGTTTGGTAATTGCACTGTTTCATAAGCGATACCGATTACTCGATTTTCTAGTAAAGCCTTAGTCAATTCTGGCTCCGGAGCTAAATGTAAATACGTAAATAATATTAATCCCTCACGGAAATACTTGTATTCACTTTGCACGGGTTCTTTTACTTTTAAAACCATTTCTCCAGCCCATGCTTCAGCTGCTGTTTGAACAATACGGGCACCAGCTTCAATATAGTCCTGATCCGTAAATGCAGAGCCTAATCCTGCACCAGTTTCAATATATACTTCATGACCATTTGCGATTAAAGACAATACCCCTGCCGGTGTCATCGCAACTCGATTTTCGTTGTTCTTTATTTCTTTCGGTACCCCTATTTTCAACGTAATTCCTCCCTTTAACAATTACTTAGAAATATGCTTAACATAAATCAAATCCATTTTACCAATTTTACCAGCAAATTAGTAGAGGATTTTGAATGTAAATTATATTCTGAAAAGTGAATCGCCAATCATACCTTGCAACTGTAGAGAAACTGCTATTATTTTGCTGAGAAAAATATTTTATAATAGTAAAAACTATTATTTTCAATACATACAAATTTGTGACTATTTCATGGAAGTTATTGTTTTTCGCCTATATTTCAGTGCAGGAATTATGTTCTTTGGCAAATTATTTGGTATAATATAGTTATAGATAATTAGGAGGTATGGAAAATGGCAAACCATTATAAAAGCATTGTAGTAGCAGTAGACGGCTCGAAAGAAGCAGAATATGCATTCCGTAAATCAATCGATGTAGCAAAACGCAATGAAGGTGCAACAATCAACCTAGTAAACGTTATCGATACACGTTCTTTCGCAGCTATAGAAGCTTATGACCGTTCAATTGCTGAGCGTGCTCAACAGCATTCTGAGGAATTGTTAAACGGCTATAAAAAGCAAGCTGAAGCAGAAGGCGTTGAAAACGTTAACCTGATTATTGAATATGGCTCTCCTAAAAATATTATTACAAAAGAACTTTCAAATGTTGTAGAAGCAGATTTAATAATTTGTGGTGCAACTGGTTTAAATGCTGTTGAACGTTTCCTGATCGGTTCTGTATCAGAAGCAATCGTACGTTCAGCTACATGTGATGTATTGGTAATCCGTACACCAGAGTGATTTAAATAAATATAAATATAAAATGCCATCTTCTCAAATTGAGTCGATGGCATTTATCATTTATCACGCATTAACGGGTAGTAATTTATCTGCTTGAACGTATAGCGGCAGAGGCAAGACTCCCGCCTCTAAACTTTATCGTTTCTAATCATTGCTTTCTTTCCACATGCGTACTTTTTCAAAGAACATCGCCAGAGCATCACGGTTTGACATATTCGGTACTTTTGCCAATAAAACCTCACGCGGTGCTTTTAGCTGCTCACTTTGCTTTTGTAAAATTAAAATACTTTTCTCATGCGCTTTTGATGAGAACAGGTTTTCCGGCAATTGGATGACCGCCTGAATCCATGCATGTCCTTTAATATACTGGTGAAGCTGTTTCGCCTGATCCGATTCGAATAAATTTGCCGGAATCAGGAAAAATCCAAATCCACCTTCTTTTGTATAATTTAAAGATTGCTCGATAAACAAATGGTGTGCGTAGCTCATTCCCTCTGCCGCGCATAATTCGTAGTCAAGTGCTACTTCTTCATTCGGATAATATCCTACAGGCAAGTCGCAAACTACCGCATCAACCGGATCGACTAACAGTTTTTCCAGGGCATCTTGACGGAAAAGTGTAACAGGTTGTTCGATAAGATCTCCTGTTGCTGCTGCCAACCGAATTAATAAATCATCGACTTCCACTCCTGAAGCAACTACTTTCCCTTCCAGCGCATTCATGACTGTAAACAGTAAATTCCCTGTACCGAGTGCCGGGTCAACAATAGAAATAGTCCGTTCCTTTAACTCCTGCTCAAAGCATTGCTCTACAAAATGGCTTACAATAAGCCCCAGTGTATCGGGTGTCATTTGGTGATTCGGCTGGGCACTTTTACGCATTCCTTTTAAAATCGCAATTTGGATCGCTTTACGCATATCTTCCTTGGTTGCACCTTCGACTTGCCACTCAAATTTCCCGTCCAGTGTATCTTCCAGTGTTTGCAGTAACGCTTCCAAATAATCCTGCTCCTGCTGCGCTGCAACATTCTCTGCGTTGTCATTAATATATTTAAAAATTTGTTCAAACTTTTCCATTAAACTAGCTCCCTCATTCCATTCATTTGGATTTCTCGCCTGATTGCGACATATCCACTAAATGAACAACCCACTCAATAATCATTGAGTGGGTGTTAATTATACATGTAATTACTTTACAACAAAATCGTTCAAAACGAAATTATTTTGCAAGAGCTTTTACTGCTTCGATTGCCGCTTCATAATTCGGGTGGTCTGTACCTTCTGGAACATACTCCACATAAGCAACTTTGCCTGATTCATCAACAACGAAAATTGAACGTGCTAAAAGGCGTAATTCTTTCATATGTACGCCATATGCTTCACCGAATGATGCATCGCGGTGGTCTGATACTGTTACAACATTATCGATACCCGCAGCTCCACACCAACGTTTTTGAGCAAATGGTAAATCCATTGACACTGTGTAAATTACAACATTGTCATCTAAGTTAGCAGCCGCTTCGTTAAATGTACGAGTCTGCTTATCACAAACACCCGTTTCCAATGAAGGAACTACCGAGAATAAGCGAATTTTACCTTCAGAATCTTTTAAAGTTACTTCTGATAAATCATTTGCAACCACTGTAAAATCCGGTGCTTGATCACCAACTTTTACCTCATTACCGATTAGTGTTACTGGACTGTTTTTAAATGTTACTTGTGCCATATTAAACGCCTCCTTTATATTCCCTAATATTACTAAAAAAGATTTAGCAATTGCAACTAACTGAGCTTATATTCATCCAAATAAAGAAAACAAAAAGAAAAGAGCTGTTTTATAAGACGTATCTTACAAAACAGCTCTTCTCTTGCTTAGAAGGTGTCGATAGTAAATTATTTCCCCTTCTATTCTTTTTTAAACATCTTTTGTATAAATATTTTCATGAACAACGACCGTATCGGCAAAATAATCGGCAATGCTTTTATTGTTTGGTGAAAAGGCGACAATTAAATACGGTAAGTATAATAATGTACCGTTGATAAATCGGCCTACCCCTTCACGAAATAATACAGTCATCCAATCCAGTGCTTCCCCGTCATCTTTTTCAACCTTTATCCCAAACGTCATTTTCCCTAATGTTTGCTTGAAAAATTTTGTCATGAGCACAAAATAAGCGTAGAAAATAATTCCCGAAAGAATTGTCATCGGCGCATACCAAACATCGCTGGCAATACTCCAATTCATCAATGCAAATACCGGCTTAATCGAGACGCCGATAATAGCACTTATGACAATTGAATCCAACAGGAATGCCCAGAAACGCATCCAGAAGCCGGCTGTTTTTTGTTTAATAGAAGGCGGCTTTACGACAGATGCTTCATCCACTACTTCGATTATGTCAGTCATCGTAATCCCTCCTATTAGTAGTCACCATATAAATACATCATACGAGGCGAATTTGTCGTTGAAATAATTTTGGACAATACTTCAGCCTCAGCAGATGGTCGAAGCATAGAGCCCAGTTTTACACCTAATAATGAACCCCAGCTTGATGTATCCATTGTATATTCAAACAACTCTGCATCTTCCAATCCAAAATCCGCGCGTAATGCATTAATCGTCGCTTCTTCATTTCCAATTTCATCAACTAGCCCTGCACGCAATGCCTGAGTACCGCCTAATACACGGCCATCTGCTACTTTTTTCACTTGCGCTTCAGACATATTACGCCCAGCTTCGATAATATCAACGAAATGCTCATATGATTCATCAATCATTTCCTGCAGCATCGCAAGCTCCTCTTTTGTAGAAGGTCGTACACCGCCAAACATGTCTTTATGTTCGCCTGATTTGATTGTTTCAAACTCGACCCCGAAATTTTCGGCTAATTTCCCATAATTGATCGATTGCATAATAACACCGATTGAACCGGTAATTGTCTCGCGTTGGGCAAAAATCTTATCTGCCGGTGCTGAAATATAATAACCCCCGGAAGCAGCCATTGATCCCATTGAGACATAAATCGGAATTTGCTTTTCTTCTTTAATTTTCAATAATTTTTGGTAAATTTCTTCTGATTCAATGACACCGCCACCCGGAGTGTTTACAGATAATACAACGCCTTTAACTGTATCGTCTTCCAGTACAGCATCCAATTGCTCTATAAACAGCTGGTGGTTGTAATCGACCGTTTCCCAAATACTCGGTTCCCCTACATCCTGGATTACACCATCTACCGTTAAATGCGCAATTCTACTCGTTAAGTCTCCTGTTTCCACGACGTTTTCGTATGTGAGCGAATCCGTACCCATCAAATTATCGAAACTAGTAAAGAAATCGGTCTTAAAAATCGAAATAATTGTATTGATCCCAATAGAGAAAAATAATAATACGGCAGCAATAATGAGTGCCACAACTCGTTTTGTATTCATTTTCACGCCTCCTCAATATATGTACGAAACTATTTTACAAAAAGTTTCATCAAAAACCATTTCCTGCAGTGATTTTGACATATTACCATTTTAACAATCAACCATACTTTTGCTGTTTACGAATAGTGGAGCCTAATTTCTATAAATTCAGCTTGTTTAAACATGAATACTTGCGGAATAAAGTGAAAAAAGGCGGCAAATTTCGCCACCTTTTTTAATTACCCGGGCAATAATTGTCGAGCAATGTTATTTTCCTTACTTTACACGCAATTCAACACGACGGATTTTCCCTGAAATCGTTTTAGGTAATTCGTCTAAAAACTCGATAATTCGTGGATATTTGTATGGTGCAGTCAGTTGTTTCACATGATTTTGCAGGTCTTCTACAATTGTTGGGCTATCTTTTAATGTTATATCTTTTAGAACGACAAATGCTTTTACAACATTACCTCGAATTTCGTCAGGACTTGCAACAACAGCACATTCCTGTACAGCAGGATGCTTCGTTAACGCATCTTCTACTTCAAATGGACCGATTGTATAACCTGATGAAATAATAATGTCATCATTACGGCCTTCAAACCAGAAATAGCCGTCTTCATCCTTCATTGCGCGGTCGCCTGTTACATACCAATCTCCGCGATATTGAATCGCTGTACGCTCAGGATCTTTATAATATCCTTTAAATAATGCAGGAGTCGATTTGTGTACTGCAATATCACCGACTTCACCGGCCGGTACAAGGTCACCATCTTCATTGATTAAATCAATGATATTTCCCGGTGTCGGTTTCCCCATCGAGCCAGGGCGCAATTCCATATTTAATAATGTCCCGATCAACAATGTATTTTCTGTTTGACCATAGCCATCACGGACAGTTAATTGATGCTCACGTTCAAATGTTTCGATCACTTCCCGGTTTAAAGGCTCACCAGCCGAAACAGCGCTGCGCAATGAAGATAAATTAAATGAATTTAACTGATCTAACTTCGCCATCATACGATATTCTGTCGGTGTACAGCAAAGCACATTGATTTTTTGCTGTTCGATTAAATGTAAAAACTGTGTTGGATCAAACTTCCCTTTATACACAAAACCTGTTGCACCACTGCCTAATACAGCAAGAAACGGACTCCATATCCATTTTTGCCATCCTGGAGCTGCAGTCGCCCATACTGTATCGCCATCACGTACTCCAAGCCACTCAGCTGCCGTTGTACGTAAATGCGCATATCCCCAGCCATGTGAGTGCATTACGGCTTTTGGATTTCCTGTCGTACCTGACGTATAGGCCAAAAACGCCAAATCATTTGCTGTTGTCTCAACAGAATTGAACTCGATTGACTGCTGCTCTGCAAGCGCCATCAATGAAGTCCATCCTTCTTTTTCATTCCCAACGATAAAGCATTCTACATTCGCTAAATTTTCTACATGTTCGAATTCATTTACGAATTGCTCCATCACGATAATTGCCTTAGCCTCTGAATGGTTTAGACGATAGTCAATATCTTTAGCTCGCAGCAGCTCAGAACTCGGAATAATGACCAATCCTGCTTTTAATGCTCCAATATAAGAAATATATGCTTCTAAACAGCGAGGCAGCATAATTAAAATTACATCACCTTTTTTTAACCCTTGTGCATAAAAGGCATTTGCAGCCTGGTTTGCTCTTTGTAGTAACTCTTCGTATGTATAACGCTCTTGATGTCCGTTTTCTTCCTGAAATACTAATGCTGTTTTTGAACTTTTATTTTCATGCTTTTCAAATTCATTTACAATATTATAAATTTCCGGTGCAACTAATTGATTTTCATTCATTTTTGATACTCCCCTTTGTTTGAAAAAAATGAGCCTTACATATTCAGTATAATAATCCTTTTAATTAATATCAAAATATTCCGCCACTTTTTGTTGCATAACAAAAATTATTTATTAACAAAATAAAAAGAAACGCTACTTTTAAAGTAGCGCTCTTTTTATAAACGTATTATTGGTTTTGGTTGCCGCGTAATTGCTGCTCAGCCATCTGTACTAGGCGTTTCGTAATTTCGCCACCTACAGAACCGTTTGCACGAGATGAAGCGTCTGGACCTAATTGTACGCCAAATTCTTGTGCGATTTCATATTTCATTTGATCTAAAGCTTGTTGTGCACCAGGTACACGTAATTTGTTTGAGCTGTTGTTGTTTGCCATCTGTCTCTCACCTCCTTGTGACATTAGAATGCACCGGGAGGAAAGATTAATACATAAAAAACACAGGTAAATTATAGCTCGATTAGGAAATCATTATCATTTCCTAAAAATTATAGTAGATCTGCGAATTTATCTTCTTTTACTTCCTTCTGAGGGAACTGATATACTTCGCGGTTTTTAACGGCACGATCAATTAAATCATCGAATTCCGTAAAGCTTTCAAAGCGCTGAACTTTTTCTAATTTCGGTTTTGTTTTCGGACTAGATGGTGTAAATATTGTACAGCAATCCTCAAATGGCTGAATTGATGTTTCGTATGTGCCAATATCTTTTGCAATTTTGATGATATCATTTTTGTCTGCAGATATTAAGGGACGTAATATTGGTGTATTTGTCACATCATTTATTGCCGTTAAGCTTTCCAATGTTTGTGAAGCGACTTGCCCTAAGCTTTCACCTGTTACTATACCTAATGCACCAATGTCTTCACGCACTTTATCGGCAACTTTCATCATCATACGACGTGTTGACGTCATTGACATATTGTCTGGCACCGCGTCTTTTACTGCTACTTGCAGTTCTGTGAACGGAATGACATGCAGGCGGATATTTGCACCGAATTTTGTTAATTCATTTGCAAGTTCTTTAACTTTTTGTAATGCATTATCGCTCGTATACGGAGGGCTGAAGAAATGGATTGCATCCAGCCGAACGCCACGTTTCATCATTAAGTAGCCGGCAACAGGGCTATCAATACCGCCTGAAAGCATTAGCAGCGAACGTCCGTTTGAACCAATCGGCATTCCTCCAGCACCTTGGATTACTTGTGCCATCATATAGATCGCATCTTCACGAACTTCAATTCGAAGTGCGAAATCCGGATTTTTCACCTGTACTTTAAAGTTTGGGAAATTCGGTAAAATTGTAGCTCCCATTTCACGCTGTAATTCATGCGTGTTCAAAGGGAAAGTTTTATCGGTACGATGTACTTCAACTTTAAACGTTAAATCCCCTTTGTCACGATAGTCTTCTAAAATTTCAAAGGCTAAAGCTTTCATCACATCTAAATCTTTTTCACAAGATGCAACAGGGCTGATTGATTGAATACCGAAAACATGGGGTAAACGATCCATTAGAACATCAAATTTTTCTTTGTTTTCAACTTCAATAAACATCCGGTCACGCTCTGCACGTATTTTCAGTGGTGCAATATCGTTAAATGAATAACGTACATTATCGCGTAAACGGCTGATAAAATCTTTTTTGTTTCGACCTTTTGTTGATAATTCACCATAGCGAACTAAAATTTCTTTAAAAATCATTGCGTAATATCTCCTTTTAATTCTTTCATTACGATTGAGAATTGCTTTTTGAATGAAGCAATATCTTCGTCTGTGTTGATTGCGCCTAAGCTTAAACGGAGTACACCGTTTTTATAGCGGCTATCGATATTTAATGCTTCCACAACATGGCTTGTTTTCGTCTGTTTTGACGAGCAGGCACTTGATGTTGAAACGATAATATCTCGTTTTTGTAACGCGTTTATTAAAATTTCACCTTTTAGTCCTCTAACACTGAACGATAAAATATGAGGTGCACCATCTTTCGGCGACAGGATATATACTTCCTGACCAAATTGCTCAAAGAAATGATGGAGATCTGCAGACCATTTTTTAAAATTTTCTACATTTCCCTTCATGCCCTCAACAGCTAAACGGGCCGCTTTTGCCAATGAAACAGCTTGCGGCACTGCAACCGTACCACTTCTTAATCCGAACTCTTGTCCACCACCAACGATAAATGCCTTCAGTTGCGGTTTTTTACGGAATGCTAACAAGCCACTCCCTTTTAAACCTTGAATTTTATGTCCTGAAATGGAAATGACATCAGGACCATTGTCTCCGTCAAAAATGACCGGCAACTTTCCGAAACTTTGAATCGCATCAACATGGAACATCGCCTGGCATGTATGATGAATAATTTTAGCCGCTTCCTGAATTGGCTGCACTGCTCCGATTTCGTTGTTTACATGCATAATGCTCACAATAATTGTATCTTTGCGAAGTTTTTGCTGTAATTCCTCTAAAGAAATGACCCCATATTTATTTACTTTTAGGTAGTCAATTTCATAACCTTCTTCTTCCAAACGCTTGACTGATTCCAAAATCGAAGGATGTTCTATTTCTGTCGTAATAATATGCTTGCCTCTAAAATTGCTAGATTTTGCGAGACCAAAAAGCGCTGCATTATTCGATTCCGTACCTCCGGAAGTAAATAAAATATTTTTTTCTTCTGTATGAAGAATATTTGCCAATTGCTCACGAGCTTTTGTTAATAAGGTATTTGACTCGACACCTGCACGGTGAATCGATGCAGGGTTGGCATAATATTGTTCATTCACTAACATAAATGTAGCCAAGACATCTTTGTGCGGTTTTGTTGTCGCACTATTATCTAAATATATCATCTATACTCAACCTTCTTTTTAAAACTGATTTCCCGTAATCATATTGTGATTACAGTGTCCTGCTTTTTATCATCACTTACCAAAGAGAGAGGTTGTGTTAATAGTCAGACTGACTACTAACACAACCTCATAAATGTGCTTATTTATTATAACGCTAAATGGATCAACATGTAACCGTTAATGCTTATTATTTTGTAAGCAGCTGCTCCTGAACGAGCTCCTCAATACGTTTAATTGCATTAGGATCGATAATTTCAACCGCTTTTGCTGCATCTTCCAGTGCTTTTATGTAGCGGAATTTCTTGAATGCGTCTTCAGCTTCAAGTAGATTTTCATGTACTTGTCGATTTGTTGCACGGTAGCGGTTTCCAAACTGAATAAGACGCTCAATAATTAATACATTCTCAATCATTTCCTGTGCTTTTTCATGTGTTTCTTCAATCGATTGCTTTGCATTTACTAAATGCTGGTTCACTTGGATAATATTTAACGGTACTTCCTGTAAACTTTGAACAACTACAAAAATCTGTTCTGCGGCTTCTTCCAGTCTCGCATCCATTTCTTCCGGAATTCCAGGAATATTGGCACGTCCAAGCAGGCGCTCTGTATCTTGTAATAAACGCTTCAAAGCTTCCAATTCAGCTCTTGCTTTATTTTCATCAATACGGAGATTCTTAAGTTTGTTCGAGAAATTTTCCTGTTCCTCAGCAATTTGCTCAATCTCATCAGTAATTTCTTTTAGCTCTTCCTGTAAGCTTGAGTATGCAGATTTTTCTTCTTGTACACGTGTTGATAACAATTCATAGCGTCTTTGTAATACTTCCAAATGCTTTAAGCCTACTTTTGGAATTTCCGCTTCTTTGTCCTGTAAACGGTAGCTATGCTGCACATAAGCGACTTCATCATTAATGTCCTTTGTAAGACGCATAACATCATTGATCACGCTATACATGCCTGAACAGTTTCGTTCAACATACTTTCTTGCCATAACTTCTTTTTCAAGTAAATTATAAAAATGGTCGATTTCATCATTTATTGTTTGAATTCGTGGTGAAACAGCTGGCAAGTTAAGTTCAGCGACTGCTGCTTTTAACATTTCCAGTTCACTCTCAAGTCCATTCAAATATTCAGTCAGTTCTAAATGGCGTAAATAATATTTTTGTTCTTCCATTTCACGCTGTCCATTACGAAGTTCATGAATTGCAGTTGGGATTTTAGTTTGAATTTCCGTCAGCAATGTCGGCACGTCATTTAATAAACTAAAAATTTCCTGTGCTTCACTGTTCAGCTGTAGGACAATTTCACGTGCCTGCAAATAGTTGCCGTCTTTCGTTAACTCATCGAACTCTTCAAATTTCGGCGTAAATTGCTCCAGCTTCTTTTCCAATGCTTCCAAAGCTGGACCAAATGAATGCTGGTGTGCCAAAATCGTCTTGCGTGCAGAACGGTAATATTCTTTCAGCTGTTCGATTTCAATACGGTTTTTCTCTTCACTGCCAATCAGTTCATCCAGCTCTGTTATGATCTGCACACGTACTTGCTCACATTTTGCAAGCTCCTGTTCGATATCGCGTTCTGTATGTGTTGCTTTGTTAAATTTAAATCGGTCGACAAATTCTTCCGCATCAAACAACAATTCGTCAATTTTCGGAATTTGCTTATCGACAACATCCAACCAACGATTACGCCAGTTTTCAAACAGTTCTTCTGTTTGACCGTTCATATTAAGGGCTTTTACTTTTGCTAGCTCCTCAAAAATCGGGTAATGTTGTATTTGTAGTTTTTCCTTATCTAATCGTCCTATTTCTGCATTATGCTTGCGTCTTACTACTAAGCCTGCCATTAATAATGCTAATAGTACGACGACAACAATGATGATATACTTTATCATTGTAAGCCCCCTAATCCCAAATAAAATCAATATTTTAGCTATATACGTATTATTTATAATAACATGTTTTTTTATATTTGTTTAACTATTTCCAGCTTTTTTTACTTTTAAATACCATATTTTTGAAGGAAGGTCATTCAATTGAAACGAGATGGTCATATACATACACCTTTTTGTCCCCATGGTTCTACAGATTCGATAGAAGAATATGTCGAAAAGTCGATAGCAAGCGGATTTAAAGAAATTACCTTTACGGAGCATGCGCCTTTACCTGAAAACTTTGTCGATCCAACACCCGACAAGGATAGCGGAATGAACCCTGTTTATTTGATAGATTACTTTAAACAACTGCAGTGCGCAAAAGAACAGTACCAATCGCAAATTAAAATTAATATCGGCTTAGAAGTCGACTATATTGTCGGCTTTGAAAAGGAAACAAAACAATTTCTGAATGAAGTCGGACCATTAATGGATGATACGATATTATCTGTACATTTTTTGAATTTCCAAGATGAGTATGTATGTATTGACTTTTCACAAGAAGTATATTTACAATTTGCCAATAAGGTAGGCGGTATTCTTCCTATGTATAAGCTATACTACGAAACTGTGAAAAAGTCGATTATAGCGGATCTAGGCTTATACAAACCTAAGCGTATAGGACATCCAACATTAATTCATAAATTTCAGCTTGCCCACAACGAGCAGATTGATGATACAGCTGACATCAATGAATTATTGAAGATGATGCAGACCGGTCAGTATGAGCTTGATTTTAATAGTGCTGGTCTAAGTAAACCGTATTGTAAGGAGTCATACCCGCCTTATTCGTTTGTGAAACAGGCAATTGATTTACAGATTCCAATTGTTTTCGGGTCGGATGCCCATACGGCAGCGGATTTGCATCAGCATTATGATTTATTACAGAAAAAAATAACTATTTAATCGGAGGCTTCTATGTTTGGAAATATTACTTATAACGGGACATTAACAGAACAGTACAATCAGTTATCAAAACAGCTGGATGCATTGCTTGAAGGAGAAAATAACTTAATCGCTAACTTAAGTAACGCTTCAGCTTTATTAAATACTTTTTTAAAAGAAATTAACTGGGTTGGATTTTATTTAATGCATGAAGGCGAATTGGTGCTTGGCCCATTCCAAGGCTTGCCCGCTTGTGTACGAATTCCTGTCGGGCGCGGTGTTTGCGGCACAACGGTTGCTAAAGAACAAACAATGGTTGTAGACGATGTTCACGCTTTCCCTGGTCATATCGCTTGTGACGCTGCATCAAAATCGGAAATCGTTATTCCTTTAATTAAAAATGGTGTCGTTTTAGGTGTTTTAGATATCGATAGCCCAATTGAAGCACGTTTTACTTCTGAAGATAAAGATGGTTTGGAAAAATTTGTGGATGTACTGTCAAAACATATTTAATAGCTAAAAAGGGAGTGCCCGAAAAATTATTCCGGGTACTCCCTTTAATATTGTAGTTCCATAGGTTTTTCATATACACATAGACGGTTTTTTCCGTTCCGCTTTGCATGGTAAAGTGCAATATCCGCTTGCAAAAACATATTTTTAAAATCCGGACGGCTGCTCTTATGCCACGTAATCATCCCCGCAGAAACCGTAACTGAAGGATTTGTTACATTTGGTACCATTTGTACAATTGCATCTGAAACTTCAATTGCTTCTCTGTCTGAAATATTCGGAATATAGATGGCAAGTTCTTCACCGCCCCAGCGTGAGCAAATGCCTTTTTTCCCTATTTCATTTTGCAGTCGCCTAGCAATTTGTACAATGACATCATCCCCGACTTGATGTCCGTATGTGTCATTAACCTTTTTGAAGTTATCAATATCAATTAACAGGAACATTCCTGAATCGTCCTTTTGAATAGCTTTTTCCACGTATGAATCGGAGTAACTTCTTGCGTAAAGCTTTGTTAAATGGTCTCGATCCACCATCTCCTGAAGCTGTTCTCGTAACACCGAATTGGAAATGGCTAATGACGAATGGTGAATAAGAGATTGCATTAATTTGAAGCTGTCAAAGGAGAAAAAATACGGCTCTTTATGCAGTACAATGCTAAACCCGATAATATCTTCTTCTACAATCATTGGAATGGCCATTATCGACTTATACTCAATGTCTCCTGAAATAAGACGGCTGAAATCAGCAATAAACAACGGGTCTTGGGTAGACTGAAAATGCTTCTCCACATGCTGAATATATACGTTACATGCTATATGCTGGAAAAGCTCTGTACACGCTTCTGTCATGATATACTTTTCATCTTCTTTAAACAGGAAGCCAATTTCCATAGGCTGAAAAGATTTCAGCATTTGCTTTTGTAAAAATAAAAGCATTTCACTGATCGTCAATTTCATATTTAAACGATGGGAAGTTTCATTGATCAACTGTAAATCCGTGATGAGACGATGCGATTGATGATAGAGCTTGGCGTTTTCCAAAGCATTTCCCGAAGCTTGGGCAAGCATCCGGATAAATTCTTTTTCCGGACTTGTAAATGAGTAATTGACGGGTGCTTTCACCTGTAAAATTCCGTAGATGGCTTGTCTCCCTTTTATTGGCACATTTAATAACCGACGGTTTTGTTCAAAGGCTATATCCTCTTTCAACTCTCCCGATACGAAAGACTCGATTGTTGCAGGGCGTTCCGACAAATAGTCGAAAGGCTTTATTTTCACTCTCGTTTGACGATCTTGGTCATTTGACAAAATCAGTTCAACTTCCAGACCCGGAAAATTTTCTTCAATTGTAATAAGTACATTTTCCAAAATTACATCTATATCCATCGTCGAATGGAAAAGGTCTGTCATCCCGTATAATTTACGGTACTTTTGCTCATTCGAATAAACTTCATATCTTTTTGTTAAAAATGAATAGGAAGCGGATATCGCCCCTACAATTTCTTCTGTCAGCACTGCTTGTATAGGTGCGTTCTCAGGATTATATTTAAATATAATAATAGCTTCTATTTTTTCATTTATTATAAGTGGCATAACATCCGTATGATTTTCAAAATATGGCTGTTCTTTAAAAAACCCGGGTAACTTCACAACTTTATTACCATTAAAATAGGTTTGTATTAAATCTAATGTTACATCAACATTCAGTAATTCTAAGTTGTCGATCGGTTTCAATTTATTTTCGCTTACATGAAATAAAAAACAATGCTCCATATAAAAGTGTTTAAGTAGGTTTTCTTTTAATAGGAAAAAGTAATCATAAAATTTACTTAGTTGTAATTTTGTATTCATACAAAGGCTTAAGATATCCGATTTAAATTGATCAATCTTTTGTTGATTTTCCACCATTAAATCACCTTTTCTTTTACTATTGCGATGTCGGTTCTTTTCACTTAACCTCAAGTATACACATTTTATGTCTTATTGACTATTTATTTTTGTTATATTTTTCTAATAAACACCCCAATTTGTATTGTTTTTTGAAGATTCAAGTATTTCCCCGTTCATATCTACTACCCATTTTTATGATTAAATACCCATAAAAGTGATAATTATTTTTATTTCACTTTCCTACATATTATATTCAAAAAGTAACACACCTTTGTTGACGGATAGATAAAAAAAAGATACAATAGCCTTTGTGTAAAATGAATGCAGTAGTTGTATAACTTAAATGTAGTATTTTATTCCTTCTGTGTAGACAGAATGGTGTATTGTGTAACCCTTTCGGCTGCATGGGCGAAGATACATGAAAATAGAATACCGTTTAATGTCGGGTACAACTGGTTTTTTCTTTTACAACAAAAACCAATTTTAAGGAGGAGACACAATTATGTCTCGTTATACAGGTCCATCTTGGAAACTATCTCGTCGTCTTGGTATTTCATTAAGCGGCACAGGTAAAGAAATCGCAAAACGCCCTTACGCACCAGGTCAACACGGCCCGAACTCTCGTGGTAAAAAATCAGAGTACGGTCTACAATTAACTGAAAAGCAAAAATTACGTCATATGTATGGTATGACTGAACGTCAATTCAAAAACACTTACCTACGTGCTGGTAAATTACAAGGTGTACACGGTGAAAACTTCATGATCTTACTTGAAACTCGCCTTGACAACTTAGTTTACCGTTTAGGTTTAGCTCGCACTCGTCGTGCAGCTCGTCAATTAGTTAACCACGGTCACATCTTAGTTGATGGTAACCGCGTTGACATCCCATCTTACTCAGTAAAACCAGGTCAAACGATCTCTTTACGTGAGAAATCAGCTAACCTTTCAGTTGTTGCTGAATCAATCGAAGTAAACAGCTTCGTACCAGAATATTTATCTTTCGATGCAGACTCTAAAGTAGGTACTTTCGTACGTTTACCAGAGCGCTCTGAATTATCTTCTGAAATCAACGAACAATTCATCGTAGAGTTCTACTCTCGTTAATCTTTCAAACTTCAGATATATTCGAAATAAACCACCAAGCCCTGTTCATCAGGTGCTTGGTGGTTTTTTTGATTAATTCCATAAAAAACTTTTTTAAAATTGTTCAAACGCCCCGATCAACCTTTCTTCGGTGAATAGGATAACGAGGAAAGGGGGTGAATTTAATGGGTTACGGATATGAAGGTTATCAAAATCAAAACTATAACAACTACGGCGGTTACGGGTGTGGTGGCGGTGGTAACAGCGGCGGTAATAGTTCAACTTTCGTTCTGATCGTTGTTCTATTCATTCTTTTAATTATTGTCGGCGCTACTTTTGCTTACTAATAGCATCGATTCACAAAAATAATTTTAGCTACCAGGAATAATTCCAACTACTTATTACTGCTTTTCACGCCATTAGGGTCACTTCCCCCAGTGACCCTTTTAATTTTTAGTTCAGTGATAATGTATTTAGTTTTTTTCCTGCACAATCAGACAATTCAGTATGCAAAAAGATGCTGTACGCTTATATAGCGGCAGCATCTTTTAATTTAAAGGAATAAGTTGGATATATCACATTTTTAATAATGTCTTTTAAAACACAAAGTAAGTTGCTCCTAGTACAGCAATTACTATAAACGAAGCAAAAAATGCTTTCCACTTAGAAATGTGGTGAACTTCTGATATCCCAATAACTGTGATGGCATATGTCCAAATACTGCTAATAATAATTAGTGTTCCGCAAACAAATTGCAGAATCAAATCACCTAGTGACGTCTCCATATAGGAAATTGTGAAAAATGACTGTGGCGCGAATTGCATCCAGAAAAGCAGGACCGGCAATATCCAAATATAAGGAATCATTGTCACACTGATCATGCGGAACATTTCTTTAAACTTCCCTGTACCACCGAACGCTTTTGCTGATAGTGTCAATACGCCTGCTGACACAGCCGTTGAAAGAAAATACAGTATTAAACTTAATAGAAATGTTGAATAAACAATATCCCCCAGTGTATATTGCCCTGTAAATTCACTACCGATAAAGCTGACTAAATTGCTAGCAAACACTCCGATAATACCAACGAAAATGAAATAAGATAACTTTTTTGTTGTTAACACATAACGAATAGTATCTCGGGGTTTAACAGCAATGCTTAATATGGCATGTCGATCATCGACTGTACCAGTTAATTGCTCACTCAAAATAACATCCCCCTAAAAATATGTATACAATCTATTATACTGATATTTTTAAGGTGATACAAAGTTATTGCTCCTTTAGTAGCATACCAATCTTTAACTATTCGGCAGTTTTAAGAGATACATAGCCAGCCTTTTCCACTAATGCCTGCCCTTCTTCCGAGAGCACCCAATCAACCAGTTTCTTAACATTTCCTGTTGGCTCGCCTGCTGTCACAATATAAAATTCGGAAGCAATCGGGTACGTATTGTTACGGATCGTTTCTCTTGTCGGTGCAACTCCATCGATTTCCAAAAGTTTGATTTCTTTATTTTTAACCATCTCATTTGAGTAGTATCGGAAAGTATAACCGATTGCATTTTTATAATTTTTATATTGGGACACTTCATTGATAATTCCGCCCATACCTGTTGCTATATCTTCCGTTGGCGCTTCCATTAACTGGGTATCCCCCATTAGCCGTTGCAGTGCTGTTTGCGATCCGCTGTCCTGAGGTCTTTGGAACGCCCGGATTGTATCATCTTTTCCGCCCACTTCCGACCAGTTTGTAATTTCCCCAGCATAGATCCCCTTAATTTGATCGAGTGATAAACGATTGACATTATTTTTACTGTTTACGAAAAAAACAAACGCTTCTTTTCCGATTGGCGTCAAATGAAGTGTTATACCCTGTTGTTCGGCTTGATTAATTTGTGCATCGGAAGGGCCCGCTGCAAAAATCATGTCCGTATTTCCGAAAATCAGATTTGTATAGGCTTCATGTGTCTGGTTGACCACCACTTCGCTCTTGTATGGATTGTATTCTTTTTCCGGATATATATGCTCTGTGATGGCGGCATACAATGGATACAAAGCCGTTGCACCATCCATCTTCGGCAAAGGTTCCTCTATTTTTAAACTCGGTTTCTTATCCAATTGCACTAATTTATTCTGATCTGTAAAAGGCTCATATTGATAAATATTTACTTCCGCGTCAACAGTCGGTACCGTGCCATCGAACCATTTATAAATTGGTTGTATCGAGGTGACGACCAAAACAATTCCGGCAATTGACCAAAAGATTTTTATACGCTTACTGTTTTTATAAAATACATCAAAAATCACAAGGACAAAACCAATATATAAAATGACCGCAGCAGAAATTACTAACGGTATATAATGAATCTTGCCGCTAAATGCTACAAAAAATAACAATATGAAAGTGAAAAAGCAAACCGTCAGTAAGACAAAAATCGAAATGACAATTTTCCCTAAATAAGATTTATTTTCCATACTCCCACCCCTCTCCTCCTATAGTTCTTTATGAAACGAAATATTCCTTTTAAAAAAACGTCCTGGAAAACTGCTTCCCAAGACGTTTTAATTAATTAAGCAAATTTCACCATATGGTATTTTTTCTTACCGCGGCGGATAATTGCAAAAGCATCCTCCAAACGGTCTTTCGAATCTACTACATATTCAAGATCCGTAATTTTTTCACCGTTCACACTAATTGCACCGTTCGTAACATCTTCACGCGCTTGACGCTTTGATGAAGAAATCCCTGCTTCTACAATTAATTCCACGATATTTTTATCCTCTTTTGCCACTTCTACAGAAGGTACACCAGAGAAGGCAACTTTCATTTCTTCTACTGATAATGCTTTTAAATCACCAGAAAATAATGCTTTTGTAATACGCTCTGCTGCTTCTAGACCTTCTCCACCATGGATCAGTCGTGTCATTTCTTCAGCCAACGCTTTTTGAGCTTTACGTAAATGCGGCTCTTCTTCAACACTTACTGCCAGGCCTTCAATATCTTCACGTGACAGGAATGTGAAGATTTTCAAGTATTTCACTACATCGGCATCCGCTGTATTGATCCAGAACTGGTAGAACTCGTATGGAGATGTTTTGGCAGCATCCAGCCATACAGCGCCACCCGCTGTTTTACCGAATTTTGTACCGTCCGCTTTTGTAACAAGCGGAATTGTAATACCGAACGCTTTCGCATTTTCATCATGTGTTTTACGTATCATTTCCAAGCCTGTTGTAATATTGCCCCACTGATCCGAACCACCTACTTGAATTCGAACATTGTGATGATCATACAAGTGGTTGAAGTCGATACCTTGGATTAATGTGTATGCAAATTCAGTGAACGAAATACCTGAATCCAATCGTGATGCAACGGTATCTTTATTTAAGATGTAGTTTACATTAATCAGTTTCCCGTAATCACGAAGGAAATCGATTAATGTCATTGGACCTACCCAGTCATTATTGTTTACAAGAACAGCACTGTTTGCCGCATCCGATGAAAAGTCGAATAAACGCTCCATTTGCTTTTTAAGACCTTGCACATTTTTATCGATTTGATCCATCGTCTGTAATTGGCGCTCTTCTGAACGGCCGGATGGATCCCCTACAGTACCTGTCGCTCCACCAACTAATAAAATCGGTGTATGACCTGCTTTTTGGAAACGGCGTAATGTAAGCAATGGCACGATATGTCCGATATGCATCGAGTCCGCTGTAGGGTCAACACCTACGTATAGGGAAACCTTTTCCTCGTTTAATAGCTTTTCCATACCTTCCGCGTCAGTTTGTTGGTATAACAATCCGCGCCATTCCAAATCTTGCAGTAATTCGTTTGTCATTTGTTTTCTCTCCTTTTACATGATGCGTCATTTACTTGTAAGGAAATAAAAAAAGTCCCTACACGCAAATGCATGCAGGGACGTCAAATTTTTATTTAACGCGGTACCACCCGGCTTGAAGAAAATTACATCTCTTTCTTCCACTTTAAGCGTCTATAACGTGACGATCCGTTCAGGCTCCAAGTACGTAATTCATAAATGCGCTATGTCTAGCTTTCACCAACCGCTAGCTCTCTATGCAGGGAACACATTTATTACTGCAAACTCTTCGTTGCCTAAAATTTATATTTTCTATTCTACCTAGAAATTAGTTGATGTCAATATTTATATTCGTTTATATATCAAATATGCTATAATAAACAAGATTTTAGGAGGTCGATGATGTGAGAAAATGGCTCGAAAAATTAAATGAAAAAATCGATATCCTTGCTTCTTCAGAACGAATGCGCTACGTCCGAATTGGAGGCGGTGTATTCTGGAATTTAACATTGCTGGCGATTATTTTTATAGCTGCGACACTGTTGTTTGTCGGAGGTGTAGGCGCAGGTTACTTCGCATCATTAACAAAGGATGAACCTTTGCGATCGAAAGAAGAAATGCGCGAACAAATTTTCAGCTATGAAGAAACAAGTGAACTATATTTTGCGAACGATATTTACATAGGAAAGATCCGAACTGATTTAGACCGACGTGAAACATCGCTAGCTAATATATCCCCATCCTTAATTAATGCTGTACTTGCTACAGAGGATGAATATTTCCGGGAGCATACCGGCATTGTTCCAAAAGCGGTATTACGGGGATTACTGCAAGACGTATCCAACTCGTCTACACAGACAGGTGGCTCTACCCTTACACAGCAATTAATAAAAAACCAAATATTAACCAATGAAGTTTCATATGAACGAAAGGCAAAGGAAATTTTACTTGCATATCGTTTGGAACATTTTATGACAAAAGAAGAAATTCTCGAAGCGTATTTAAATATTATCCCGTACGGCCGAAATTCTTCAGGTCGTAATATTGCCGGTATCGAGACGGCTGCACAAGGAATTTTCGGTGTGTCCGCATCTAAATTAAATTTACCTCAGGCTGCCTATATTGCCGGTATCCCTCAGGCACCTTTCACATACACACCTTTTACAAATAAAGGTGAGCAAAAAAGTGCGGAAGGAATACAGCCAGGTATCGACCGTATGAAAACGGTTCTTTATCGCATGCAAGAGGCGGGTTATATTACCGAAAAAGAATATAATGAAGCAATTGCATACGATATTACGAAAGACTTCAAAGGGTATGAAATCCGTCCGGAAGAAAAATATCCTTGGTTAACAGCTGAGCTTGAGCTTCGTTCAAAAGAGATTTTCGCGAAAATTCTCGCGGAAAAAGACGGTATTGACCCGGATCGTTTAAAAGAAGAAAAGAACTTAAACGAAAAGTATACGATAATGGCCGACCGTACAATACGTTCCGGTGGTTACCGTATATACTCAACGATCAATAAAGATATGTATGATGCAATGAAAAAAGTGACGGAAGACTTCACTTTATACGGACAAACATATAAGAAAAAAGAAAAAGATCCTGAAACAGGCGAAGAAATCGAAGTGGACATTCCTGTACAAACAGGAAGTATTGTTATCGAAAATAGTACAGGCCGCATTTTAAGTTTCGTTGGTGGACGCGACCATAATATTACACAAGTAAATCACGCAACGAATGCATTCCGTTCAAACGGTTCAACAATGAAGCCGTTACTTGCCTATGCTCCGGCAATCGATTATGGTGTCATTGGAGCAGGAAGCCCAGTTGTCGATGTGAAATTTGTACACCCGGTTACTGGTTGGGATCCTGTGAACTATAACCCGAACCAGGAATTAGGAATTATTCCAGCACGCCAGGCGGTTGCATCTTCGCAGAACTTGGCAGTAGCACGTTTATATGATTCCATTTTAGACCGTCGCCCTGCAACGTATTTGGAAAAGATGGGCTTCTCTAAGTTAGTGCCGAATGATTACGAAAATAGCTCGACAGTTCTGGGCAGTTTAACTATTGGTGCATCAGTTGAAGAAAACACCAATGCATACGCAACATTTGCCAATAATGGTCAATTTATCGATGCCTACATGATTGATCGCATTGAAGATCTTGACGGCAATATTATTTATGAACATAAAGTAGAGCCTGTGAAAGTTTTTGCACCTGAAACAGCGTATATCATGACCGATATGCTGCGTGATGTTTTGAAGCAGGGTGGAACTGGTACATTGGCAAAAAGCCAGTTGAAATTCTCGTCTGACTTTGCTGCCAAAACTGGTACAACACAGGACCATAACGATGTTTGGTTTGTCGGTTATAACCCGAATATATCGGTAGGTGTCTGGATGGGTTACGAAAAGCTGCGTACACTTTATGCATTTAATAACCGTTACCAGCATCCAAGTCAGCGTGTAAACCGTTTATGGGCAAATTACTTGAATACGCTTTATGATATCGATCCGAAATTAGTCGGTACGAAAGAAACATTCAAAAAACCTGAAGGCGTTGTGACCAGATCATTTTGTGGTATTTCAGGCCTGGCACCATCTACTTCATGTGCCAATGCCGGTTTAGTCACTTCCGATTTATTTAATAAAAATGTATTTTTACCGACACAGCCGGATGATAGCTTTGTATCTTCCACATCGGTTGTGATTAACGGCAACACATATGCCGCATTACCGAAAACTCCTACTGAGTTTGTCCAAATGAGCGGTTTCGGATTAAATCAGGCCTTTGTTAACCGCATGTTAGGCAAACTGGGTGGAGACGCTTCAAAATTACTGTCGTTCAGTTCGGGTAAGGGCGTTGTAACCGGGGCACCATTCTCGGCAGACAGTGCACCGCCGCAACCTGTTTTTGCTACATTGGCAAACGGTTCACTTTCATGGACAGCCTCTCCATCAAATGATGTTGTTGGCTATCGTGTATATAGCGTTACCGATCAAGGTAGATCGCTTGTACGTTCATTAAAATCTTATGAAGGATACCGGGTGTCTGTTTCACCAGGCGTTCGCTACATCGTTGTAGCAGTCGATATTACAGGATTGGAATCAGGCTATTCGAATGAAGTCGGAGAAGTGGTTGAAACTCCTCCACCTGCTCCACCCGCTCCACCAGAAACGGAAGAAGAGGAAAATGTTGTACCTGGGGAAGTAATTGAAGACCTGGACGAGATTGAAGTTGACGTTGATCCGGTCGAATCAGAACCATCAGGAGAATAAAAGCAAAAAAAATCTCACCAACTCATAATAAAGTTGGTGAGATTTTTTATTGGGATTAAATTGAAACTTGTTCCGCTTTTACTACATCTTTTAGTAAATTGACTGCTTCATCAATTTCTTGTTCGCTAACTGTTAAAGGTGGTAATAATCGAATCACTTTAGGACCGGCTGCAACCGTTAATAGACCTGCTTCATCCAATGCTGCAACATAGGGTGCCACATCTTCGCCACCAAGGCTTAGACCAAGCATTAATCCCTTTCCTTGAACCGAATAATTATCTTCCGGAAAAGCTTCTTCCAGTTTTTTTATAAAGTACGCCGATTTTTGTTTAACATTATCCAAAAAGGCATCATTGAATATTTGATCGATAACTGTTTGTGCCACGGCAACACCTAATGGATTTCCGCCGAATGTCGTACCGTGTGTACCGGCATTAAATGTGTTAAACAGCTTTTCTGTTCCGAGGATCCCCCCAATCGGGAAACCGCCACCGAGACCTTTTGCCATTGAAACAATATCCGGTTTGATAGCTGTCTGTTCAAATGCAAATCGAGTTCCTGTACGTCCGATACCTGTTTGTACTTCATCAACAATAACTAAAATATCCGATGAACGCTGAATTTCATGAATGGCTTTCGCGAATTCATCCGTTGCAGGATTTACTCCGCCTTCACCTTGAATCATTTCAAGCATAATCGCAGCAGTATCTGCATCAACTGCAGCTTTTAATGCTTCGACATCATTAAACGGCAATGTTATAAACTCACTTACTAAAGGACCGAAGCCTTTACGTACTTTATCTTGTCCAGTTGCGCTCATCGCACCAAATGTACGTCCGTGAAAACTCTGTTCAAACACAATGATTTTATGTTTACCTGTATGCTTACGTGCTAATTTAATAGCCGCTTCGTTCGCCTCTGCACCACTATTACAGAAAAATGCATACGATAAATGCAAATCTTTCACTAATGACGCAGCAAGTTTTTCCTGTCCTGGACTTTCAAATAAGTTACTAATATGCCACAGCTTTTGACTTTGTTTTTGAATCGCTTCAACGATTGATGGATGTGCATGCCCTAAACTACAAACGGCAATGCCGCTCGTAAAATCTAAATATCTTTTCCCTGCCGTATCAAATACTTCTGTTCCTTTTCCTTCGACAATAGCAAAAGGTCTTCTTGCGTAATTTTGGAATAATGCACTCATTTCACTAGCTCCTCACTTAAAATAGTCGTACCGGTTAAAGTTTCATTAACAATTTGTACAGAAGGAATGCCTGCCTTTAAACAATTAAGGGCTCCTTGCACTTTCGGAATCATCCCGCCATAAATATGCCCTTCGTCAATCCATTGTTCGATTAAGCTTGGTGTCACTTCCGTCTGGTATTCATTCTGTATACGAATACCGGCGACATCCGTCACAAGCATGAGACAATCTGCCTCGACAGCCAATGCAATTTCACTTGCCACTGTATCGCCATTAATGTTCAGCGCCTGCCCGTCCTTCGTTGCACCGATACAGGCAATGACAGGTACAATTCCAGCTTCTGTCAAAGAGTTTAACATATTAATATTAACATGCTTCACTTCTCCTACATATTCGTAAGTTTCATAATCTAAAAATTCACTCTCTAGCAACCCGCCATCAAACCCGTTCAGTCCAATAGCAGAAATATTTGCAGAATGGAGCTCATGGACGAGTGAAGGATTTACTTTTCCGATTAAAGTTGACTGTACAATACCGATCATTTCTTCACTCGTTACACGCAGTCCGTTTACTGTGTGTGACTCCATTCCGGCAGTGGCTAATTCTCGGTTGATCGCAGGTCCTCCGCCATGTGTAATGATGAGTTGGATACCTTGTTCCTGCAGTGCTTTAAAATTGCGAAAGAAGGCCTCGTTAAGACCTTCTAATGTGCTGCCCCCAAGCTTGATGACCATTTTACGAGCGGTATGATGCGTTGATTTGAACGTAGTCATATGTCAGGTCACACCCCCATGCAAATCCGTGCCCTTTACCGACTTCCAGTGACACATATATTTTTACTTCATGCTGTTTTAAAATTTCGATGAGTTCTTCTTCGGAAAACTTAATCGGTTCGCCATTTTCCACCATTGTTGCTCCACCGATTTTGATTGTGATTTTATCAGGATCGATGACAGCTCCGGAATAGCCAACCGCTGCAATAATACGACCCCAGTTTGCATCACAGCCAAACACTGCTGTTTTTACTAGTGGTGAACCTACAACTGTTTTCGCAATTTTACGTGCCTCTTCATCTGATACGGCTCCATCCACTTCTACTTCAATCAGCTTTGTCGCACCTTCCCCGTCACGTGCAATTGACTTTGCTAAATCTTCCGATACGAGACGTAGAGCTGTGTAAAAGTTTTCCCAGTCCGGATGTGCAGGAGATAGCAGTTCATTACCTGCTAAGCCGTTTGCCATTACAACAACCGTATCGTTCGTTGATGTATCCCCATCTACTGTTATCGAGTTGAATGTGCAATCCGTTACACTCGATAACGCTTTTTGCAGCTCTTCTGATTCAATATTGGCATCTGTTGTAATAAACCCAAGCATTGTCGCCATATTCGGTTCAATCATGCCAGAGCCTTTAGCTGTTCCTGAAACAATTACTTCCTTGCCGTCAATGATCGTTGCATAAGTTGTGTTTTTCATTACTGTATCTGTCGTTAAAATAGCTTGCGAGAAATCAATTCCACTTTCTAGCTTTGAATCCGGATCTAATAGCTCTACACCTTTTTTTACTGGCTCCATCTTCATAATTTCCCCGATGACACCCGTAGAGGCTACCCCTATCAAATTAGATGCAATACCAAGCTTTTGTGCTGCAAGCAGTTGCATTTCATATGCATCCAACAGCCCTTGTTTGCCTGTACATGCATTTGCATTTCCTGAATTTACGATGATTGCCTGCATTTTTTTCGTTTCATATACAACTTCTTTTGTTACTTTTAACGGTGCTGCCTGGACTGCATTTGTCGTAAATACACCGGCAACGCTAGCTGGTACTTCACTAACCAAAATCGCTAAATCTTTTTTCTTATGTTTAAGTCCGCAATGAACACCTGCTGCAGTAAACCCTTTTGGTGATACGATATTTTTGCTTGATAATTTTTTCATTTCTATTGTTGAAGTCATCTAATGACCCTCCCTTAAATTAAATAAAATACGGAACGAGTTGTAATCCTGTTTGCTGCGGGAGCCCGAATTGAACGTTCATATTCTGAATTGCCTGGCCCGCCGCCCCTTTAACTAAATTATCGATCACACCGATAATCGTTGCCCGATTTGTCCTTTCATCGAGCTTCACATATATGTCGCAATAGTTTGAACCTTTCACGCGGTTTGTTCCTATTGCGGAAGCCTGTTGAATGACACGGACAAATGGAAGATCTTTATACGTTTCTGTTAAACAGTCTTCTAATTGTTTTTGTGATACACCTTCCGTTACTTGCGCATAGGAAGTTGCTAAAATGCCTCTTGTCATCGGGACTAGATGAGTATTAAATGTTATTGTTGTTTCGATCTCGGTAAACATTGAAATCGCTTGTTCGATTTCAGGAATGTGCTGGTGTTCATTAATTTTATAAATCGAGAAGCTTTCATTTGCTTCGCTGAAATGCGTTGCTTGTGATGGTTTGTTACCTGCTCCTGAAATTCCGCTCTTCGCATCGATGACCAAGAAGCTCGGATCAATTAACCGATGTTTTATAAGAGGCAAGATGGATAATAAAACAGCCGTTGGATAACAACCTGGATTGGCAATTAGATCGGCTTTTTCAATAGCTGGCTCATTCCACTCCGTTAATCCGTATACACTTCGGTCCACTACTTCCTGTGGAGCCGGATTTTTTTTATACCAAGTTTCATAGCTGGCTAAATTTTTCAGCCGGAAATCCCCGGATAAATCAATTAATTTTGGTCCACGTTCAACTAAAGACGGGAAAATCGTACTTGATACCCCAGACGGCGTACTTGCAAATACAACATCGTATTCAGCCAATACATCATCGTCCAATTTAAGTAATGGCTGATTATATATATCTGTTAAATGCGGGAATTTATCCGAAAATTGAGTTCCTTCATCAGAGGATGTAAATAATCCAATTTCTTCTACTTCTTTATGATTATGCAAAAACCGTAATAGTTCTAGTCCGCCGTACCCTGTTGCACCAATAATACCTGCTTTCATGTTGTCACCTCGTCATTTTTATGTAGCCGAAAAATTTTTTGCGAATTCTAAATGATAAAAATAAGTATAAGTATGTATATTTATTTAGTCAACTGTATTTTTATATAATTGTAGATTATTCTAAATTGTCGTTAAATAATAATGCAAAAGGCGCCTACATATGTAAGCGCCCCGATTTAAAAAATGCTGGCATATAAAGTTAATCTTCCATTGTAGATAAGTCGCCTGCAGGTAAATCGAGTTCCCACGCCTTTAACACTCGGCGCATAATTTTACCGCTTCGGGTTTTAGGCAACTTATCTCTGAACTCAATTTCTCGTGGTGCTGAATGGGCAGATAACCCTGTTTTTACAAAGTCCCGAATATTCGCTTCAAGCGCATCACTAGGCTCTACCCCTTCACGCAATGAAATAAATGCCTTAATAATTTCACCGCGTACCGGATCTGGTTTACCAATTACACCTGCCTCCACTACATCGGGATGTTCAAGCAATTTGCTTTCCACTTCAAATGGTCCAACTCGTTCTCCAGCCGTCATAATAACGTCGTCTACTCGACCTTGGAACCAGAAGTAACCTTCCTCATCCTTAAATGCAGAATCTCCTGAAACATACCATTCTCCTTTTAAGAAATAAGATTCATAGCGTTCAGGATTCCCCCAAATTTGCCGCATCATCGCCGGCCACCCTTTTTTGACAGCCAAATTCCCCATCGTATAAGGCGGTACTTCATTGCCTTGGTCATCCACAATCGTTGCATAAATTCCCGGCACAGGTTTCCCCATTGAACCCGGCTTGATATCCATCGATGGGTAGTTGCAGATCATATGGCCTCCCGTTTCTGTCATCCACCATGTATCGTGAATGCGATGATTTAAAATCTCCATACCCCACTTTACAACTTCAGGGTTTAATGGTTCACCAACCGATAAAACGTGACGAAGTGTAGAAAGATTATATTTTCCGATAATATTCGGACCTGCACCCATCAACATTCGAAATGCAGTTGGCGCGCTATACCATACTGTGACACCATATTCCTCAATTGCTCCATACCAAGCTTGCGGACTGAAGCGACCCCCGATAACTACATTCGTCACACCATTTAACCATGGACCGAAAATCCCGTAAGCTGTCCCAGTCACCCAACCAGGATCGGCTGTGCACCAGTAAATATCATCTTCTTTTAAATCCAGTACCCACTGTGCTGTCTGATATTGCTGAACCATTGCATAATGGACCTGCAATACCCCTTTTGGAGCACCTGTTGAGCCGGATGTATAATGCAAAAGGGAGCCATCTTCCTTATCGACCCATTCAATGTCAAAATCCTGAGATGCCTCTGCAAAGTATTTATTAAAATCTAAAATCTTATCAGTTTCTTCAATATTTTCCCCGACTACAAAAACCGTCTTTAAATGAGGCAGCTTTTCAAGCGGTACTCTGCTCAACAGTGCAGGCGTTGTAATAATGGCTGTCGCCTCACTGTCCATTAAACGGTCATATACGGCTCCTTCCATAAATGCTTCAAATAATGGACCAGCAATCGCGCCGATTTTCAATGCACCAATTAAGCTGAAATAAAGCTCCGGCGTGCGTGGCATAAAAATAAAAATGCGTTCCCCTTTTTTTAAATCTGCCTTTTCCTTCAACACATTCGCTGCTTTATTCGTATGTCGTTTCATATCATAAAAAGTATATGCTTCTTTTCGGTTCCCATCATTATAATAAAGAGCGACTTTGTTTTTGCGGTGTGATGCTGCTTGCCGGTCTATTGCTTCATATGCAATATTGACCTTCCCCGTTTCAAACCAAGAAAATGCTGTTTCACTATGTTGCCAATCATGATTCGCAGCTGTTTCCTCATAATTTTTTAAATTATGTTCCCCCGGAATAACTGCAAGCCTTTCCATTGTTTTCATCCCCATGAAAAATCCCCTTTCATTAAAAACTACAATCATTTTACAATAAAAATACTATAATAGGCAAAATATTTAAAACTTTCAATCAATTTAGTTACATCTCGCGAATTTAAGCGTATTTTCGCATAAAATAGAGTATAATAGATGTATTAAAAGCAGGTGGTGTGATTATGATTCATGTGAAAAATTATTATCGTCTTGAATTCAAAACGAAGAATGGTAATGTTTTAGTAGAAGGACCTGTTTCTTCCGAAAAACTAGCTACCTACACATTACATGAAGATTTAAAAGCTTTTAGACCTTCCCATCAGCAGCATGAAGCCCTTGTCGGGATTGCTAAGCTGGAAGAAGGACGCATTATTGTCATTCGACAGGATAATATTATCGTCGGCTATGTTACGTATCTCTATCCAGATCCGTTGGAACGCTGGTCTGAAGATCGGATTCCAAATATGATTGAGCTTGGCGCCATTGAAGTCATTCCTGCTTTTAGAGGATCCGGCGCAGGCAAAAAATTATTGGAAGTATCATTTATGGATGATGCAATGGAAGATTATTTAGTGATTACAACTGAATATTACTGGCATTGGGATTTAAAAGGAACAGGTTTATCTGTTTGGGAATATAGGAATATGATGGAGAGAATGATGACATCTGTCAATTTCGAATATTATGCAACAGATGATCCTGAAATTACTTCCCATCCTGCCAACTGTCTAATGGCGCGTGTAGGGGCACGTGTTGGAAATGAGACATTGGAGAGATTTGACAGACTTCGCTTTAGAAATCGTTTCATGTATTAATTCTTATCACAAAGGGGAATGAACAATGATTGTCGAAGAAATTATGCAAAGAGAGATACATACACTCCTGCCCGAAAATACAGTACGTGATGCTGTGCGTCTTATGCGAGATAAAAATATCCGTCATGTGCCAATTGTTAACAAAGAGAAACTGGTTGTAGGAATCATTACAGACCATGACTTGAAAAATGCTTTGCCTTCTCGTTTGCGTGAAGAACCAGACTCTACTATTTATGATGCCCCAATCGAGAAAATCATGGTCAAAAATCCGATAGTCGGCCATCCGCTAGACTTCGTTGAAGAAGTTGCCATGACTTTTTATGACGCTAAAATCAGCTGTTTACCTATTGTTACTGCCGGAAAGCTTGTCGGCATCGTAACGACGACTGATTTACTATATACTTACATCGAATTAACAGGCGCACATAAGCCCGGTTCTAAAATTGACATTCGGGTAAATGACAAACCCGGCATGTTGTTTGAAATAACGAAAGTATTCCATGATAATAAAGCAAATGTATTAAGTGTTCTCGTATATCCCGATGGTGAAAATATGAAGTCTCGAATTGTAAGTGTCCGTCTGCAAGTAATCAATCCGCTGCATATTATTGAAGAGTTGCGAAAGCAAGGATACGATGTATTGTGGCCAAACTTGCCTGGCGTTACATTATGAAAAAAGCTGTATTTATTTACTCACCAGAACAACTCACTTACAAATTTTCGGACACCCACCCGTTTAACCATAAGCGATTACACTTAACGATTGATTTACTGAAAAGTATCGGCGCCCTCCAAGATGAGGATATCGTCCCTGCCCGTATTGCAACAGATGAAGAAATTGCCCTGGCCCACGACTTGCAGTATATTGAGATCGTAAAAAAAGCAGGTCATGGCGAGTTAACCGCTCAGCAAGGGGAACCATATGGTATCGGAACAGAGGATACACCGATTTTCAAAAATATGCACGAAGCAAGCGCACTGTTAGTCGGCGGGACTTTACAGGCGGTCGACCAAGTACTGCAAGGAAAATCTCAGCACGCATTAAACTTGGGCGGTGGACTTCATCACGGTTTCCGTGGAAGAGCATCTGGTTTTTGCATTTATAATGATAGCAGTGTAGCCATTAAATATATTCAGAAAAAGTACGGGCTGCGTGTTTTATATGTAGATACTGATGCACATCATGGCGATGGCGTTCAATGGTCCTTTTATGACGATCCGAATGTTTGTACATTATCGATTCATGAGACAGGACGCTATTTATTTCCGGGTACAGGCAATATAACAGAACGCGGGAATGGTGAAGGATACGGGACTTCTTTTAACTTCCCGATTGATGCCTTTACGGAAGATGAGAGCTTCTTGGAAATATATGAACAGTCAATGCGGGAAGTTTTTGAATTCTTCAAACCGGATGTTGTATTGACACAAAATGGTGCCGACGCACATTATTTTGATCCGCTCACACATTTATACGGGACGATGAACATATATAAAGAAATACCTAAGCTTGCACATAAATTGGCACATGAATATTGTGAAGGCCGCTGGATTGCAGTTGGTGGCGGAGGTTATGATATTTGGCGGGTCGTCCCGCGGGCTTGGTCACATATTTGGACGGAGATGACCGATCAGCCTGCTCCGACTGGACCGTTACCGAAGCATTGGCTTGATAAATGGCAATTGGAATCGCCTGTTCCGCTAATCCCGACTTGGAATGATCCACATCCTTTATATGATCCTATTCCGCGTAAAGCCGAAATTGAGGAAAAAAATGCACGAATGCTTGAAAAAGCACTACATATTATTCGTACTGAAAAAAACCGTTCGTAACGTTTGCTATAAAGTTCGGACAAAATTATAAAGAGATAATAAAACAAAGCGCCTGTCAGCTGTTGACAGGCGCTTTTGTTATTTACTCGAACCACGCTTTTCTATGCGGTGAGGTAAGATGACATGTTGCTGTTCAACTTCCTCTTTGTTCATATACTTCGTTAATAAGCGCATTGCAACTGCTCCAATATCGTATAAAGGCAATACGACACTTGTAAGTCTTGGTCGTACCATGCGCGCTAGTTTTGAATTTTCGAAGCTGATAATTTCAACATCATTCGGTACACTTTTTCCGCTATCTTGAATGCCATGCACTAGTCCAATTGCAAGCTCGTCATTCCCGACAAAAATGGCTGTAGGTGGTTGCTGAAGTTCACTTAAATTCGACCAGCTTTCCAAGCCGTCATCATATGAGCCATCTCCTGCAACAATTAAAGCATCATCTATTTCAATGTTTGCTTTTTTGAGGGCATCTTTATAGGCCGCAAGTTTATGCTGACCATTCACTGTATACTGCAATGGACCTGAGACAAATGCAATTCTTGTATGTCCATTATCAATAAGTGTTCCTACAGCTTCAAATGCCGCATTATAATAGTCAATGTTTACAGAAGCTACTTTTTCAGTGGAACTGATAGAACCTGCCAATACAATCGGTACTGGACAAGCTTCCACTGCGCGTTGAATATTTTCAGTTACCTCTTCACTCATCATCACAATACCGTCAACTTGCTTTCCTAGCATCGTATCAAGTAAAGACAACTCTTTTTCTTCATTTTGATCTGAATTTGCTAAAATAATATTATAGCGGTACATTGTCGCAATATCTTCAATGCCTCGTGCAAGCTCAGCATTTAAATTATTCGAAATATCAGGGATGATGACTCCTACTGATGTTGTTTTTTTACTTGCTAAGCCACGTGCAACGGCATTTGGACGATATTCGAGACGCTCAATCACTTCCAACACTTTTTTTCTTGTCGCAGGCTTAACATTTTGATTTCCATTTACTACGCGAGATACGGTTGCCATTGATACATTCGCCTCACGTGCAACATCATAAATTGTGACAGTCAAAAGTTTCTCCCCCTTTTTATCATAGTGATACAAGTTTTTATAAACGACTAGTTGAACTAATTGTTATGTATAGCTTCATCATATAATATTTTCATTTCTATTTTCAATCTAAAACCTAGTGAATACCTGGTTTTTTCATCAATTGTCTTAAAATATTCAAAAAATGTGCTATCAATACGATAACACCTGTTTAAATTCGCTATTTTTTTGAATGGTGTATCCTCCATCCAATACAAGCTCCTGTCCTGTCATCACATTGTTTGAAACTCTTTAGCAATTTCAAAACCGATTCCTTGTGCTTCCTCTGTGATTAACGCAATTTTTTGCGCAATGCCATCCCTCCCTTTTAAAACGCATTTAGAAAAAATTGTAATTTATTATACAACTTTCCGTCAAATTAAAATACGCAGAAATATATAAAGCCCATGTTGAAATTACTCAACATAG
This sequence comes from Solibacillus sp., assembly GCF_040273735.1. NCBI lineage: Bacteria > Bacillati > Bacillota > Bacilli > Caryophanales > Caryophanaceae > Solibacillus > Solibacillus sp. The sequence continues at coordinate 55,966 of NZ_JBELZM010000003.1, read as the reverse complement.
GCTTATTAATAAATTATTTTGATACTTCGTATTGTTTCATGAATTTTAAAAGTTCGTCGTAGTAAGCATTGAATGTCGGGATATCCATTTGCTGTTGCTGATCCGATAGTGCGATTGATGGATCTGGATGCACTTCTGCCATTACACCGTCTGCTCCGATAGCGATTGCCGCTTTTGAACATGGCAATAATAAATCACGACGACCTGTAGAGTGCGTCACGTCTACCATTACCGGTAAATGTGTTTCTTGTTTTAAAATCGGAACTGCCGAAATATCCAATGTGTTACGAGTTGCTTTTTCGTATGTGCGAATACCGCGTTCACATAAAATAATGTTTTCATTACCTTTTGACATGATGTATTCAGCTGCATGGATGAACTCATCGATTGTCGCTGCTAAACCGCGTTTTAATAAGACAGGCTTATTCGTTGATCCAGCCGCTTTTAATAGTTCAAAGTTTTGCATATTACGGGCACCGATTTGAATAACATCAATATAATCCAATGCATGGTCTAAATCAGCAGGTGTTACGATTTCAGTGATGACACCTAAACCGTATTCTTTAGAAACATCTTTTAAGATCTTTAGCCCGTCCAGACCTAATCCTTGGAAGTCATACGGAGATGTACGTGGTTTGTATGCACCACCGCGGATTAATTTTAATCCTTTTTCCTGGATTGTTGCAGCTACTGCAGCCACTTGTTCATATGACTCAACCGCACATGGTCCAAATACGAAAGAAGGAGCACCTGTACCGATTAATTCACCATTTACATTAATGACAGTATCTTCTGACTTTTCTTTACGTGAAACGAGTAATTCCTTTTTCTTTTCTGCTTCCAATTGTTTAAGCGCTGTTTTGAAGATTTGTTTAAAAATATAATCAACCGTCATTTGATTTAACGGACCGTTATTGTTTTCTTTAATTAAGTCAAGCATATGACGCTCGCGAAGTGGATCATAGCGATTGACACCTTGCTTTTCTTTAATCTTGCCAATTTCTTCTACTACTGATGCACGTTCATTTATTAAACGTAAAATTTCTAAGTTCAAGCTGTCAATCTGGCTACGTAAGCTTTCTAAATCTTGTTGATTCATATTCCTTTACCCCTCTTCTTTGCGTATCCGGCACTTTCAGATAAATAAAAAGTATGATACATTTTTAAGTAATAATCTTATTATAATCAAACTATTGTAGAATGTCACGCATTTTTAATTTAGCGCTTCAACTCGTTAAAGTATATTGTGATAATAATAGAAAGGAAGCGTTTTCATATGGCAAACAAATTGTTCGCACTTGATATCGGAACACGCTCCGTTGTGGGCATAATTTTAGAACAACATGCAGATACATACCATGTCGCCGATATTTTAGTAAAAGAACATAAAGAGCGTGCAATGGTTGATGGCCAAATACATAACGTCCTGTATGTAGCGGAGCTTATACAGGAAATCAAGACTGAATTGGAAGAAACTCACGGTCCTTTGGAGAAAGTGAGTGTAGCAGCAGCCGGGCGTGCATTAAAAACCGAACAGGCCAGTGTTTCCATTTCCATTAAAAACCGACCGATTTTTACGGAAGAGGATATTAACCGCCTGGAACTGCAGGCCGTTCAACAGGCTCAGCAACAATTATTGCTTCATAAAGAAGATACAAAAAATAACCATTATTATTGTGTCGGCTATTCCGTTTTATATTTCCGTTTGGATGGAGAAGAAATTGGGAGCCTTCTCGATCAGCAAGGTGATGAAGCATCCGTTGAAGTCATTGCCACTTTCCTGCCGCGTGTTGTCGTGGAATCATTGCTTGCGGCATTAAAACGAGCCAATTTGGAAATGGAAGCCCTCACATTAGAACCGATTGCCGCAATCAATGTACTAATTCCTCCTTCAATGCGCCGCTTGAATGTGGCACTTGTAGATATTGGTGCCGGAACTTCGGATATTGCCATTACAGACAAAAGTACAGTTGTAGCTTACGGAATGGTTCCTACTGCTGGTGATGAAATTACCGAAAGTTTAAGTGACCATTATTTACTGGATTTTCCGATTGCTGAAATGGCAAAGCGCCAATTGCATACGAGCGAGGAAATTCTTATTCAGGATATTTTAGGATTTGACGAATATTTTCCACGTGAAGAAGTAATCAAGGCAATATACCCTGCAATTGAAAATTTGGCAAAGTCCATTGGCGAGGAAATACTACGTTTAAATAATAACACGCCTCCAAAAGCGGTCATGTTAGTTGGCGGCGGGAGTTTAACACCCTACTTGCCGGAAGAAATCGGCAAAACATTAAATTTGCCGTCTAACCGTGTAGCGGTACGTGATGTGAATGCCATTCAGAATTTAACACGCGCACAACATATTGCCGCAACACCTGAGCTTGTGACACCGATTGGAATTGCGATTGCTGCACAAAAATCACCGATCCATTACATGTCAATAAAAGTAAATGAACAAATTGTACGACTATTTGAATTGAAGGAAATGACAGTCGGTGATGCATTTTTGGCTGCGAATGTCAGAGCAAAACAATTATACGGCAAACCCGGACACGGTTTGTCGATTACAGTAAACGGTCAAAATGTTTTCGTGCCAGGTGAGCATGGACAGCCGGCACAAATCATTTTGAATGGTGAAAATGCCTCGATTAAATCTCTCATTAAAAATGGAGATCAAATAGAGTTGATTCCCGGAAAAGATGGGACAGGCGCATCTGTTACTATAGGGGAAATTATTGACCATGCTTCCGTAAAAACTGTGACAATTCAAGAAATACAATACAATGTAGAACCGGCAGTATTTGTAAACGGTCAAATCGTAAAATTGGATACACCTTTACAGGATCGAGACGTAATCGTTGTCGAAACAATCGAAACGGTTGAAGATGTATTAAAATCATTGAAGCAATCTGTGCATATGCAGCAGTTCCAATCATATTTCGTTCAAATCGATGGGAAACCTGTTTCGTTCCCTGATTATTCATCACAGCTTAACATTAACGGAAAACCGGGAAAACTGCATTACCCTGTTCAAAATGGAGATATCATTACATTTGAACAGCGTCATTTACCGACAGCTGAACAAATTGCAGCACATTTGAATTTGTTATTGGAAGAAAAGGCGATTGTAACGTTCCAGCATGAACAAGTCGAACTTGTTAAAGTAGCCCGCGAGTTTTCTGTAAACGGTCAAGTTGTCCAATGTGAAGCAATAGTGCCGAATGGGGCTACAATTAATATTATTGAAAAAGATACAAACAAATGGATTTATCAGGATGTCTTTCGATTTTCGAGCTGGCAGCTTCCTGCTTCATTTAAAGGGTCGTTTACGATTTTACGTAATGGGCAGCCATCTTCATTTGATGCTGAGATATTCGGTGGCGACCAACTTGAAATTCAGCTAACCGATCAACCGGTTGTTGAATAGTAAAAAAACGGCTCCCAATACATTTTGGGAGCCGTTTTTCTTATTGTACATCTGTATGGCGTGTTGAGTTTGGTGCGATATCCGGGTCTGTATTTACGCTATCCGGATCTGGAGATTCAGCAGCTAGTACTTCTTCATCTACCATTTTATCTAATGGCAATGGTTCCTCACCTTCTGATGAAGCTGTTCCATCATCTAGAACTGGTGGTTGTTTCGCTGTTTTCGCTTTTACTTTTTCAACAATTGAAGAAGATTGTTCTTTTAATTGAGTCGAAAGCTGTGCCGTCTTCTCCTTTGCAGTGCCAGAAAGCTCGATACTCTTGTCCTTTAATGTGACAGCTTGTACCGCAACATCATTACGCATTTCACTGCCTGTCTTCGGTGTGAGTAATAAAGCTGTCGCTACACCAACGATACCGCCTACCAATGCGCCGATAACAAAATCCTTAACGTGAATTTTTTCATCATCATAAATCGAATCATTTAATCGGTTATAATCATAGTTTACGCGTTTTTCTTCCATTTTAAAAACTCCCCCTTGTTATTGAATATCATTTTCCCTTTTACTTGCGTTTTAAGAAACCAAACTTTGACTTCTGGCCTAAATTTGGTGGTGTTTCATTTGTTCTAGTACTCGTATAAACAATATCCTCTTCATTAATCGGCTTGCGCTGACGCCATTGGTCTGCAATCCCCATCGCTACATTACTCCATTGAACAACTTGCGCAATCTTATCTTCGTTTTTATGCACTTCCGTTGAAATCGATGTTGTAATACGTTGAACTGATGAATTCAAATTATTCACAGAATCCCCAACACCTTTTACAGCATGCATTACTGAATTTAACTTCTCCGATTTATCTGAAATATCATCTGCCAATGCATTTGTTTTTGTAAGCAGGCTTGTCGTCTCACGTGTAATGCCTTCCATTTGTCCTTCAATGCCGGCAACTGTTCCCGCAATAGAATTTAATGTATTCTTAACAGAAAACAATGTCATACCAATACTTACACAAAGGACTAAAAATCCGATTGCAGCCACTAATGCCGCAATATAAAGTAATACTTCCATCAAATATAACCTCCTCTATCTAGTTCCACTTATTACATTCGACAAAAATTGCGACAATCCTTTTCCTAGAAAAGCATTTTTCCGCATAACCTTCACGAAATACAAGCTTTTCTTACGTGAATACTGTTAATTTATTATTTATTCACTCAAGACGAATAGCCATTTTGTCCATGCTTTCATATTCCCCAATCTGTTGATGAATAAAACCCTTTTTATGAATAGAAGTTCTACATTTATCCGTATTAATGGAAAACCCGATTGGTTCGGACCAACACGATGTTAGTCGTTACAGGACATGACGGTTTCAGCTTGTGTTCTTTTTCTAATCAGTAGGGGATGAAAAAACTCCTAAGTTAAGTTTCACTTTATGTATGGAAAAACAGCTTATCCTTTTACTTATAGGTTAAGCTGTTTTTCATTTAATTCAAAATTGCTTCAAAGGCATCTTGATATTTATGAACATCTCCCGCTCCCATAAACAGGAATACGGCATTTTCATGTTTTTTAAGTTGATTAACTGTTTCGATTGTTAAAACCTCACAGCCATCGATTAAATCTGCTAAATCTTGAATCGAAAGCTCTCCTTGTTTTTCGCGTGCTGAACCAAAAATATCACATAAGTAGGTTGCGTCGGCTCCGCTCAAACTATCCGCAAAGTTTTGTAAAAATGCTTTAGTTCGAGTAAAGGTATGCGGCTGGAATACCGCTACAACTTCACGATCAGGATATTTTTGTCGTGCCGATTGCAAAGTTGCCGCAATTTCTGTCGGATGGTGTGCATAATCATCCACTAAAACCGCATTGCCAACTTTTGTTTCAGTAAAGCGACGTTTTACCCCGCCATAAGTATTAAGACGTTCTTGGATCAGCTTTGCTGGAACTCCTTCATAATGACACAGTGAAATTACCGCCAACGAGTTTAAAATCGTATGGTCACCGAATAGCGGAATAAAGAATTTACTGTAAAACTCATTACGCACATAAACATCAAATTCCGTACCTTCCGATGTTTTTACGATATTACGTGCAGAAAAATCATTGGCAGGATCAAAACCATAGTAGACAACTGGTACATTTGCTTGAATTTTCTGAAGCTGTTCATCATCTCCGCAAGCAATGATTGCTTTATTCACTTGTAAAGCCAGCTGTTGGAAAGCATCGTATACATCGTCAATGCTCGTAAAATAATCCGGATGATCAAAATCGATATTCGTCATGATTGCATAATCCGGATGATACGCTAAAAAGTGGCGACGGTATTCACATGCTTCCATAACAAAATATGAAGCATCTTTTTTACCTGAACCAGTACCGTCACCGATTAAATACGATGTCGGCATATAACCGCCTACAACATGGCTCATTAAACCAGTCGTAGACGTTTTACCATGTGCACCTGTAATGGCAATAGAAGTATAGCGATTGCTGTATTCGCCTAAAAACTTATGGTAGCGAATGACCTCAACACCTAACTCGCGTGCACGCACTAATTCTGGATGATCATCATTAAATGCATTCCCTGCAATAACTGTTAAACCTTCTTTAATATTGTTTTCATCGAAATTTAAAATTTCTATTCCTCGGTCACGTAATGGTTGCTCCGTAAAATAGTATGTTTCATAGTCTGAACCTTGAACTTGCTCTCCTGCATCAAATAGAATTTGTGCCAGGGAACTCATGCCTGAACCTTTAATACCGGTAAAATGATAGCGTGTCATTATTTATAAAACCCTCCTAGGATACGAAGACCCCATTGAATTATCCATTTATTGTTTCAAAGTATGCCTACATTATAGCACTAAATACACGTTACGATAATTGAACGACAATTCTAATTTTTTTAATTGTTCAATTTGCTGGTGCTTTAGCCTCCGAATTGCTCAAACAGCTCTTCCTCTGTAATATATACATCTCTTGGTTTGCTTCCTTTTGGTTCTGAAACATAACCATGCCGCTCTAACATATCGATTAATCTAGCTGCTCGATTATAGCCAATATGATAACGTCGTTGTAAAAGTGATGTCGATGCTGAGCCTTGTTCATAGACAAATCGGCATACCTCCTCAAACAACTCGTCTTGTTCCTCTATTGTTTCTGAGCGTTTTAATAATTCTTCCTGTTTAAAGATATATTGTGGCTCGCCTTGTTCACGTACATACTCGATAATTTCTTCGATTTCATCATCGGTTACAAATGTACCTTGAATACGTGTTGGAGCCGACATTCCATTTCCTAAATATAGCATATCTCCGCGTCCCAGCAATCGTTCTGCGCCCTGTGAATCCAAAATTGTGCGAGAGTCGATTTGTGATGATACTGAAAATGCGATACGTGTTGGAATATTGGACTTTATCAGACCAGTTATTACATCTACAGATGGGCGCTGTGTAGCAACAATTAAGTGTATTCCTGCAGCACGGGCCTTTTGCGTAATTCGTACAATACTGTCTTCTACATCTTGTGGGGACATCATCATTAAATCCGCCAACTCATCGATGACAATTAATAAGTATGGAAGCTTCTGTGCATACATACCATTCGCATCACACATTTTATTATATGCTTCTATTTTACGTGCACCGCTGTGCATAAATAACTCATATCGTCTTTCCATTTCCTCTACTGCCCATTTTAATGCTGCAGTCGCTGCTTTAACATCTGTAATAACAGGGCTGACTAAATGCGGAATATGATTAAATGGCGCAAGCTCTACCATTTTCGGATCAATCAGCATCAGCTTTAATTCATTTGGATTTGCTTTATACAGCAGGCTGACTAAAATCGAGTTAATACATACCGATTTTCCCGATCCTGTAGCACCGGCGATCAGACCATGCGGCATTTTCCGTAAGTCGATTGTGACAGGCTTCCCTGTTAAGTCCAAACCAAGTGCTGCCTCCAATGGCGAATCCGAGTCTTTAAACGATGCGGATTCTGTCACTTCTGAAAGGCGAACCGAACGGGAAATCCGGTTTGGAATCTCAATACCGATTGAACGTTTTCCCGGAATTGGCGCATCAATTCGAATATCTTTTGCAGCTAATGCCAATTTAATATCATCCGTTAAATTGCGGACTTTGCTTACTTTCGTCCCGTGCCCTACTGTAATTTCAAATTGTGTAACGGCTGGTCCTTGGACAATCGATTCAATTTGCGCCTGAACTTGGAAATGCGATAGTGCTTCCACTAAATTTTCGCCCTGTTCATCCATCCAGTCGCGGTCTTCCACCATTTCCTCCGGTGGTACTAAATATTCAAGAGGTGGCTTTACATAAGGTATTCTTTTAACTGGAGGTGCTTCTATTACGGTCTCAGCTGCCTCTGCTATCACTTCTTGAGTAGAATCCGCTTTTACGTCCGCCGATTTTTCAACAATTGGCTCTTCCTCCTCTTTTACTGATGGAAGTTCTGTCACCTCTTGGATTTCCGGTACTTCTTGAACGTTCAACGTTTCTGGAACTTCTTCCACTACAGCTTCCGTAGTTGCGGCGACTTCTAATAGCTCTTCTACTTTTGCTGGTACATCGGATTCACGTTCCAACAATCCAATAGATGTAGAAGTCGTTGTCCTTACTGTCTCCTCTTCAGACTGATTAGTCGGTTCATGCTTCACAACTTGCTCGTTAAAAGTAATGACTTCAGCATTTTCCTGTACTTGTCGTACTTCATTCTGAGATAACAGAGTTTCTTGTTCAACAGTTTCTACTTCATCATTCTTTTCATGTTGCACTATATTTTCTAGTTCAGTATGAACTTCTATAGTCTCTACAACCGAATTAATAATGTTTTCTTGCTCTTCTTCGTCTACTTTAATTTTTTTACTTTGCATGCTAAGCTGCTGTTCGACAAATTGCTTCGTCATCAGTTTTTGCTTGTCTGACTTCAGCATTACCACATTAAAAGGAACACGGCTTCTCGTACTGATTGGCTGTACTGGATCCAATTCTTCCTTCTTCTCTTCAATTACTATGGCTTCGTCAGATGGTGGCATTTGCTCCACATTTAATTGACCGATGTGTATCGTCGAATTTTCAATCGTTACATGCTTTACTTGTACATCACTGATTGTTTCTGCAACGGAAGATTCTTCTTTTACAGCTTCTTCCGCTTCCTCTTCATCTTCTATTTCAATAACTGCTTCTGTCCGTTGGTCTAGTACCTCTTCTTCCACCGGTTGCTTTTCTTCTAAAGCTGATTCGTCGTTTTCGAATAAATTCAATTTTTCTTCATGCACAATTTCTGGTTCAAGTATTTCGGTTTGTGCAATCTCTGCTTCTGAATCAGGCTCGTGTATTTCTTGTTCATTAATTGGTATAGCTTGTTGTTCTTCCTCATCTGGTTGTAAAACAACCGGTTCAGTCGGCTGTTCCGCCGTTTCATTATGTTCTGTTTCAATTATTGATTGATGTTCGTGCTCTTCTTTTTTAAGCTTTTCATCCTGCTGCTTTTCGATTAATTCTTCAATTGATGACGGTTTTTTAAAACCGTGTACAGGCGACGGAACATCTGTAGGAATGAAACGTTTCCTGATTTCGATCGGTTTTAAAATTTGTTTATTTTCAGTTCTTTCTGCGCGTACAGGCTTATTGTGACGTATCGCTTCCCGTTCTTCTTTTAAATTCGGTAAACGGCGAACAGGATCTCTTGTATGCACTACATTGGTGTGGCCTTTCCCTTTACGGCGGCGTTCCAGTAAATCTCGTATACCGGATACTTCGACATCATATACTTCCTTGGCTGTATGCTTTTGCAAATAATTTGGTAATGTCAGTTTTTCCTTATCATCATCATAAAAGCGTGTCGTTTGTCGCTGCTCATTATCCTGTTTAGCTGCTTCCTCATAATCATCTTCTATTAGAGGAAATCGGAATGTTTTTTTTGGCGCATCAGGTTCTTCATAATAATTTTGCTGTGCTTGTGATTGTTTTGTTTGATCTATTTCATCCGATTTTGGAGATTCTTCATACTCATCATATTCTTCATCTGGATCCATTTTAAATAGTTTATTAAATTTATTTTTAATCCAACTCATAAATACCACTTCTTTCCTTAAAAACATTGCCGTACAAATTCCACTATTTGTAACGGTCTTTATTCTTATTTAAATTGCTGTGTATAAATTATATACACCTCAAAAGCATATCATATTTGCCGGGTAAATGCGCTTTGTCGCTGATATTTTTAAGGATAAAAAAAAGTTAGTATGAGAGACTCAGCTCAACATACTAACTTATCGTACATATTAACGAGTTGGAACCTCGAATGGGCTTCCTACTTCTGCAGAATCGTCCAGTACTAAAATACCTTTTACTTCAGGTGCGCCTGGAATTGCTAGTTCACGTGCAGAGCAAAGCATACCGAATGAATCTTCACCACGTAAGTTTCCTTCTTTGATCAATAAACCAGAAGGCATAACAGCGCCCACTTTGGCTACAACTACTTTTTGGCCTGCGTCAACATTCGGTGCTCCACATACGATCTGTAATGTTTCATCCCCAACGTTTACTTTACAAACACTTAGTTTATCTGCATTTGGATGCTTTTCTTTTGATTCAACATAGCCAACTACAAATTTTGGCGAGAAGTCTACATCTAGAGAAATTTCTGCGCTGTTTGCTTTTAAAGCCGCTTCTAACTTCTCTACAAGTTCCGGTGTGACTTCCACATTCCCTGCAACATCCAGTTCTACGTACTTGCTAGCATTAAAAAGGTTAAATGCTTTCACTTCACCAGTTGTCTCTTCTTTTAAAATGGCTACATCGCCAGCGCGATCCATCGCTGTTTTTACGATTGTCTCCATTGATAATTGAACTAATAGGACATCTCCTACATGTGCTTTGTTGTAAGCTACTTTCATTTTTCTTCTTGCTCCTTTTTTACTTTGTTTTTCGCTAAAATAAATATTGGTTCTAAATGACCGTTTTCGTATACAAATGACAAGCTCGTAACAGGAACTGCGCCAACTGTAAAGAAATGCATCGTCATCTGCGCTAATACATCATACCCTACTTCATTCCGAATATCACCAATAATTAATACATCCTGATGCGGGACGGATACCGTCATTTCGCCTTCAATTTGAGCTTCCATTTCCTTTAATAAGCTTTCGTTTAAAATACGACTTGCATCATAACCGTCATTTTGATTTAAAAAGTAATAGACATTGCCCGAAACTTCATCACGTTTAACAGAAGTAGGCAATTTTTTTACAGAAAAACGGGCTGCTTCGCGTATATGCTCCTCTGTTACATTTAATTTCGGCAACATTGATTCATCGATTAAACGATAAGTTGTACCTAAATCGAGCGCATAATAAATACGTGTTTCCGCTGTATGATCTGTCATGACAAATGCATGGCCATCATTCGACTTTTTAGGGAAGGATGTTGAGCGGATGATCGGATAAACAGAAGCAAGCCCGGCAAAGCCCTGTTCTTCTTCCCGTTGCATCGCTAAAAATGTTTGCTCAACTGTATAAATCACTTCATCAATTGCCTGCTTTTTTTTCTTTTCATACTTCGTTAAAATTTCGGGTAAAGAGATATCCATCCCTCGTCTGATTTTTTTATGTTCAAGACGTAATTTATCATGCTTTTCATCGAATGTGAATGTAAAGTTCGCCTCACCTAACTTAGCCTTCAGTTCAGCTACTAACTGTTTCGATTCCATTCAACCACTCCTTTTTCTAATCAAAAACGGCTCACAAATGTGAACCGTTCCATTTACTTCATCTATTGTAACAAAAAAGCTATGTGATTTCTTTACTCAACGCCTCAACTAGTTAACCACTTTCACTGTTTTCACAATTTCCATCATTTCCTGGATTTTATCGTCAATTTTCTTGTCCTCGGAAATAGTCGACAGCTTAACACCGCCTAAATTAACGATCAGTTCATATTTCTCTTCAGGAAATTTTGTGACAGCAGAAAATCCGAATTGGCCCTCCGATTCGAAAGTTTTCTCTTCAACAATTTCATTTTGGTTTTCCTGCTTTAGCAACTCATACTGTAACTGACTGTCTCCCGGTTCATTTTGATTGACGAATAATATATAGGAATCTTTACCATTCAGAATCGTATAATTCAATTCATCAATTCCTTTTTCAATACTATATCCTTTTGGTAAGTATAGCTCTATATGTCCAATCGTTTTGTTTGCTTCGTTCGGTTTGCTGCTAAACATTGTTTCAGCATTTTCCATCCCTGCTTGTGCCTGTTCTTCGACTGTTTGACTGCATGCTGATAATATAACAACAAGTGAAGTAATCAAAAACGCATGTATCCATTTACGACCCATTGTTTTCCCTCTCTTTCAAACGTTCAATCAGTATCATAATAATTTTCCGAGCCGTAATGCAACGAATGTGCTCTACATCCGGCCCTTTTGCTCTTTATTTATTTTAAACAAGATTTGACCGACTAATAACTTAACAATATGTTCAAACATTTCTTTTCTGTCGATTAAATTATTTGAGAAAATACCAACTGCTCCTTGATGATGACGAATATTTTCGCTATTTGTATAGACGTCCATCACCGGTCCAAGTTCCTTGCCCATACGAAGCTCCTGTGCAATTTCTTCCGGTAAGGCAAATTGAGCCCCTGAGCTAGCAATGACCGTACCATCCTTTAAAATAGCCGCTCCCCAGTTACAGCAATACATTGTTCCTTCGATTTCATCGACGCCACCTTCAAGTCCAAATGTTATATCCGCATTTGTAAGCATCATTGTATGACGTGCACGGTTGATCGCACCTTGTCTCGTTTCTTCATTTGAGAAAGGCTGAATCGATACATCAGAAGGTACATCCATATTTTCGATTGTGGCTTCAGGGAAATACTGTTTGACAATTGCTTCAACTGCACCTAATTTCGCCATATTTTTCGATCCGACTGCTACTTTCATCATTTCATCTCCAAGCTGTTCTTTTTTAAACGGTCTATACCTATATAAAATGGTTTACCATTTACTATGTAAGTCACGTTAAACCTATTATCCGCAACTAAAAAACAAGAATGCGATAAGTCCGCATCCTTGTATTATAATATAATATTGAATTTTTTTATACGTTTGCGCGAATAGATTCGATTGTAGAACGGTCGGCAGTTTGAATTAATTTTATTAAAAGTTCTTTAGCGGCTGCATAATCATCCACATGAATAATCGAAGCAGATGTGTGAATATAACGTGAGCAAACCCCTATTACTGCTGATGGTATCCCGTCATTTTGGGTGTGTACACGTCCTGCATCTGTACCACCTTGAGAGACGAAATACTGGTATGGAATATTGTTTGATTCTGCTGTATCCAGTACGAATTCACGCATACCACGGTGTGTAACCATTGAACGGTCTAAAATTCGGAGTAATGTTCCTTTGCCTAGTTGACCGAATTCATTTTTATCGCCAGATGTATCATTCGCCGGTGATGCATCCAATGCAAAAAACAGATCAGGTTTAATCATATTTGATGAAACCGCTGCACCGCGTAAACCGACCTCTTCCATAACATTCGCTCCAGAATAAATATGGCTCTTCACTTCTTGACCGTGAATCTCTTTTAAAAGTTCGATTGCTAAACCACAGCCATAGCGATTATCCCAAGCTTTTGCCATAATTTTTTTTGGATTTGCCATCGGTGTGAATGGACATACCGGAATAATGGATTGCCCTGGTCGTACACCTAAATTCATCGCATCTTCTTTTGAATCTGCTCCGATATCGATCAGCATATTTTTAATGTCCATCGGTTTTGAACGTTCCGCATCTGTTAATAAGTGTGGTGGAATAGATGCTATAACACCCGGAATTTCACGATCTTTCGTATAGACCGTAACGCGTTGTGCCAGCATCACCTGGTTCCACCATCCGCCAAGTGTTTGGAAACGGACCATGCCGTTTTCAGTAATGGAAGTAACCATAAATGCTACTTCATCCATATGGCCAGCGACTAAAATTTTTGGTGCTTGTTCATCTTTTGCTTTACGCACACCGAATACGCCGCCTAAATTATCCTGAATAACTTCATCAGAATATTTCGCTAATTCCGAACGCATAAAATTGCGGACCGCTCGCTCATTCCCTGGTGCACCAGGCAATTCTGTTAATGTTTTAAAAAGAGCAAGTGTATCTTGATTCATTCTGCAACACCTCTAAATGTAGATTTGCCTTCATTATACCACAAATTGCAAGCAATATTTCGACTTTCGAACCTTCTATTATTTTTACTCTATTTTCAGAATATGATAAAGTAAATGTAGTCACTATTTTGAGGAGGTATTTTGAAATGAATTTAAAAGACTTTACAATAGGGGTTGTAACAGGGATGGCAGCTGCTGTCATTGTTAAAGAAATGAGCAATCGTGTCGCACCATTTGCGAATCCAGATCATATTTTAGCCAACATTAAAGAAGAATTTAAAAAACATGCTCCAATTGATGGTTCTTGGATTTACATGAAAACTGAAAACTTCAGTAATGGATTTACAGAAACTCCGGTTTACCGTGGAGGTATTTCACGTACAATCAACGGCGAGCTAGAAAACTACGAGTTCGCAGCAGATGCCCGTTCCGGTGCCATTGTAGATATTAAACAAATATAATGTAAATGATGCGATGACATAATTTTAGTCATCGTATTTTTTTATATGCTAAAAGTACGCAACCGATAATAAAAGCACCTGCATCATAAATATGCAGGTGCTTTCGTGTTTACTTAATTAATGCCGGTTTCGAACGTTCCAGGCTATCTGTTACTTCCTTGCCTGTTGCATCCCACTGAATCATGCGGTAATACGCATCATGGTAGAAGATAAAACGGTAGCCATTTGAAAGCGCTTCTTTTATCAACTTTTCTTTCGCAAATACGCTTGTCATCGGGTAATCATCATACGCCAATACCCAAAGCGGATTTTGATGGGCATGTGTCGGCATAATATCCGCCATATGTAACGCCACTTCACCGTTCTGTTCAAGGCGAATAATTGCATGTCCTTCACTATGGCCGCCCGTATGGATCATTTTTAAGCCTGGAGCCACTTCCAGCTCCCCTTCATATGTTGAGACTAAATGCTGTACAGGCTCCCAGTTTTCTTTCCAATACGTATTTTTCGAACGGATATTCGGATTGCGCATCTCATCCCATTCAATCTGTGTCGTGTGAATAACTGCATTAGGGAAAACCGGAACAAGCTTGTCCCCTTCCCACTTCGTTAAACCGCCAGCATGATCAAAATGTAGATGTGTCATCAAAATTGCATCAATATCACTTGGCTGTAATCCAGCTTCAGCCAGGCTATTTTCAATTGTTGATTCTTCTGAAACACCGAAATTGCGCAGCTGCTTTTCATTTAACTTACCTGCACCTACACCAGAATCGATTAAGTAATTTTTCCCCTCGTACTGAATTAAAATTGGTTCACATGCTAATTCAATCTGGTTCAATTCATTTACCGGATATTTACGAGACCACAGTGCTTTTGGCACTACCCCAAACATAGCCCCGCCATCAAGTGCTGTGACACCCCCATGTAACCATGTTAGTGTCATGTTGTGAAATTCCAATCGATCCATTTCTCCATCCCCCTAAATCGTTATTATTTCGTCTTGTATTGGCATTCTAGTCGATATATTGGTTGACCGAGCTTTGAGAATTTCTCCTCGTATTCTGTCATAATATTATCTTCCGGCATATTCGCATGTAAGTCTAGCGATACATAGTTTAATGCCATACCATACTCGTTCATACTTACGAGTGAATATTCAAAAAGACCACGGTTATCCGTTTTAAAATGGATTTCACCGTTATCAACTAAAATGTTCTCATAAATTTTCAGGAAACCTTCATGTGTAAGGCGACGCTTTGCATGTCGCACTTTAGGCCATGGATCCGAGAAGTTCAGATAGACACGGTCCACATCCCCTTTTTCGAAAAACTCTTCCAGCTTCGCGCCATCAACTTTTAATAAACGCAAATTCGATGGTTTGTTTGCTTCTTCGATTTTTTCAAGGGCACAGACGATAACACTATCAAATAATTCAATACCGATATAATTAATATCCGGATTTTGCAGTGCCATCCCTAAAACGAATTGCCCTTTACCTGTACCAACTTCGATATGAATCGGGTTGTCGTTGCCGAATGCTTCATTCCACTTGCCTTTATAATCTTCCGGGTTTGGAATAATTACATCAGGATGTTGTTGAATATATTCCGCTGCCCATGGTTTATGCTTTAATCTCACTTACTTATCCTCTTTTCTATTGTATAGCTGCCTCATATTATAACGGAAAATAGCTTCGTTTGCTTTTATTTTGCTAAATTCCATGCTTTTTTCTGAACGGTTATTTCAATTTTATTTTGACCGGGTGCTAATTTTTGGGTTTCCCCGTCTGCATGTGCCCTGACCGGTTCCTCAAAAATCAACTGTGCTTCCGTTGCTGCAAACTGTTCGACTTCCTTCAAAAGTGTATGCTTCCCTAAAAAGACTGTTCCAAAAAGGAATAATAATTTCCATTTCGATAAATTGGAAACGACTGTCACTTCGAACTGGCCATCGGATGTATTCGATTCTGGAGATATCTTCATTCCCCCTCCAAAATAAGGCTGATTGCTCGCAGTTACAAACCATACATTTTGGTATTGTTTCTTTTTCCCTGCATGGAATATCGTAAGCTTAAACGGTTTATAAGTAAAAAGTGCGTGAATGACGTAATAAGGATAGCTCAGCTTCCCAAGTTTCCATTTATTAAGCGACCTTTTCAGTGTTGACTTGTTCGCGGTATTCGCCACTAATGCATCAAACCCCACACCAAAATTATTAATAAAGTATTTGGTTGTCCCACCTTGTTTCACTACCCCGCAATCATGTGAAGTACTATTTACTCTCTTTACAAATTGCTCTAATTGTTTGCTCGTTTCGAATGCTTGATACCCCCTGCCAAAATCATTGCCAGAGCCTGCCGAAATTACCCCTAAATAGACATTATCAAAATGTACTGCGCCATTCAGCACTTCGTGAATTGTCCCATCCCCGCCAATAGCAATTAGACAGACCGGATTTTCCTTTGTTGCTCGCCCGGCAATTTGCTTTGCCATCAGCAGCGAATGGCCTGCGTATTTTGTCCAATGGATTTGATACGGTATCGCCAACTGCTGTTCAAACTGATGCCAACGCTTAACCCCTTGCCCATTACCTGCAAAAGGATTAATAATAAAATGCACTTCCATTATTTAATCTTCCTTATTTTCCGTATTCCAGATTTCCCGATGAAAAGATGTTGTTTGAACTGTGTTTAAAATGGCTTGTGCTCCACGTATTTGCATATGCTTCATCGGTGAAACAGAATGTGCTAATTGTCCCATCCATTCAGGGAATTTCCGTTTATCCACAAATGAAACGCCATACATTGTACCGGGATAATCAATATAGCCATTTCTTGTTAACAACACTTTACGAATCGGCAGTTCAATATGATTCTGCTGAAAAATCTGCTCAATAACTTTTTCCATCCGGTTTAATTGAATTAAAGGGCTTAACACTTTTTTTTCATTTTTTCCGACCTTCTTTAACCAGAAGCGTTCGCTATTTGCAATATATACCGCCTGACTTTCCTGCTCCAAAACCGTAATACATAGACATTCTGTCGGTGTCATTATAATAATATCCAATTCTATCGGCGCTTTTTTCACACGTAAAATCGGATAATAGAATACTAAGTAATTGTCCGGCAATGTTTGGAGCATGGAACGCAATAATGTATCACGCATAAATTTTGGATCTACATATGATTTTTCACGTAATGTGGAGCTTGCCCATTTCATTTGAAAATGAAAAAACTGATCAATGAACATTTTCTTAAGTTCTTCCAATGTTTTTGGTGTATAGACGAGATTCGGTTCAAAAATCAGCGTCGTATCGTCTTCCTGATATGGATTTTCTTCTACTGCCCAATCGTTGGAGATGGTTACTTTTTCGATATCTTCTTGTTCTTCTTCGGTTACTTCTAGTTCTTTTTTAAAAGGGAAAAGTTTTTGAAACAGTGATTTTTTCTTCTCTTCCTTTACTTCTTCCTCAATATGTTCCCAACGTTCTATTGCTTCACCCGTCTGCCATTGATACTTTATCCGCTCCCACTGATTTTGCTTTAAGCGAATAAACTGTGTTGGATAGCGTGCCAAGTCAATTTCGTAACGTGAAATATAATCTTGAAGTTTTATTAACTGAGCCATTTTATCTACTCCCTAAGTTCTTTCCTAATCTTCATTACGTTATATTTTACAGGTTATCCGCAAAAAAAAATAGCGCATTGCCGTTAAGCAAGGCGCTATTTTTAAATTAAGGATTTATAATTTCCCCATAATATCGGGGTTGATTTCCATTCCGGGTCGGACGCTTTCCGCGGTCACGAGGCCAACACGATGTTGGTCACAAAAGCGTTGCCACAGGACGCGGCGTTCTTAGCTTTTGTTTCTTGTGCTCTCACTCGGTGCTCCTGTCGCTTCGCTTTCGTCATAAAATGAATTTTGCTGTTCCCGCAGGAAACGCAGTTTGTAGCGAAAGGCGTTAGCCGTCAGCTGATGTTTTCACAGTGCGAAAGGTGAAGCCGACAGCACTAACACTCGCCTCCCCTTCCATTCCAATTAACTTGTTCGCAATAAATTTTTTGCTTATTAATATAATACGGCGTACTAAATTATGCTTTAATGCCTTTTGGAATTTTTGTTTCAAATTGTGATTGTAATTTACGTGTCCATTCGCCCGGTGTCCCGTTGCCGATAACTGTGCCGTCAATTTCAATAACCGGAGTTACTTCTGATGTTGTTGAAGAAACGATTACTTCATCCATAGCAAGCAGCTGCTCTTTCGTCATTGCCTGTTCGTTAACAGTAAGACCGATTTCTGCTGCACATTTAATAATTACTTGACGAGTAATCCCATTTAAAATGAGATTGTTGGCTGGGTGTGTATATAGTACACCTTCTTTAATCCCGTAGATGTTTGAAGATGAACCTTCTGTAACAATCTCATCACGGTGTAGAATCGCTTCATAGCATCCTTTTTCATATGCTTCCTGTTTCGCAAGAACTGCACCAAGCAAGTTCAGTGACTTAATATCACAACGCAACCAGCGAATATCTTCCACAAATGTAGCCTTTACACCCTTTTCAAAGTTTTCTAATGGACGTGGATTTTCTTTCGCATTCCCAGTCAATACCGGTTTCACATCATCACCAGGGAAAATGTGGTTACGAGGGCCGGCACCACGTGTAATTTGGAAGTAAACATGACCTGTGTCAATGTTGTTCTCCTCTACAAGTTGATGCAGTAATTGGTGTAATTTATCTTTTGTATAAGGAATCGTAATGCGGATTTTTTCAGCACTGTCATAAAAACGGTCAATATGCTCAGTCGCTGTAAATAGTTCCCCATTATACACTTTTACTACTTCATACACACCGTCGCCAAATTGATAGCCTCGGTCTTCCTTGTCCACCAATACTTCTTCATTTTTTACAATTTGATCATTCCATAAACTAAAGCTCATCTCAAATACCACCTTTTTATTAGTTAGTTGCTAAATTTACTATTGCTTCTGCATAAATCGCAGTCGCTTTTATCAAGTTATCAATATCAACAAATTCATCGGCCTGATGGGCAACATCTAGTTCGCCTGGGAACAGCATTCCGAATGCGACCCCTTTTTTCATAACGCGAGCATAAGTCCCTCCGCCAGTTGAAAGTGGCTTCGAGTAGTCATTGCTGTATTTGCGATATACTTGCAGCAATGTTTGAATCAATTGATCTTCCTCGCTCACATAATGCGGGGCTGAATTGTTCACTACATCTAATGTAAATGTTTCATGTTGAAGTAATGCCTGTACTTTCGTTATTTTTTCTTCAAATGGATACGTTACCGAATAGCGCATACTCACTTCAATTGACGCACCGCGCTCATCAAAAGTTACGATTCCAGGGTTTAATGTTGTCGGGCCCGACATCGTATCTTCAAATTGGAAATCCAATGCTGTTCCAGAATGATCGTTGTCAAAAACACGGACTATAAAATCGACAAACGACTTACTTTGTTTTGTCTCTACAACATTCTGTAAAAACTTTGCTAAATAAACTGCTGCATTTCGTCCCTTTTCCGGTTCCATTGCATGAGCTGATTTACCTTTCACAACAATTATAATCCCATTATCATTTTTAGTGAAAGTGCCTTCAACGCCATTTTCTTTTAAATATTTCAGAAAATTCTCATTTGTGCTTTTTCCGGCATATTTTAAAGTAGCGGTTGCTTCATCCGGCACCATATTTGTTCTGCTACCTGCATAGAATGACAGTAATTGCTCATCGCCCGATCGTTTTTCTTTACTGGAGAACGTTAAATGAGCAATACCTTTTTCAGCATTGATTAGCGGGAAATCTGCATCAGGTGCAAAACCAATTGTCGGCATTTCCTCTTTTTCGAAGTAGCGCGTTACACATTGGAATCCGCTTTCTTCATCTGTACCGATAATCATTCGTACACGTTTTTTCAAAGGGATTTTCGCATCGTGGATCAGTTTCATCGCAAGCCAAGCTGCCATTGTTGGACCTTTGTCATCAATCGCACCACGACCAAATAATTTTCCATCTGCCACTTGCCCTTCAAACGGAGGATATGTCCAGCTTGCAACATCTCCGGCAGGCACAACATCTACATGGCAAAGCACACCAACAAGTTCTTCACCTTGCCCCATTTCAATATGGCCGGCCATATGATCCACATTTTTTGTAGTCATCCCTTGCTCTATACCTTTTTGAAGCATAAATTCCAATGCTGCTTTCGGACCAGCACCGAAAGGCATTATATCAGAAAAATTATTTTCATCTTTTACACTTTCTATTTGAATCAATTGCTGCAATTCTTGAATAAGCTCTTCTTTTCTTGCCTGAGCCAGTTGTAACCAATCCATTAATACACCTCATTTTTATAATATTGTTATTGTACTCCTTCTTGTTAAAATTACAATAATCATTTGACAAATTCGTAACATCCTATATTTCTAGGAATATTAAATATATGAATTTTCTGTAAAAATAGTGTTTTTCGTCTCTCATTTCTGGAAATCTGTTTGGTTTTCCGCTATAATGTATGTGTCAGAACATCTATTCTGACCAAACTTTCAGAAAAGGGGATGTCTAAGGCAAACTACTAAAGCCTAAGTGCACTCCGCACATATTTTGTCGTCCGCTAGTCTTATGCCATGAGAATTTAAGATCGAAGGAGTGGTTTTTAGAAATGAAGCCAACTACTGATAGAATGCTTAATCGTATTAAAGACGTGTATATGTTTATCCTCAATAAAGGAGAAGTGACTACACAGGATTTAGTCGAAGAGTTTAACATCACTCCTCGCACCATTCAAAGAGATTTGAATGTGTTAGCCTTCAATGACTTGGTAATGAGTCCAAGTCGGGGTAAATGGACAACGACGAAGAAAAAAGTAAAAATGACATCTTAGAATTTTGAAAGCGGCTGATTCTTATTTTGTGAGAAAGGACTAATTGTCCCAACATAACGTAAGGTGTCGATCAGTTACACATGAAATATTATGAACATTGCTGAGTCAGCAAGCGTTCACTTAGTTCTTGACACAAGAACTAAAAGAAGCGAATGCCTTTTCGTCGGGGCATTCGCTTTTCCTTTGTTTATTATTTTGTCGCTAACAGCTCAAGCTCCTGTTCTGTCAGTTCGCGGTATTCACCTAATGCCAACTCTTCATCAAGCTTCAATGTTCCCATTGAAAGACGCTTTAAATACGTAACCTTCTTGCCTACCGCCTCAAACATGCGCTTCACTTGATGGAATTTCCCTTCTTGGATCATCAGCTCAATTTCCGATTGCTCGCCAGACGCTAATATTTTTAATTCTCCAGGCTTTGTATGATAACCATCTTCCAATGTTACACCTTGTGCGAAGGCTTCGATATCGGCTTCCGTTACTACCCCGTCAATTTTGGCGTAATACCATTTTGGGACATGCTTTTTAGGAGAAAGCAGATTATGTGCTAAATTGCCGTCATTGGTAATTAGCAGCAGCCCTTCCGTATCTTTATCCAAACGTCCGACAGGGAATGGCTCAAAGTGCTGATACTCCGGATCCAGTAAATCAATGACCGTTTGATCGTAGCGGTCTTCGGTAGCTGATATGACACCCGGTGGTTTATTCATCATTAAATAAATAAACTCCACATATTCCACACGCTCGCCAAATACCGAAACATTTTGTTTTTCAGGATTCACATGCATTGCTGAGTCTTTCACTGTAACACCGTCCACTGTTACAGCTTTTTGCTTTAATAATAGTTTAACTTCTTTTCTTGAGCCGTAGCCCATATTAGCCAGTAATTTATCTAAACGCATAAAGTCCTCCATTTAAAAAAGGGGACGCCTTTTTGTGGAGACGTCCACATTTTTATTTTACTAATCTTAATTTACGAGCAATTTTTGTGAATTTTTCACCTAATAATAATTGGGCTAACCCTAGTCTATAAGAAATCGCTCCGTAAAAAACAGCTCCGACCCCTGCACAAATAATTGCATATAGAAGTGCCAATATTTTCGTATCAGCCGGTGCAATCGCTGTTAAAATAATATGTGTAATCCATACCGCTAAAGCCATTACAATTGTCAAAATAATAATTAATAGAATACGTCGTAAAACAACAGTCGCATTGTAATTTGTCACTTTTTTAATGACAAAAATATTAATTGCGATTGTCGCTCCATAGCCGATCGCTGTCGCTAAAATAGCACCATCAACCGACATAAGGTGAATAAGCGGTATATTTAGTATCGTTTTTGTAAGCAGGCCGACAAGTAAACTGAAGATGACCCATTTTTGGTAATTGACCCCTTGTAACATCGCGGCCGTTACAGTAAATAATGCAAAGAAAATGGCAAGCGGTGCGTAGTGGCTTAATACTTGTGTACCCATTTCGCTGTAGGAATAGAAAAAATGGTATAAATCTTCCGCTAAAATCGAAATTCCGATCGCTGCCGGTACAGTAATAAACAGCAGCACTTGATACGTTTTATCCATCGAACTATGTACTTGCCGCAAATTACCTTCCGTATAAAATTTCGTCACTGTCGGAATGATTGCCATCGAAAAGCCTGTCGCCAAAACAACAGGAATCATAACGATTTTTTGTGTTAACAAATTGAGCATTGTAAAATACAGCTCATAAATTTCCGCCGGTATTCCACTTGCATGCATCGCACGGTTAAATGTCAGCAAATCGACAAGTTGGAATAAGGAACTCCCCAATCCGACGAAAACAACGGGAATCGAATATTTAAAAATCTCTTTGTACATATCCGAATAAGGTAGTCTCTGTTCTCTCGGTGCTACAACCTGAACAGATTTAATCTCCGGACGCAGCTTTTTCCAAAAATAAAACAATGTCAAAAGTCCGCCAATCGCTCCAATAAAAGCGGCAAATACCGAGAAATTAATTGCTGTTATCTCATCACCGTCCATAACTTTGACAACGATGAACGCCCCACCTAGTAAAAAGACGATGCGCACAATCTGCTCAACTAACTGAGAAACAGATGTCGGCAAATAGTGCCCGTACCCTTGCAAGTAACCACGTACTAAACTCATAAACGGCACAACAATTAATGCATAGCTCACCCACTGGATAACGTTCGCAACCTGCTCCACAGTAAATGTCTGTTCTTCACTGCCAATCACTATATTTGCAAGTGGTGTTGCAAGCAGATTCATTATAATAAACGCTACAATTCCTGTAAGCGTCATCAGTAAAGCACCTGTTTTTACTAGTCTGCGGCCGGCATCAAAATCCCCGAGCGCATTATATTTCGATACGAATTTTGATACTGCAATCGGCAGTCCGGCAATGGCAACA
This sequence comes from Solibacillus sp., assembly GCF_040273735.1. NCBI lineage: Bacteria > Bacillati > Bacillota > Bacilli > Caryophanales > Caryophanaceae > Solibacillus > Solibacillus sp. Next base: position 32,541 of record NZ_JBELZM010000003.1, on the reverse strand, counting down.
CTTAACATAATGTTATAAGGAATGTAGGCGTAATTGTATAAAGCAATATTATCTTCACCTACAATGGCGTAAAACGGGAAAATATAAATTAACCCTAAAAGCTTTGATAGAAACAACCCAATTGTTAATATGGCTGTTCCTTTCATTAATGAAGACATGAAATAACCTACCGTTCTATATGAAATTCTCTCAGTATAACAATTTGCTTACAATACGAATCGTAAAGCAAGTTATTTATTTACATTATTTAAATTCCTTCTTGTGACGGTACTCTCATTAAAAAGTTCCCGTACATTTCCTTTTACAAGTTTACATGTGAAAGACCATTTACTCAAATAGTTTCTTCACTTCGTGTATAATAAGTAAGAGAAAAATCCGTTGAACGAAAAAATTATTGCAAAAGAAAGTGAGAAATTATCTATGTATGATGTAATTGTAATAGGAGGCGGTCCATCAGGATTGATGGCAGCAATCGCCGCAGCCGAGCAAAACAAAAAAGTGCTCCTCCTTGAGAAAGGCTCAAAAGTAGGAAAGAAATTGGCCATATCGGGCGGTGGACGTTGTAACGTAACAAACCGACTATCAGCGGAAGAAATCATTAAACATATTCCCGGCAATGGACGCTTTTTATATAGCCCCTTTACCGTTTATAATAATGAAGATATTATTGCATTTTTCGAAGGACTAGGTGTGGCATTAAAAGAAGAGGATCACGGGCGTATGTTCCCTGTATCCAACCGCGCACAGGATGTCGTAGATGCACTTGTCAATGAAATGAAACGATTAAAAGTGGAAGTCCGTTTACACACGGCAGTCAATAAATTGCTCATGGATGAAGAAAAAATATATGGTGTACGTTTGGAAAGCGGCGAAGAAATCCGTACAAACGCAGTTGTTGTAGCAGTCGGTGGTAAAGCTGTTCCTCAAACAGGCTCAACTGGAGACGGTTACCCGTGGGCAGAACGGGCAGGTCACACGGTTACTACGCTTTATCCGACAGAAGTTCCAGTAACATCAAAGGAACCATTCATACAATCACGTGAGCTACAAGGGCTGGCTTTACGCGATGCCGCTGTCTCTGTTTTGAACAAAAAAGGAAAAGTTCTTGTAACACATCAGATGGATATGCTGTTTACTCACTTTGGTTTAAGCGGACCTGCCATTTTACGCTGCAGCCAGTTTATCGTAAAAGAGCAGCTGAAATCAGGCAGTGCACCAGTACAAGTCCGTATTCAATCATTACCGGAATATAACGAAGAAACTTGCTTCCAAATGTTAAATAAAACAATTAAGGCAGAACCGAAAAAAGCTGTGAAAAACTTATGGAAATCACTTGTTCCAGAACGATGGCTCTTATTTTTAATGGAGCGTGCAGGTATTGACGCACAGTTAACAGGCATAGAATTATCTCAGGAGAAGATTCGCAACTTTGCACGTGAGCTTGTCGCATTTACGATGGACGTTCACGGTACCCAACCGATTGAAAAGGCATTTGTTACAGGGGGCGGTGTTTCGGTAAAAGAAATAGAACCAAAAACAATGGCCTCCAAGAAAAAACAGGGACTCTACTTCTGTGGTGAGATTTTGGATATTCACGGTTATACGGGGGGTTATAATATTACTTCCGCGCTCGTAACAGGACGAATTGCGGGTATGAGTGCGGGTCAACAGTAACGTTTCTGATTTTAATCGTAAAAATACTAGAACTGCTCATCATTCCCTAGTATCATAAGAGGTATGTACACTCAGGAGGATACGGCACGATGAATAATTCTCAAAAAAACCAGACTATGCTTTATTTAGCATCAGATGAGCTAATGCAAACTCATTTATCTTGCACTAAAATAAGCAATCGTAATAAAGATGAATTTACCTTTTCCATTCGTGTTTTTTGCTATGTCGAAAAAAATAACTCCTATGCGAAAAGTGTTCCATTATATTTGATACTCGGCTTAAATAAACAAGGTGTCGGTATGACTTTGGCTGTCGATTTAGTCAATATCCCAAATGTTTGCCCGATGCAATTAAAAAAGATTGTTGAACATTTGCAAAAAAGTCCATCACTATTGCAAATCGTCTGTCAGCAGCTCGACAAAATCGCTTCTTCCTCATCAATTGAAGAGGCCGTGCAAGCAAAACTGGCAAAGCATTTCTTCATTGAAAATGCGCCGAAAGGAATTACAAGCTTTACGACAAACCGTCAGGCAAATGAACTGTACTGGCTCATGCATAAAAATCAAATGATTTCAGATATGGATCCATTTAAATTAGATGGTGAAGGCGGACATATTGCATTTACCGTTCAGGCTGGCTTTAAACATGATTTTATTATGCAATGCTATGAAGTAGATTGCATGATGCATATGTTCAATGAGGACGAAAAGCTCGGCTATTATTTTGAGCTTTATTTGGATCAGGAAAATTACCATCATCAGCTACTATATGAAACGTTGCCGGATCAGTTCATGGACAACAAAACATTTTTAAATCAGATTTTGGAAGAGATGAAAAAACGCAACGAAGAACAATACGACGATTATTTGCAGGATTTAATCGAAAAGTTTACAGCGAGCATATAGAAAAAGAGTCAATCCCCAATAAGGGATTGACTCTTTTGTTTATACATATAAGTAAATTGCGAAGAACATCGCGACACTGCCGCCCATAACAAATAAGTGCCAAATTGCATGGTTGTATGGAATGCGGTCATTTTTGTAAAAGTAAGTGCCGACTGTATAGGATAGTCCTCCGATTAATAATGTGGCAAAGCCTGCGATTCCTATATGTGCGAATAACGGCTTGGCTACAAAAATAATAAGCCAGCCCATCCCGATATAAACAAACAGCGACAGTAATTTAAAACGGTAAACAAAAAATTGTTTCAGCACAATACCGATTGTGGCTAAAATCCATTGAACCGCAAAAATTGTCCAACCCAATTTGCCGCCAATTGCGACTAATACGATCGGTGTATATGTTCCTGCAATCAGTAAAAATATTGAGCTATGATCGAGCTTTTTCAGAAATGTTTTATGTTTCGGCCATGAATGATACATCGTTGAAGCAAAATACAGGCAAAACATTGAAATACCAAAAATAATATAGCTAACAAGCTCTAATGTTGTGCCTTGTTGCTGGGCTTTGTTTACTAACAGCAATGTTGCGGGAATCGTCAGCAATGCGGCAACTCCGTGCGTCAGCCCGTTCCAAAATTCTTCCTTTGTACTATATCCACTTTGTTCCATCATGATTTGTGTCATAAAGCCACCTCTTTCATTATTCAATTATAAAAAAATGTATTTAGTTGTTATAGAAGAACTTGTCATACTTTCCATATGATATTTATCATGGATTTGCTGGAAACTATCATTTCTGGAGTAAAAGCTTTAGAAGGGGGTCTTTCCATAAAAGCTATACCCCCTTCTAACAAAATAAAAAACCCACTGGGGAAAATTTTTTCCAGTGAGTTGTTGTTCGTCCTATGCTTGAATATGACGAGCGATTTTTTCTGTTAAACGCGTCGTTACTTTCGGCAATAATACTTTAATTGCCGGATTCAATACTGCGCCTGAAAGACCGCCAGCAGTTACTTCTACAGTACCTGTCATATATGTACCGCCATCTTTAGGCTCAGCTGTAAATTCCCCGCCGCCTTTAATATTATCTGATAGCCCTGTAATTTCAAAGTTGATTTTAGAAGGCTCATTCATTTCGATAATTTTAATTTCGATTTCAACTTTTTTCTTTAAGCCTTTAAAGTTTCCTTCGAATGTCCAATGTGATGTTTGGGCATCCAGTTCTTTATGCTCTTTGTAAGCTGGAACTAATACAGCCCATTTTTCAATTTTACTTACGAAAGCCCATACTTTTTCCTGACTAACTGGGATTTGTACTGAATGTGATGCTTGTGCCATGTTGTTACACTTCTTTCTTCAATTCATTAAATGTGACCATTTACTATTCTAGTATACATAGAAATCGGTTACGCAACATAGTTATTTTTGCTTTTCATGCAAGATTTGTGCTATTTTCCTTAGTTTCTCATTCGTTGTACTTTCCACCCGAACACGTCTAGCTTCCCCATCAAAAGCGATTCTTCCAATATTCAATGTCATCAACTGTTTATCCTCTAACAGAAAGCGAAGATGTGTAAATGACTGTGGCACTCCTTCCCATTCAACCTGTGTACCGATCACTTTTATGCTCATGCCATAATACACGTTATCATCTATTTCAATTCGTTCTCCAATTTTTAAATCCGCTTTAGGTAATACAAAGTTTCCTTCTACTGTTTCATATATTAAATACGGCTCATTTCTTGCTAAAAATGCAGCCTGTTCATATGTCGTCACAAAAGAAATTTGAAATTCATTGCTCCTTGGATAAATTTTTAGAGTAACATCATTCGGTACTGATTGTACGAGCTGTTCATCAAAAGGATAATCTTTCTCCACAGGATAATGTTCCTTAGCGGTCATATCTGCGGTACAGCCACTAAGTAAGAATAATAACGCAATTAATAATAGTTTTTTCATCCATTGCCCTCCTTACCCGAAAAAGAATAGAATCCATAAGAATAGTAAGAATGTTGCTTTCATCACCCAGTCATAAATTTGCTCGTTTTTAGGCTTATCCTTATCTTCCATTAATGGCAAAACAACAATCATTCCAAGCGCATATACTATAAATTGAAGATCTTGATAAACTACATATTCATGTTCCTGCAAATAATTATTATAGTAGTGCATTGAAAAAAAGACTGCTAAATAGACTAAAGAACCTTTCCAGCTAACTGTTTTTTGTTGTTTTTGCTTGGACTTCGGCAATTTTAGTGCAAACTTTAAAATGTAGGAAAGTATTATAATTATTCCTCCAATCATGGCCAATTCCCCAAAACTGAACCCAGCTTCCTCTACTTTTTGATCCCATTTTGAGTAATTGACCGCTGACGTATCTTCAAGTTTATAAAATAGCTTTGTTCGAACATCTTGAACTGCGAACCATCCGCCACTCTTATAAAATTTCAGCTTTAGATGCTCACCATTAGACATCACTATAAGTACATCTTTTTCAAAACCATTATTATAAGGACGTTCAACCAGCTTTATATCATGTAAAAGCCTGTTCATATCGAGGGCATCTTCATCTTTCTTAAATGCATGCACACCCATATAACGACTTGAATCCCGCGCAAAAAATTGTTCCGGTTCACTATATTTGGAACTTATAAAAAATTCTTTCACCGTTGATTCTTCAATAAGCCTTTCCAAAGGTGTTGCTGTTTGGACAGGAGGTTCAACTTGAGTTGGTCCTATTAAAAAAAGGACGAACACAATGATACAAAACGAAATTGCAGTCAGCCTATACCGCCAGTTATTCGAACGTTTTGATGCTTTATGCAATATTTTGGCTCTCATTTCAGGTGTGAATTTTTGTTCTTCCCCGATATAGCGGTCAATTTCATCCTTCCATTTCGTCATATTGCTGCACCTCCCATTCAAAGTTCACTAACAGCGGCTTCAGTTTTTCTCGACCACGAACAAGTCTCGTTTTTACAGTGTTTTCACTTACCTTTAAAAGTTCTGCAATTTCCCTGATTTTATAATCATCGTAATAATGTAGAATAAGTACTTCACGATATTTAATCGAAAGCTGCAACAAAGCTTCGACTAGCTCCGATTGCTGTTCTTCATAAATTTTCTTTTGTTCAATGGAAGGAGCGACAAGCTTTTTAGGTAAAATATGGGTCATTTTGTGTTTCCAGCTTCTTAAATAATCATGACTTTTATGTATCGTTATCTTCACTAAATATGTTTTTAAAGAAGAACGGCCTTCGAATCGTTCCTGCTGCCTGTAATAAGCTAAAAACGTGTCCTGCACAATTTCTTCCGCAGCTGCCCAGTCCTTCACATATAAATAGGCAACACGCATACAATATTCGCCATATGCCATCATTACTTCTTCTAAATGCGCCGACACAGTCCCCCTCCTTTCACTGTTTTCTTTATAGTCGCACATTTCCAAGAAATTGTTTCACTTTCTGGAAATTTCTTTTAGAATTTTGAATTGAAACATAACAAAAAGCCATTTTCCTCTATGAGAAAAATGGCTTTTGGATATTGCACTTATTATTTAACAACGATATTGACTAATTTACCTGGGATGACAATTACTTTCACAACTGTTTTTCCTTCGATAAATTCTTGTACTTTGCTGTCTGCTAAAGCAACTTTTTCTAACTCTTCTTTAGCAATATCTTTTGCAACCGTTACTTTTGCACGTACTTTACCTAAAACTTGAACAACAACTTCGATTTCATCGTCTACTAGTTTCGACTCATCGAATGTTGGCCATGTTGCATACGTAATTGTATCTTCATGTCCTAAAATCGACCAAAGCTCTTCAGCAATATGCGGTGCGATTGGTGATAAAAGCTTCACGAAGCCTTTTGCATATTCTGTAGGAATTACTTCCGCTTTGTAGCAATCATTAATGAAGACCATCATTTGTGAAATCGCTGTGTTGAAGCGAATGCCTTCATAGTCTTCCGTCACTTTTTTCACAGTCTGGTGATACACTTTTTCCAATGTTGTATCAGAAGAATCCTGAATTTTTGCAGCTAGCTTCCCTTCATCTGTTACGAATAGACGCCAAATACGATCTAGGAAACGACGTGCCCCATCAAGACCGTTCGTACTCCATGCGACAGAAGCTTCCAGTGGACCCATGAACATTTCGTATAGACGTAATGTATCTGCACCGTGTGAAGCGATAATGTCATCCGGGTTTACTACATTGCCTTTTGATTTAGACATTTTTTCATTACCTTCACCTAGAATCATCCCTTGGTTAAATAACTTTTGGAACGGTTCCTTTGTATGAACAAGTCCTAAATCATAAAGCACTTTATGCCAGAAGCGTGCGTATAGTAAGTGAAGTACCGCGTGCTCTGCACCACCGATATAAATATCGACTGGAAGCCAGTGTTTTAATAGTTCTGGATCTGCAAGCGCCTGATCATTTTTCGGATCGATATAGCGCAGGAAGTACCATGATGAACCAGCCCATTGCGGCATTGTATTCGTTTCACGGCGTCCTTTTTTGCCTGTTACTGGATCAACTACATTCACCCATTCTTCAATATTGGCAAGTGGTGATTCACCTGTACCTGAAGGACGGATGTTTGTTGTTTTCGGTAATTCCAATGGCAGCTCTTCTACAGGAATCGTAGTCATAGTGCCATCTTCCCAGTGAATTACTGGAATTGGTTCACCCCAATAACGTTGACGGCTGAATAACCAGTCACGTAGACGGTAAGTGATTTTCTTTTCGCCTACACCATTATCCACTAACCATTCAATTGCTTTCGCAATGCCATCCGCTTTATTTAATCCGTTTAGGAAGTCCGAATTAATGTGAGCACCATCACCAGTGAATGCTTCATTTTCGATGTCTCCGCCTTCAAGAACCGGAATAATTTCTAAATCGAACTCTTTCGCGAATTCATAGTCACGTTCATCGTGTGCAGGAACAGCCATGATTGCACCGGTACCGTATGTTGCCAATACATAATCCGCAATCCAGATCGGCACTTGTTTGCCGTTAATCGGGTTCACTGCATAAGCGCCTGTGAATACACCTGTTTTTTCTTTTGCTAAGTCTGTACGTTCCAGATCAGACTTTAATGATACTTTTTCCAAGTAAGCTTCTACCGCTTCTTTTTGCTCTGCAGTAGTAATTTCAGCTACTAATTTATGCTCTGGAGCTAATACACAGTATGTCGCGCCAAATAATGTATCCGGACGTGTTGTGAATACTTCGAAGTTTTTGTCTGTGTTGGCAACTGTGAATTTCACTTGTGCGCCTTCAGAACGGCCGATCCAGTTACGCTGCATTTCTTTAATTGATTCAGGCCAGTCAACATCAACTAAATCATCGACTAAACGGTCTGCATATTTAGTAATACGCAGTACCCATTGTCGCATCGGACGACGTACTACCGGGTGACCGCCACGCTCAGAAACTCCGTCGATTACTTCTTCGTTTGCAAGTACTGTACCTAATGCTTCACACCAGTTTACTGCCACTTCATCTACATACGCTAAATCCATTTCCACTAACTTAGTGAAAATCCATTGCGTCCATTTGTAGTATGACGGGTCGGTTGTATTAATTTCACGATCCCAGTCATAAGAGAAACCTAGCTCGTTAATTTGACGTTTAAATGTCGCGATGTTTTTCGCCGTAAATTCAGCCGGGTCATTTCCTGTATCAAGTGCATATTGCTCTGCAGGTAAACCGAATGCATCCCAACCCATTGGATGAAGAACATTATAGCCTTGCATACGTTTAAAACGAGATAAAATATCTGTCGCAGTATAGCCTTCAGGGTGTCCTACGTGCAGACCCGCACCTGATGGATACGGGAACATATCCAATGCATAAAACTTTGGCTTATCCATTTCATTTTCAGTTTTGAATGTTTTATTGACATCCCAAAACGTTTGCCACTTTTTTTCAATTTGCTGATGATTAAAACTCACAATAATTCCTCCTTTAAATATATTCTTGCTGTGGTTTATGTATTTTAGGCGCATCATCAATGATTTGACAGAATATTTAAAAAATAAAAAAATCCCGTCCCATCTTATGATAAGAAGGGACGAGAGGTATTTTTACTCCCGCGGTACCACCCAAATTAGTGACGCAGCACTCAGCTTCATTTCTTAACGCGAATACACGGCCATTAGCTACTATTACTTCACTAAAGCAAACTCCGAGGCGAGTTCAATTTGACACTTACCGGCTTCCACCTGCCGCCAGCTCTCTATAAAGTGCGTCCATTTACTATTCCTCATCACAGTCAATATTATTATTTCATTCATTTTAACGAATTCAACACAAAAGTACAAGTAACTGTTTTATGTTTGTTCTTTTCTTAGCGTACGATCGAAGACCAGACATGGAATAATAGCGATGACAATGAGCAGTGATAATATAAGCATCAAAATTTGCATGCCATATAAATCTACCATAAGACCGCCAAACACAGGCCCAATCATCCGTCCAATTGTAGATGCACTATTGACGAGCCCTTGATAGAAGCCTTCTTGTCCATGAGGCGCTAATTTATTGGCAATCATCGGAATGACCGGTGTAAAGAACACTTCCCCAAACGTCAAAATGACCATCGCTGCAGCAAACATCTTAAAGTCATGGGCAAAATAAACGACAATATAAGATAGCGACATCAGTATGAGACCAAGCACCAGCTGATGTTTTATTTTGTTTTCCCAACGTGTGACAAGCGGTCGGATAATCGGTTGAACTGCAACGATCATGAAGCCGTTGATTGTCCATAATAAACTGTATTCGGACAGGCTCATTCCTAACCCTTGTGTATAAGAAGAAATAGTCGCGCTCCATTGAGAGTAGCTTAACCAGCAGACGATTAAAGATATACTTAATATACTGAGCGCAACAATCGGTCCCCTATTTCTTCTTTTTGTCTCATTTCCTGAGAACGGTTTGGTTGTCAGTCCCTTCATATCAAAACGCTTATATGTCGTGATGACAAGCACAAAAAATATAGCATAGAAAAATAGATTCGCACTAAATACATAGTCAAACTTAATATCAGCAACAATCCCTGCCAATGCCGGGCCAATCGCGACCCCTACGTTGTTTGCCAAAAAGATTGAGTTAAACGCACGTCGTCCTCCTTCTGGCCAGGCACTCCCTGCTATCGCATAAATCGCAGGGTACACAATTCCTCCACTGAAGCCCATCATCGTTAAAAACACAATGTACTGCGGCCAGTCATGCCAAATCGTCAACAGAGTGATTGAGATTAAATTAAATACAACCCCAATTAAAATTGCCTTATAGCCACCTAATCTATCAAATAAATAACCACCTACTAGATTGCCGAACACACCTGCCAATGAATTTAGCATAAGGACAATTCCAGCTGTAGTTAAAGATTTCCCTAAATGATCATGAATATAAATACTATTTAAAGGCCATAAAAATGAATTTCCGACCGTATTTACAAATGTGCCAATAATTAAAAACCATACTTGTTTCGGCAATCAACTTCCTCCTTCAATATTTGCTCAATTTACTAGTTTATTCTTTAACAGGAATTTGTACAAGAAAAAGATTTCTATTAGGACACGATGTTCTGTCCGTGTTAGAATAATACGTTAGAGGAGTGAACAAGGAATGACTGAAACAAATTTCCCTTTCCCGTCAGACGGGAAACGTTATTATACATGGAATCGCTATTTACGAAATGAATTCGGAAAAAAAGTTTACAAGGTTGCTTTGGATGCTGGGTTTGATTGCCCAAACCGTGACGGCACGGTCGCTTTTGGCGGTTGTACATTCTGTTCGGCAGCAGGTTCAGGAGATTTTGCGGGCAGTAAAGTCGATCCGATTCCGGTACAGTTCGAAAAGATTAAAGCAAAAATGGAGAACAAATGGAAAGACGGCTTAACTATGGCCTACTTCCAAGCGTATACAAATACGCATGCTCCACTTGAAGTATTAAAGGAAAAGTTCGAAGCAGCACTTGCCTGTGAAGGAGTAATGGGACTTTCTATTGCAACGCGCCCTGACTGTTTGCCAGATGATGTTGTAGAATATTTGGCAGAGTTAAATGAACGTACGTATTTATGGGTAGAGCTTGGACTTCAAACTGTTCATGAAAAAACAGCCAATTTAATTAACCGCGCACATGATTACGCAACATATGTAGAAGGTGTTAATAAATTGCGCAAGCATGGTATTCGTGTCGTGACACATATTATTAACGGATTGCCTTTAGAGGATTACGATATGATGATGGAAACAGCCCGTGAAGTGGCGAAGCTTGATGTACAAGGAATTAAAATCCATCTGCTGCATCTTTTAAAAGGAACACCACTTGTGAAGCAATACGAAAAAGGCATGCTGGAGTTTATGGAAAAGGATGCTTATATCCAACTCGTGGCAGATCAGCTTGAAATTATTCCACCTGAAATGATCGTCCATCGTATTACTGGTGATGGTCCAATCGATTTAATGATCGGTCCGATGTGGTCTGTAAACAAATGGGAAGTTCTGAACGGAATTGATGCGGAGCTGGAACGTCGCGGTTCTTACCAAGGGAAGTTTTATAAGGCGGAAGTGACAAAATGAAATTAGAACGTGTTCTTCAATATGCCCAAACTTTATTGGAAATGTCAGTTTCCGAGGGTGATATTGCAGTCGATGCAACAGCAGGAAATGGACATGACACGCTTTTTTTAGCAAACCTCGTTGGAGATGACGGCTATGTGTATGCGTTTGACGTACAAAAGGAAGCGGTTGATGCAACATTGCACCGTCTGCTCGATAATGCACTTGAGCATCGGGCAATCGTTTTAAAAGACGGGCATGAAAATGTAGCAAACTATATTCACAAACCTGTATCAGCCGCAATTTTTAATCTTGGTTATCTGCCAGGCAGCAACCATGAAATTGTAACAAAGCCGAACACTACGATCCAAGCGATTGAAAGTTTATTAAAGCTGTTAAAAGTCGGTGGAATGATTGTTTTAGTCGTTTATCACGGCCATGAAGGCGGAAAAGATGAGCGCGACGAAGTGATTCGCTATGTTAGTGACCTACCGCAAAAACATGTACATGTTCTGCGCTATGAATTTATGAATCAGAAAAATGATCCCCCGTTTATCATTGCATTAGAAAAAGTAAAAGAATTTCCGATAGAGGGCTAAGTTTTCTTAGCTCTTTTTCATATCTTTAATGAGGTGAAATGATGCGTTTATGGCATACCGAGTTAATCCCTTTTATTCCGAAAAGTCAGCTTCTTGCCCAGTGGCGTGAGTTGAACAGCATTTTCGTAAAGGAAGACAAACATGTATTAATTAATTATATTTACGAATATCCGAAAGAGGATTTATATATTTATACACAAATTGTTCTGGAGGAAATGCGCGCCCGTGGCATTACGATTCGTACGATTGATAAAATGAATCGTTATTTTGCCGACCTTCATAATCCCGAAAACTACCCGCCATACAGCCGGCATCATAATGATGAGTATTTAACAATTTGCTACTACAATTTATACGAAAAATATATTCGCGGACAAAAAGACTTTACTTCTGAACAGTTCGAGGCATTAAAGCAGTATTATTCAATGAAAAAAGGAGCAGCTTTTTAATTAGCTGCTCCTTTTAATCTTCTAATCTTTCTTATATGTCTCCCAGAAATCCGCGCCTTTAATACCAAGCTTTTTCGGATCGAATACCGGGTCTTTTCCTTCTTTTTTCTGTTGCTCATAATCCTTTAATGCTATGAGGGCTGGCTTCATAATGAATAATAATAGAATTACGTTAATCCAAACCGTTAATCCTAACCCGACATCACCGAATGCCCATGCTAAATCGGATGTTTTAACTGTTCCGTAAAATGCGGATGCAAGTAATACGAACTTCATTAAAAATATCCCTATTCGTCTTGCACTGCCATTAAACATATATGAAACATTCGTTTCAGCAATGTAGTAATATGCCATTAATGTTGTAAAGGCAAAGAAGAAAAGTGCAACCGCTACAAAACCTGAACCAAAGTTGTTTAAAGTTGGGAACGCATCATTAACAGCTGCTTGTGTAAAGCCTGAATACGTAATTGTCTCATCCATTTTGGCTTCGATTAGAGCTCCATCTTGACTACCCTCATGGACATTGTATGTACCCATGAATAAAATCATTAATGCTGTCGCAGAACATACTAGTAATGTATCAATATAAATTGATGCTGCTTGCACTAAACCTTGCTTTGCCGGATGTGATACTTCTGCAGCAGCTGCTGGATGTGCACCAGTACCCTGACCTGCTTCATTTGAGTAGATTGCGCGTTTTACACCCCAGAAAATAGCGCTACCAATCATTCCGCCAAATACCGCATCCGCCGCAAATGCACTGCGGAAAATTAATCCTAACACTTCAGGCACTGCTGTAATATTCATAATAATAATAATGCCGGCAACTAATAAATACGCTAATGCCATGAACGGGACTAAAATTTGCGCTGTGTTCGCAATACGTTTAACACCGCCAAAAATAATGACAGCTAATAAAAGAATTGTAACTAAACCAGTAATCCATGGTTCGATACCGAAAGCATTATCAACCGCACCTGCAATGGCATTCGCCTGAACACCAGGCATTAAAAAAGCAACAGACGCAATCATCGCAATTGCAAAAATTATACCTAATGCACGAATCCCTGTTGTTTTTTCAATGTAGAACGCTGGACCCCCACGATATTGCCCATCTTTCTTCTCTTTATAAATCTGCGCAAGCGTCGATTCCATGTACGCAGTTGATGCGCCGATAAATGCTGTAACCCACATCCAGAACACCGCTCCAGGACCACCAAAAGCAATTGCTGAAGCCGTACCGACGATATTACCCGTACCGACACGACCCGACAAAGCAATCGACATTGCCTGGAAAGAAGATACACCAGCGTCAGACTTCTCTCCTTTGAACATTAGTATGAACATATCTTTAATTAACCGGACTTGCGCGAACTTTGTAAGGATGGAGAAAAACAGACCAACGATTAAAATACCATAAATCATGACAGGACCCCATAAAATATTGTTAGCCCATCCTACAAAATCATTCAAAAAACCCATACTATACCCCCCTTGTTGAAATAATGTATTAATTTGAAATTTAGTATATTACAAATATTCGAAAATTTCGATATATTTTTTTAATGAAAAAAAAATAAACCTAACAAAGTATGATTTTGTTAGGTTTATCTTTACTCAATAATATATCCTAAATCTCTTAAAACATTATTAATATAGTCTATTGTAAACTGAAAGACATCTTCCCGTTCCAATTCAAAATACAGACTATGAAGACAACCTTTCCATTGTTTATAATGAAACTCGGAAAGTGTATGCTCGGTAATCCACTTTTTTGATGTACCGATATCTGTTACTTTATCATTTTCACCCGTCATTAATAAAACCGGGATATCCGGAAACTTCAATTCAGGATTACGGATAGTACGCGTCATCTGCTGCCAGTCACGATACCATTTTACCGTCACCATACTCGTCAGCGGTAATTGTTCTTTTAACTCCATTAACACATCTGTATTCCTGGTAAGATGATGAGTCTCCAACTCATGTTTAAGCTTAACATTCGATGTAATGGCGCTGAAGCTTGATAAAGCATTCGACAATTTTCCCGGTGCCAGCTTTAAATTAAACCAAGGGGATGTTAAAACGACACCCGCACATTCTATTTTATTGTTCTGGAGCACATACGTAGCTATCGCAGCCCCTAGCCCATTTCCGACGATAAAAAGCGGTAAATTATATTCCAGTGCCACTTTCAATAACACTTTTGTATACTTGTAATATTCTTTAAAATCCTCATCATGATACTTTGTATACTTTCCTTGCTCTCCATGTCCCGGCAAATCTCCCATTACAACGTGAAAGTGGGAACTGCGGAACTTTTCGATTAACCATGCGTACCACCGATGATGTTCATATGCGCTATGAAGAATAACGACTACGGCTTTTGGTTGTTGATCTGTTTCCCATTTCCACATGGCCAAACTCCTTACATATAAATTATTTTTATGTCATAAACATGTGACATTTAAAATTAAGTCCGAGTTTTAACGAGTATCAAAAAATTACGATATTGTGCCTTCTTTAATCTCGGCATCATTATATTACTATTTGTTTGTTTAATTATAATACATTCCAATCTAAAAGAAATGTTAATTGAAAAATCTTCACGTTTTGTTACGATATCTATAGATTTATCTACAATTTTATAGAAGAAATGAGGAAATGAAAATGATTTACCCTTACAAGGATAAAATACCGACGATCCACCCTTCCGCATTTATTGCCGACTATGCCACAATCACCGGTGATGTGACTATAGGAGCCGAAACTTCAATTTGGTTTAACACAGTAATCCGAGGCGATGTGAACAAAACAATAATTGGCGACCGTGTCAGCATCCAGGATTTGAGCTGCCTTCACCAAAGTCCCGCTTATCCTCTCATTATTGAAGATGAAGTAACAGTTGGTCATCAAGTTATATTACATAGCTGTACAATTAAAAAACGCGCTTTAGTTGGTATGGGTTCCATCATATTGGACGGGGCCGTTATAGGCGAGGGAGCATTTGTCGGTGCCGGCAGTCTTGTTCCACCGGGAAAAGTGATACCTCCTAATTGTTTAGCAATGGGTCGCCCAGCAAAAGTCGTACGTGAAGTAACTGCAGAAGATCGTGCAGATATGGATCGGATTATTTCCGAATATGTAGCGAAGGGACAATACTATAAATCGCTTCAGAAGTAATTTCACTGTTTGTCGAAATCTCTACCTATTAATTAGATGGTTAACTGGAAATTATAAAAAAGGAGCTATCCATTTAACTGGATGCTCCTTTATTTATTAAATTCCTGCTTTTGCTTTTAATTCAGCTGCTTTATCCGTATTTTCCCATGGCACATTTAAATCTGTGCGACCGAAATGTCCGTATGCTGCTGTTTGCTTATAGATTGGGCGACGTAAATCAAGCATTTTAATAATGCCTGCAGGACGTAAATCAAAAAGTTCACGAACCCAATTTACGATTTGTGATTCAGCTACTTTTCCTGTACCGAACGTATCAACTGCGATTGAAACAGGTTGTGCAACACCGATTGCATATGCCAGTTGCACTTCAGCACGGTCAGCTAAGCCAGCTGCTACAATGTTTTTAGCAACATAGCGTGCTGCATATGCTGCAGAGCGGTCAACTTTCGTTGCATCCTTACCAGAGAATGCTCCGCCACCATGACGCGCATAACCGCCGTAAGTATCAACAATTATTTTACGACCAGTAAGACCTGCATCTCCTTTAGGTCCGCCGATTACGAAGCGGCCTGTCGGGTTGATGAAGTACTTTGTAGCCTCATCCAATAAATGAGCAGGAACTACCGGTTTAATAACGTGTTCTTTAATGTCTGTTTGGATTTGTTCCAATGTTGCTTCTTCATCGTGCTGTGTTGAAATAACGATTGTATCCACACGAACCGGTACATTGTTTTCATCATATTCGATTGTTACTTGTGTTTTACCATCCGGACGTAAATATTCCAATTCCCCTGATTTACGCACTTCTGTTAAACGACGCGCTAATTTGTGAGCTAAAGAAATAGGCATCGGCATAAGTTCAGGTGTTTCGTTACATGCATAACCGAACATTAAACCTTGGTCGCCTGCACCGATTGCTTCAAGTTCATCTTCAGTCATTGAACCTTCACGTGCTTCCAATGCCTGGTCAACACCTTGTGCAATGTCTGGTGATTGTTCTCCCACTGCTACTAGTACTGCAAGATTTTCAGCATCAAAGCCGTACTTACCGCGTGTATAGCCGATTTCTGCTACTGTATCGCGGATAATTCCTTTCATATCTACATAAGTAGAAGTTGTAATTTCACCAGATACTAATACTAAGCCTGTTGTTACCGTAGTTTCACAAGCTACACGTGCATTTGGATCTGCAGCTAAAATAGCGTCTAAAATGGCATCCGAGATTTGATCACAAATTTTGTCCGGATGTCCTTCCGTTACACTTTCTGATGTAAACAGTCGACGATTTGTCATGTCATTTCCTCCTAAATCACTTTGGCAATTGTTTTTTATTGATACGGTACTCATTACCCATGTCCGTCATATTGCAATTACGCTTCTGCGTATCCGCCTTTTTAACGTCAAGCTATATTTGCTTTAACACGAGGGTCTGAAAGGCTGTAACTATATAATTTTCGCTCAGTACGAAATTGCAAAACAAAATAAAAAAAATCCTTTCTCTCATAGCCGTGTTCATCACACGTGAGGAAAGGATATTACGTTTCGTTACCTTTCACTCTTATCGTTCAAGGGAAATTTTGCCCTTGCATCAGGTTGGCACCAACACGTATAAAATATACGCAGGTTGCCGGGTTTCATAGGGCCTGCCCCTCCACCAGCTCGGGATAAGAGTATCCGTTCAATTAAACATCTTACGCAAAAAATCAAGTACTGTCAACAAATTTTGACTTTTTTCGATCCGCTAAAATTTACGAAAAAATAATTTGCAATTAGTATAGATTATTTCACTTAATGTGTTATACTATTTTTGAATTAGGAATCAACTCCCCTCTATAAGGGAATACTATAAAAAAGGATGGTATTTAATAGATGAATTCGGTAGAAATTGCTAACGAGCTGAAAGAACTTTTAAACGGGGAAAACATCAAAACTCAATTATCTGTTCCACAATTAATTGAAAAAGCGACATCACGCGGAGAAGCAACGCTAACTGTTGAAGGTGCATTACGTGCTGAAACAGGCAAGTATACTGGCCGCTCTCCAAAAGATAAATATATAGTAAAAGAAGAAATTTGCGACAATAAAATCGATTGGGGTAAAGTAAACCGTCCGATCTCAGCAGAAGTATTTGATAAACTTTATGTAAAAGTTGTAAATTACTTAAAAGAACGTGACGAGTTATATGTATTCAACGGTTTTGCTGGTGCAGACAAAGAGTCTCAATTATCTATTAAAGTAATTAACGAATATGCTTGGCATAATCTATTCTGTCATCAATTATTCATCCGCCCAACAGCAGAAGAATTGGCTAAACACGCTGCCGAGTTTACAATTGTATCTGCGCCAAACTTCAAAGCAGATCCTGAAGTAGACGGTACTGGATCGGAAACATTTATTATAACATCTATCGAAAAGAAAATCATCTTAATCGGCGGAACTGAGTACGCAGGTGAAATGAAGAAGTCAATCTTCGGTATTATGAACTACTTGTTACCTGAACAAGGTATCTTCCCGATGCACTGCTCTGCTAACGTTGGTGAAGAAGGCGATGTAGCATTATTCTTCGGTTTATCTGGTACAGGAAAAACAACGTTATCAGCTGACAAAGACCGTAAATTAATCGGTGATGATGAGCATGGCTGGTCTGACAATGGCGTATTCAACATTGAAGGTGGTTGCTACGCAAAAACAATCAACCTTTCTGCTGAAAATGAGCCGGAAATATACAATGCGATCCGCTTTGGTTCAGTATTGGAAAACGTTGCTGTAGACCCTGAATCACGTGAATGTGACTATGCAGACGGTTCTTTAACAGAAAACACACGTGTCGCTTATCCAATCGACTTTATCGACAATATTGTCTTACCATCAGTTGCAGGTCATCCAAATACAATCGTCTTCTTAACAGCCGATGCATTTGGTGTATTACCTCCTATCTCTAAATTGACTAAAGAGCAGGCAATGTATCACTTCCTAAGCGGTTTCACTTCTAAACTTGCCGGAACGGAACGTGGTGTAACAGAGCCAGAACCAGTATTCTCAACATGCTTCGGTTCTCCATTCCTACCGCTTGCTGCAACAGTTTATGCAGAGCAATTAGGTAAGAAAATTGATGAGCACGGTTCACAGGTATTCTTAGTAAACACTGGTTGGACTGGTGGCGAATACGGTGTTGGTAGCCGTATGAAACTTTCTTATACACGCGCAATGGTTCGTGCTGCAATCGATGGTAAATTAAATAACGTTGAAACTACACAAGATACTGTATTCGGATTAAACATCCCAGTAGCAGTTGAAGGTGTACCATCTAACGTATTAAATCCTCGTGATGCATGGGCAGATAAAGCTGCATATGACAAAAAGGCTTCTGAGCTGGCTGATCTGTTTAAAAACAACTTCAAGAAATTTGAGAATGTTGACGAAGCAATCGTTCAAAAAGGCGGCCCATTAGTATAATTTACTAGTCAGCTACGTTTAATCAACCAAAAACAGCATTTTTCTCTAAAAGAAAAATGCTGTTTTTTATTATGTGTATCTTATTGGCGTTTCATCCAATCACACAAGTTTTTCACAGTGTCACGGTTTACGTTTGGAGGATAGTGATGCTTTAATCCAGATGAGTACCATGTCTCAACAGATTTCCCTTCCTTTTTTAAGTACTGCTCCAGTTTATAGGCATGCTCTATATCAACATGCTGATCTTCTGTACCATGAATAATGAGTACAGGGGTTTGAATTTTTTCAATTTCAAATAATGGTGTACGGTCATCATAGTTTTCCGGTACTTTATTTGGAGTACCGCCAACAATTCTTTTTAAGCCGCGCCGCATATCAATACGGTCCCAATATGTTGCTGTCGCATCCGATACACCTGCCCAAGTTACGAGCGATTTAATATCATCACGTAAAATCGCTGTCCACAATACCATTAACCCGCCGCGGGAAAAACCATATAAATTCACTTTGTCCACTTGAATAAATTGCTTCAGTACTACTATGCCGTTAACCGCATCATAACGGTCATCACCGGCAAATTCATCCTTACCTTCTCCTCCGCGATTTCCCCGATAATAAGGAGCAAATACAATGAAGCCTTGCATCGCAAATTGGGCAATACGTGCAGGTCTGACCATGCCGATTGATTGGAGTCCCCCACGCAAATATAAAAGAGCTTCATATGTACCAGGGGCTTTAGGACGCGCCAATAATCCTTTAACACGCAGTCCTTGTGACCAATACGTAATTTCATCTAATCGGATATGAGGATTTGGTGATGGGTAATTGCGTATCGTAAAAATCTTACCATTGTCTTTCATGATTTTTCACTTCCTGCAACATCTTTTTCATTCCTGCATCCCGCATATAGAAACTTAATTTTGGCTGCTGCCAAAGCTCTTCTTCTGTCAGCCATAGCATGCCTTCTGTTTCATGGTCTCCTGTAAAAGGTTCAATGTCCTTTACCTTAGCAGTAAAGACGGCTTTGCAAAAAGGAATCTCATCATGCACAATATAGTAGGCAAACCATTTTACATCTTCTATGACCACATTTGCTTCTTCGTAAACTTCACGGATAGCCGCTTCGTATAATGTTTCTCCGGGCTCCTGCTTGCCGCCTGGAAACTCGACACCACGACGATGATGAATCGTGCATAACCATTTCCCTTTATATTGTACGAGTGCCAATACATGCTTCGGTTCAACTTCGAAAGGTCCTTCATCAAATCTTAAATCTACTTTTAAATTGTTTTCATCGATAAATGTAAACATCTTTTCGCTCAACTCCTACTATATAGTGTAGCGAACAGATGTCTCCCGTTCAATCAAATCGTCTAATTAGCGAGTAAAGTACGGCAGTTGCTCGACAAATTTCTTCGCTTCCTCATCACCGAATTCATGAATCAAGGCATAGACTTTTTTCAGACGGTTGTCGATCTCATGATTTAATCTGTCCAAATGATATGGAATAAACGGCATATGGGCACGGAATGCATTTGAGGACTCCAGCTGCTGCATCTGATTAAACAGCTTCATAAATACACGCGCTTTTAACGGCTCCATTTTCAATACAAATTCATAGGATGATCCAGGTTGCAAATTGCATGTTAAATTGGCAACGGATACATAAACATTATTTTTTTCCATTATTCTCACCTCATATTTAAGGTGGTCTGCAAGAAACTTGTTTATACATTGGAAGTATTTCGTGCAGCCATTCTGTATTCCAACGAACGAAAAAACGACCCCGCATTTGGAGTCGTTTATCTGATATTAGTTGCCTAAATAAGCATTTAACATCCATGTATGTTTCTCTAGGCTTTGGAATTGAGCGTTCAGTAAATCCTCTGTACGATCATCGCCTTCTTCTGAAGCCGTTTCCATTGCCTTATTTAAAGCTTCCATAATCGTTTTGAAGTCTTCAATTAATTTAGAAACCATTTCCTCTGTTTCTTCTTTTCCTGAAGCCTCTTCAATTAGAGAAAGCTCTAAATGTTCCTTTAATGTTGCAACAGGCTTGCCGCCCTTCGTTAAAATACGTTCTGCAATTTCATCTAAATTTAATGTTACTTCGTTGTAAAGCTCTTCAAATTTGACGTGTAATGTAAAGAATGATGGTCCGTTTACATACCAGTGATAGTTATGTAACTTTGTGTACATTACCGACCATGTTGCTACTAAATCATTTAATTGTGTGTTTAATTGTTTCTTTGCCATTGTCCTTCACCTCATAAATTATATTTAAAACTTCTTAGCGAAATTTTAATCCTGATATAAAATCAGCTTACCATTTCTATTATTTTTAGAAATGTATCATTGCTTGTATTATATCCGTTCTCGCACTTCTTAAAACATTTAGTTCAACCATTATTCACACTCACCACAACTTTTTCCTGTAAAATGGAAGGAAATGAGGTGGAAAAGATGAGCTTACCTATTGTATTGATTATTATCGTAACGATTATGGGGATATTCGCATTCTCTATTATTTTACTTGCTCGGAAAAACAGCGTATCATTAAAACAAACCGTTGATGACAAACCAATTCGGACTTATAAAAATGGAGAACAAAAATAGCAATGAGAAAACTATTTATCGGATTAATCCGGATTTATCAAAAATATATTTCGCCAATGACGCCACCTTCTTGCCGGTTCCATCCAACCTGCTCACACTATGGAATTGAAGCAATTCAAAAACATGGTGCAATTAAAGGATCGATCATGACTGTTATTCGAATACTAAAATGTCAGCCGCTTCATCCAGGTGGATTCGATCCAGTACCTGAAAAATGGCCTTCGAAAAAAAAATAATTTTCGAAGGCTTTTTATATTGTTTTTTTTTATTGAATCCTGTATGATTGAAAATGTTCAAAAAATACAAATCGTAATTATTACTATTAAGGAGACTTATTTATAATGAAAAAATGGTTCTCATTCATTTCGATGTTTACATTAATTTTATTATTAGCTGCTTGTAATGCAGACGAAACTAAAAAGGATACAAGTGAGCCGCAGAAAAATGAAGATTCACTCTCGGTTTATACAACCGTTTATCCATTGCAATATTTCACAGAACAAATCGGTGGAGAGTTTGTTGATGTCTCTTCAATTTATCCAGCAGGTGCAAATGAACATTCATTTGAACCGACTCAAAAAGATATGATGGCGTTAGCAGATGCGGATTTATTTTTCTATGTCGGTCTTGGATTAGAAGGTTTTGTTGAAAATGCGGAAAAAACTTTGGCAAATGAAGATGTAAAATTAGTTCCTACAGCTGCCAATGTAACGGAAGATCAGCTTCATATTTCAACAGGACATACACATGCTGAGCATGAGGAACATGATGACCATGAACATGATCATGGAGAAGAGCATGCACACGAAGAACATGATGCCCATGTTTGGTTATCACCGGTCATTTCACAGCAGTTGGCATTAACGATTAAAGATGAACTTGTCGCGGCGTTACCGGAACATGAAGCAATATTCAATTCAAACTACGAGCAATTAGTAACAGAACTTGCAACATTGCATTCAGACTTTGAAGCGATGGCTGCAGCTACGACGAAGAAAACTTTCTTTGTATCGCATGCAGCATTCGGCTATATTGCGGGACATTACGGCTTCAATCAAGTTCCTGTAGCTGGTCTTAACTCACAAAGTGAACCTTCACAAAAGGAGTTAACGGCAATTGTTGATTTAGCAAATAAAGAAGAAATCCAATATATTTTCTTCGAGCAGAATGTTTCTTCAAAATTAACGGAAATAATTCAAAAAGAAGTAAATGCAGAAACATTAACATTGCATAATTTAAGTGTTTTAACAAAAGAAGATATCCAAAACAATGAAGACTACTTTACATTAATGCGTAAAAATATGGAAGTCCTCAAACAAGCTTTAAGCAATTAATAACACAAAAGGTCCAAGCAATCATTATGCTTGGACCTTTTTTATTTCCTCTTCACTCTTCCAGCAGCTGCATCAACTTTCTTCGTAAAAGCTTATTTGAGCCGCTTCGAGGTAAATGGCTAACAAAATGAACTTGTTTCGGTACTTTATAATTTGCTAAGTGCTGTGTGCAGAAGTCGATGATTTCTTGTTCTGTTATCTGTTTTTTTGCAACAATAAAGGCTACAGGTACTTGTCCCCATTTGTCATGCTCTATTCCACAAACGCCCGCCTCTTTTACGTTCGGATGTCCGAGGAGAATGTTTTCAATTTCAGCAGGATAAATATTTTCGCCACCTGAAATAATTAAGTCGCTGCGGCGATCGACGACATACAGATATCCTTGTTCATCTAAATAACCGACATCTCCTGTATGAAGCCAGCCATTGATGGTCGTCGGTTTGTCTTTAAAGCGGCCGATATATTTGGGTGTTACATGAGGTCCGCGGATTAAAATTTCACCTATGGAGTCCCCTTCTTTTACATCAATTTTAATTTCATTGAAAAACAGAGGCTTGCCGGCAGAACCGATATATGTCATGGCATCCTCGTTTGCCAATGTCGCGGTTTGTGAAGACGTTTCAGTCATCCCGTAAGTTTGGGCAACATGTAAATCCAGTTTTTCCGCACGCTTTAAATAATCGGCCGGTACTGGACCGCCACCTGCCAAAGCGGTTGTAAAATGCGGATGTGCTTTTTGGCCCGCCTGCTCCATTTCGGAAAGTATATTTTCAAGAATGACCGAAACGACCGACATTTTCGTAACGGTACCTTCCATAATTTCCTGAGCACACTCTTTGGCATCGAATTTTTCATATAAACGTATTTTCATCCCATACAGCAATGAACGGACGACAATCGAAAAACCACTTATATGAAAAATCGGAACAGTACAAAGCCATGTATCCTTCTCTGAAATGCCTAAGTTCAATGCTGAGCTGATTGCGCTGGAACTATGGTTTGAAACAGTCTGGCAAACGCCCTTCGGAAACCCTGTTGTTCCGGATGTATACATGATTGTCAGTGCAAAGTCCTCTTCCCACTGTGCTGCAATCTCATATTCCGACTCAGTTGTCTCATAAAGTTTGGAAAATGGAATGATCCGGGCATCATCAGGAAGTTTGGCAAGCTCTTCATCGGCTACTAATATCGCTTCTACTTCTGCATCCTCAACTTGATACGCAAGCTCCTGCTTAGCAAGTCTTCCATTTAGCAGCACCATCTCACACTGTGCCTGCATACATGCATAAAGCAGTTCGATTAAAGGCGGTGTAGAAGGTGCTAAAATAGCTACCCGTTTTCCGTTTGTTAACCGAAGTGTATTTAATTTATATGCTAAGCTGACAGACTTTAAATAAAGCTCTTTAAACGTCCATTGCTCGTTATGAAAGCTCAGTGCAACCCGATTCGGTGTCAAATAGGCACGTTGCTTAATCCAGTTTGGCTGCATCCATTTTTCCTCCTATCGTAAAGAAAAGGGATGTCCAAAGTTTTCGGACATCCCTTTTGAATATTATAACGAACAAATCAAGGGAAACGTGGGAATTGACCGAAGTCTGGTTTACGTTTCTCTTTGAATGCATCGCGGCCTTCTTTTGCTTCATCAGTTGTGTAGTAAAGAAGTGTCGCATCACCAGCAAGCTGTTGGATACCAGCTAAGCCGTCAGTGTCTGCGTTCATTGCAGCTTTTAAGAAACGTAATGCTGTTGGAGACATTTCCAGCATCTCTTCACACCATTTTACTGTTTCATCTTCTAACTGCTCATATGGTACAACTGTGTTTACTAAGCCCATTTCAAGTGCTTGCTGCGCATCGTACTGACGGCATAGGTACCAGATTTCACGAGCCTTTTTGTGTCCTACGATACGTGCTAGGTAACCTGAACCGTAACCAGCATCGAACGAACCCACTTTAGGTCCTGTTTGACCGAAACGTGCATTTTCTGCAGCGATTGTTAAGTCACAAACTACGTGCAGTACGTGACCGCCGCCGATTGCATAACCTGCTACCATCGCTACAACCGGTTTAGGAATTTTACGGATTAACGTTTGTAAATCCAAAACGTTTAAGCGAGGAATTTCATCATCGCCTACATAGCCGCCATGACCGCGCACTTTTTGGTCGCCGCCTGAGCAGAATGCATGCTCGCCCTCACCTGTTAAAATAATTACGCCAACACGCTCATCATCACGGGCACGTGTGAAAGCATCGATCATTTCCGCTGTTGTTTTTGGACGGAAAGCGTTGCGAACTTCTGGACGGTTAATCGTAATTTTTGCGATTCCGTTATAGTATTCATACTTAATATCTTCGTAAGTATGTAAAGATGTCCATAGACGTTGCTTTGTCATATATATTGCCTCCTAATTCGGTTATGAAATCGTTTCCTTTACTATTGTAGCAAACTTTGTCGGATTTTCCACATGAATTGCGTGGCCAACTGCTGGAATTATAAGATGATTTGCTTTTTCGATACGCTCTTGCATTTCATTGTTTAATTGAACGAATTTTCCGTCAAGCTGTCCGGTTAGGAGTGTCACAGGCATTGTTAATGTATCAAGCTTGCCCCAAAGTTCCGGCATTACACCTGTCCCCATACCGCGCAGACTGTTTGCAAGACCGATTTCCCTTTGCTGTATTCGCTCGGATCGAATTTCCTGCTGTACTTCTGCAGGAAGACTTTTTTGAGAAGCAAACAGAGCAATATTTTCCCACTTGTTTACGAATGACTCAATCCCATTTTCAAGTATCTTTTCCGCGAGTGTACCATCCGCCTGTTTTCGTATAGTACGCTGCTGTTCATCCATTAGACCGGGAGAAGCACTTTCCAAAAGCAGATGCTTGATTCCAGATGGATAACGAACCGCATAGCTCAGTGCCACACGACCTCCCATCGAATACCCTACCAGCGAGAAAGTATCAAGCTGTAGTTGATGAAACAGTTCATTCAGCAGTTCCACTTGAAATGCCATCGAGTAGAATTCAACAGTACCCGGTGCTGCTGTTTTACCGTGTCCGATTAAATCAACAGCAATACACCGGATGTCTGACGGCAGTTGCGAAACAATCTTTTCCCAAGTATTTGTGCTCCCAGTAAAACCGTGGAGAAATACAATCGTTTGAGTTGCCTGTTCATTCCACTGTTCAATATGCACATCCAACCCTTTTACAGTGAATCGAGCCATTGTTCCATCACCTCTTGAATCCGTGCCCATAGCTGACGGTGCTGCTTCACATTCTCTTCCCGATCTGTAAATGCTTCGATTAGTTTAATTGATGTTTCTTTATCCGCAGCCAATGCAGTCGTAAATTGCTCCAATGATGTTGCTTTTACGTAATCCAGCTCATACATTTTGGCCATTTGTTCGAATGTCAATGCAGTCGGTGTACCAAAAAGATCTTCATAATGCTCCTCAACCTTCGATTGCGGTAAATAAGAGAAAATGCCGCCACCGTCATTATTCATGACTATTACCGTTAAATCGCATTGCTGATAACGGCTTGCAACAAATGCATTAGCATCATGCAAAAATGCTAAATCGCCAATCAATAAATACGTTTTGCGGTTTTTGCGACCATTACTGAAGCCAAGTGCTGTAGATGTTACCCCATCAATTCCATTTGCTCCGCGGTTTGCGAAAATTTGAACAGGGCGATTTTGAGTAAGTAAAAACGTATCAATATCACGAATCGGCATACTGCTGCTGACATAAATGTCGGAATTTTCTTCAATACTTGTAAGGAATGCCTGTACCATTGCCCCTTCGTCATCGGCAAATTGACTGTACTTTTCAATGACATCAGCAGCTAGCAAATCCGCCATTTTCCAAAATTGAACGTATGCCATTTCTGCTTGAGAATGCCCTAATTTCACATCCGACAGCCATTCTCCAGGTAAGGCATGAATGAAATGTGTCGACATATGAGTAGAATCTCTATACATCGGATCTTCATCGATGACAATATAGCTTTGCGGGTTCGCCTGTACGATAAACTGCATTAAAAATTTAGAAACAGGCTGTGCCCCGAATCGAATGACCGTTTGTGGTCGGACATTTCGCTTGAAGCGCTCATTTTTCATCAATGCATCATATGTAGTAATCGCATATATTTGGCAATCTTCCGGAATTTCTGTGCGCAAGTTCGATAAGCTTTCAATCATTACCGGCCATTTCACTTCACGAATAAAATCCCATAAATGTTCCGTGTTCGTTCCTAACGGCAATTCTCCTACGATCAGGATCCCAGTCGTTGTTTGTTCAATGATTTCTGTCAGTTCAGTTACCGCTTGCTTGGAAGGCTGAAGCTCATTTGTATAGCTTTTAATATAGCTTGAAACCGGCAATTTTTCCGCAAAATCAATGATTAACGGTTCACGGAACGGTATATTTAAATGGACTGGTCCAAACGGTGCTGTCGTTGCAATATTTACCGCACGCACTGTATGGCGTTCGATAAATGGAATCGTTTGCGGTGCCTCATCCGGAATCGGAAATTCTGCCGACCATTTCACATTTTCACCGTATAACCGCACTTGATTGATCGTTTGAGGTGCTCCTACTTCACGCAATTCATGCGGACGGTCTGCTGTTAAAACGATTAGCGGCACTCGAGCATATTTTGCTTCGACAATGGCAGGATAGTAATTGGCCGCTGCTGTTCCTGATGTACATACGAGTACGACTGGTTTTGCCGTCGATTTAGCTAAGCCAAGCGCATAAAAGGCTGCGGCCCGTTCATCGACTTGGCGATGCATTTCGATTTCCTTCGTTGAGGCAAATGCATAGGCAAGCGGTGTAGAGCGGGAGCCGGGACTTACGACAACCTGCTCTACACCAGATGCTACTAACGCTGACACAATTGTATAAACATAGTTGGATAATACTTCACGATCATTCATGTAATTGGCCTCCTAAAGCTCGAAGCATTGGACGGAATTTCACGAGTGTCTCTTCATATTCCGATTGTGCTTCCGAATCTTCGACAATGCCTCCGCCTGCATATAAATACGCTTTATCCTGTACTAATGCTGCCGAACGAATTGCTACTGCAAACTCGCCATTACCATCGGCATCCAGCCAGCCGATTGGTGCCGCATACAGCCCTCGATTCATCGGCTCATATGTCCGGATTATTTCCATTGCCTGTTCACGCGGAACACCGCCTAAAGCTGGTGTTGGATGCAAATGTTTTACGAGTTGCAAAATTGTTGCATCTTCATTCAACTGTCCTTCAACAGGTGTATATAAATGCTGAATATCACGAATTTTTAATAGCTTCGGTCCATGAGGGACTTTTACTTTTGTACAATTCTTGTTAAACGTATCGGTAATCATCTCAACAACATAATGATGCTCACCCAGATTTTTCAGATCGCTCAGCAATGTTTTTCCTAATTCCTCGTCGGCTTCAGCTGTTGTACCGCGCTTAATCGAGCCTGCTACACATGAAGAATAGGCACGCCCGCTGTCTACTTTTACTAAACGTTCCGGTGAAGCGCCGTAAAACAGTAAATCACCATGCTCCAAGCCAAACAAATAGCTCTCCGGCTGCTCATGTACGACATGTGACAGAATTTGCGGAGATGTAATCGTTTCCTCAAATTGCAATGCTAAAGATCTTGCAATGACAACCTTTTGCGCTTCGTTTGCTTTGATCAGTCCTGTCACCTTAGTGATGGAATTCAAATATTCCTGCTTATACGGTTCCATATAGCTTGTCATCGTCGGTTTCGGATAAGTTTTAACTTCCTTCACCTGTGCTGCATGAATGAGTTCATCACGTTCTTTACGAAGTGCTTCAAAAGTTTTCGCGCTGTTTTCCTTATCCGTAATATAGTTAATTGTTACATAAGCTTTGTCATTGCGAATAACTAACTGATGTGTTGCGACAGTAAAATAGCTTTGCGGGAAATTTGTCCATTCCGGCGAAACTTCATTTTGCGGATCAAAAGTAAAGCCGCCGAAAAGGATTGGCTGCAGATGCTGATCTTCCTGTATGATTTGACTCGTCAGTTTTTTCCATTCACGTTCCACTAAATCGAAACGAGCGTCAGAAGCATAGTTTTCGATTGTATAGGCATGTCCTAAACCAACCAAAGTGAAGGTTTTTTCACGATTTTGCCAGTAGTTTCGTTTCCCTTTATACTTCGATTCGCCTGCGGCAAAAAATGCCAATGCGGATAATCGGCTTACTTCGATTGTTTCCATATAAAAAATTTGCTTTGAATTTGAGCCTACTTCTATTTCAGTGGCGTTGTACCACTTGTGTTGCATGAAAATTCCCTCCGTCATGTTGCAAATTCACTAAGTATGATGCAAGTATAGCGTTATTTTAATACGTGCCTGAATTTTTATATAATTTGCTCATTTTTTTTGCGTTCGCGCAGTAAATAATACCTTCTTATCATAACATTTTTCGAGCAAACGTTACATGTATTGTCTCTTCACTCTGTTCAATTTGTTTTATTTGCATTACAATAGTTTAGATAATTGTATTTAGTTAGGAGCGTTTTTTTATGACAAAAGTCGTTGAAGCGGACAAGGGATTTAAAGTTTGGTGGCATTTAACACGTCCCCACACATTAACAGCTTCATTTGTACCGGTATTATTAGGTACGTCTATGGCACTTTCAATAAATCATGAAACAATTCATTTCGGACTATTTTTCGCAATGCTTATTGCGAGTATGCTAATACAGGCAGCAACTAATATGTTCAATGAATATTATGATTATAAACTAGGCCTGGATAATGAAAATTCAGTCGGTATTGGGGGCACAATCGTCCGACATGGTGTAGCACCAAAAACAATTATGGCTATTGCGCTAAGCTTTTACGGCATTGCGATGCTATTAGGTGTTTACATATGTGCCATGACATCCTGGTGGCTTGTTGCTGTCGGTCTTGTATGTATGCTGATCGGCTATTTGTATACCGGAGGACCGTATCCGATTGCTTATTCACCGTTCGGGGAGCTGGTTTCAGGGGCCGTAATGGGTATGGGTATTGTTCTAATAGCCTTCTTTATTCAAACAGGAGATGTAACAGCTGATGCTGTAATTATTTCTGTACCAAGTATGATTTTAGTTGGGGCCATTATGCTTTCTAATAATATTCGGGATATTGTTGGAGATACAGAAGGCGGACGTAAAACGATGGCCATTTTAGTTGGCCGACATAACGCTGTAACAGTACTTGCTGGTTTCTTTATAGTTTCGTATATTTGGATCTTCGTTCTTGTAGTTCTGGGCCATTTAACACCATGGGCACTGCTTGTATTATTAAGCGTGAAGAAACCGATTGAAGCGATTAAATTATTCCGGGCAAAAGAAAAACCGCTTGAAGTAATGCCGGCAATGAAATATACAGCCCAAACAAACACGATTTTCGGTTTCTTGTTGGCTGTAGGTCTATTAATTTCATATTTCATTTAAAACTAGTAGAGGTATGTTGAATAATCAACATACCTCTTTTACTATTGCGTCACTTCTTCTACATGATCTATACATGTTAAAGCTGTCGGAATCGCTTCTAAACGCTCAAAAGGAATCTCTTTTCCACATACGATACATTCCCCGTATGTGCCCTCATCCATTGCGTTTAGAGCCGTTTGAATTCTTTCGATTTCGTCTTCCTTCAACTCGCTTAATGTTTTTTCTGTAACAATTGTCGTTAAATCGGTTGCTGCATCTGCTGGATGATTATCAACTGCAGTTATTTCTGTATCCTCTAATGGCGGTTCTTCATTAACATGCTCCTGCAAGGTTGCAAGCTCCTCTTCCAAGATGCTGCGCAATTGTTGTAATTGATTGATATCCATATAAAATCCCCCTTTTTTCTAATAATAAAATATTACCTATATGAGGATTTCTAAACATCTTTTCTTATTTGTTCGCTGCATATACAGCGATTACATCATGCAAAAATTGTGTAGCACCGGGATCGACACGCTCATCATAGTAAGCAGTAAACCGTTCATCGCTTACATAAATTTGCGCTAGGCCTATATGTGCTTCTGGGGTATACTTTGCCCAGGAGAAGCTTAGCCAGCGTTTATGAAGCTCCGCTGCTTCCATAGCAACGTCTGACGTTACATCTCCGGACGCCATCGCTTCTTTTAATCGTTCAAACAGTTGATTTTCTAATTGCTGCATCGCATTATATTGCTCTTCTGTCATTTCCCTAAATTTTTTATTGCTCGCTTCCACTTGAGCTTCACCGTATTTATCACGTATTTCGTGGCCATAGCTCTTTTCATTTTCTTTAATCAATTTGTTTTTAAACACGTCAAACTTTTGTTCATTTGTCATCATAAGTTCCCCTTCCATCGTTTGTATTGTTTGTTCTATTGTTATTAGGAGATCATCGATAAATTGTCTTTTCTTTTTTAAAAGCTCGGATTGTTTTTTTAGTGCTTCTTTTACTTCATAATCAGGATGATCGAGCAATTTTTTTATTTCCTCTAATTTAAAATCAAGCTCCCGGTAAAATAGTATTTGCTGTAACCGGTCAATATCCTCTTGGCTATATTGCCGGTAGCCATTTCCCCCAACTGCAGAAGGTCTCAGCAAACCTATTTCATCATAATAACGTAGTGTGCGTGCACTCACACCCGATAGCTTGACTAGTTCGTTAATTAGCACGTGACCACCTCCTATTTAGTACTATAAAGGTTGACGCAACGTGAAGGTCAATAGCAAAAGATATTTTCTAAATTATTTCTATAAAAAAGAAGCTAACCTAAGTTTTCAGGCTGCTTCAATTTAACATCTTTTCTAATCTCGGGATAAACTCAAGCAAATAGCTTTCAGGTAGTGCAGACATTTGTTCTAGTCCGATCTGTTTCACTTCATAATGACGTAAATCTTTTACGTATTTATAACCCGATACTTCGATTTTCTTTATTTTACGTGTAGCAAGCAATTTAAATTGTTTTAAGTTAGCAGAGTATATACCATCGAGTTCTTCGCGTTGAAGTGTAAACTGATCAATTCCTCCTGTTAACTCATAAACAAATACATTTGCAAACTCATAATCCTTAATTTTTTCATTGTCTATACTGTACGGAATAACTCCAAGTGACGTTAATTGCGAAAACATTACTTTAATTCCTACTTCTTCCTCTAATTCGCGTACACCATCCTCAATCGTCTCCGTTGCCAGTATATGACCCGCTGCCGTAATATCAAATTGATTTGGGTAATCCTTTTTATTTTTGCTTCTAAGCTGTAAATAAATGCGCCACTCAGAATTTGTTTTTTCAATAATCCAGCAATGAAACACTTCATGCCAATAACCTTTTGCATGAATGAGATCACGTTGTTCAATGCCCGTTTCCTTATAATCTTGATCAAATACTCTTAAACGTTCATTCACAAGCCCAGCTCCTTTTATACAAAAAAAACGCTAAGTACATTGTAATATGTACTTAGCGTTTTCTGTTTTCCTATGTATGACCCGTACGGGATTCGAACCCGTGTTACCGCCGTGAAAGGGCGGTGTCTTAACCACTTGACCAACGGGCCGATGGCGGAGACAGAGGGATTTGAACCCTCGCGCCGCTTACGCGACCTACACCCTTAGCAGGGGCGCCTCTTCAGCCTCTTGAGTATGTCCCCTAAAATAGAAAAAATGGCTCCGAAGGCAGGACTCGAACCTGCGACCTGCCGGTTAACAGCCGGATGCTCTACCAACTGAGCTACT